>NZ_QZMV01000078.1:0-1875 GCF_003957705.1 Bradyrhizobium sp. LVM 105 | reverse complement strand
GCCTTACGAGTTAATGGCATGGACCACGCCCGCTCCCAGCGGCAACGTGGAGTCCGGCGGGGCAACAGCAGGAGCGCAAGCCATGTCGAATACGAACATTGTCACGATCGGTATCGATCTCGGGAAGAACACATTCCATGTCGTCGGTCTCGATACCACAGGCGCAATCACGCTACGCAAGAAGCGGTCGAGAAATCAGCTTGACCAGTCGCTGGCCAATGTTCCGCGTTGTCTGATCGGAATGGAGGCGTGTGCAGGCGCACATCATCTGGGTCGCAAGCTCGAGAAATTTGGCCATCAAATCCGGCTCTTGCCGGCACAGTACGTCAAGCCATACCTCAAGGGTCACAAGAATGATTTTCGGGATGCTGAAGCGATCGCCGAGGCCGTTCAGCGGCCGACAATGCGGTTCGTCCCAGTGAAGTCGGCCGAACAACTCGATTTACAGGCACTCCACAGAGTTCGCAGTCGATTGGTGACGCAGAGAACGGCGGTCATCAATCAAATCCGGGGCTTTTTGCTTGAGCGAGGGCTACCAGTGCGGCAGGGAGCGGCAGCACTCCGATTGGCGCTCCCCCAAATCCTCTCGACATCTTCGGAAAGCCTGTCCCCTCGGGTGGTTCGGCTCATCCAGGACTTGGCCGAGGACTGGCGCTATCTCGACCGTCGCGTCGCGTTAGTCACCAAGGAGATCAACGAGATCGCGGAGCAAGATGCACATTGTCGCCGTCTGATGAGTGCGCCGGGCGTCGGGCCAATCATCTCAAGCGCGATGATCGCCGCGATCGGAACTGGTGATGCGTTCCAGAAGGGCCGCGACTTTGCGGCATGGCTTGGTCTAGTACCGAAACAAATCTCGACCGGCGATCGAACCATCCTCGGTCGCATATCAAGACGCGGCAACCGTTATCTACGAACACTGTTCATTCAGGGAGCCAGAGCCGTACTGCTGCAGCGCCAAACCTGGGCCAGGCACGGCTTCGGAGCCTGGCTGGAGGCAGCATCGAAGCGGCTCCACTCGAATGTACTAGTTGTTGCTTTGGCCGCAAAACTCGCGCGGATGGCCTGGAGCATACTCGCAAAAGGCCGTGACTACGAAGCGAGTTTCCTGGGCCACGCTGCGTAAGACGTCCGGACCCGGGAAGGAAGGAAGATCCACGATCCGATCGGAATAGCACACTATCCCGCCGAGGTTTGCGAGACGGAAAGGACGAATGGAGAAACGGTTCTACCGACACTTCTGAAGCCTGGTTCGACTCCATGGCCCTTGTTGAGGCCGGCGAGTTATTGAGGACAGAAGTGGGCGGATATCCATAATGGCTCGGGGCGACAGCCTCAAATCGAAGCCGGATAGATTGGCGCAAACCGCTTCATCCCTTTGTCGATTCCTCTTGCAACGTGGGCGTGGTCCATAGATCGGTGTCAAAGCCTCCATCGTCACCAACAACCGCCGTGCTCCCGGTGGCCTGTTCGTGCTGCACGCCAGGGCGCTGCCCGACAACCCGTACGACGGTCACACCTTGCGCGACGTCATCGACCGCACCGAGACGCTCACCGGTTGTGCCATCGAGCGGGCTTATGTCGACAAGGGCTACCGCGGCCACAATGCCGCGCCCGAATACAAGTTCAGGGTGTTCACGTCAGGCCAAAAGCGGCGGGTAATCGCGCAGATCAAACGCGAGCTGCGCCGCCGCTCCGCCGTCGAGCCGGTCATCGGCCATCTCAAATCCGAACATCGGATGGGCCGGAACTATCTTTGGCACCGCGAAGGAGATGCCACCAATGCCGTCCTCTCCGCCGCCGGCTACAACTTCCGGCGCCTCCTCCGCTGGCTGCAGCTCTTGTTGCGCCAAATCCTCGTCCAGCTCATCCTCC
>NZ_QZMV01000077.1:0-1877 GCF_003957705.1 Bradyrhizobium sp. LVM 105 | reverse complement strand
TGGGTCTGGCCGGTCCGCATCGTCAGGCCCTTGTTCCTGCCTTCTCCCCTTTTCCTCCTTTCTTCCCCTCCTCTTTCCCCTCCTTCCCCCTCTCTTCTTCCTCCTTTCCTTCCTCCCTCTCTCCTCTCTCTCCTCCCCCTCTTCTCCTTCTTTCTCTTCTTCTTCTCTTTCCCTCTCTTTCTTTTCCTCCTTCTCTCTCTCTCCCTCCCCTTCCTCTCTCCCTCTTCCCCTCTTCCCTCTCTCTCCTCTTCTCCGCCCTCTCTTCCTCCCTCCTTTTCCTCTTCTCCTTTTTCTCTTTCTCTTCCCCTTTTCTCTTCCTCCCCCCCCCCCTTCCCCTTCCCCTCCCTTTTTTCCTCCCCTCCTCCCTTCCCCTCCTCTTTCCCCTCTTTCTCTTTCTCCTTCTCCCTCTCTCCTTCCTTTTCTCTTCTTTTTCCTCCCTCCTTCTCTCTCTCCTCTTTCCTCTTCTCTCTCTCCTCCTCTTTCTCCTTCTCTCCCTCCTCCCCCTCTTCCTTTCTCCTTTTTTTCTTTCCTTTCCTCCCTCTTTTTCTTTCTCTCCCTGCCTCCTTCCTTTTCCTTTTCCTCCTCTCTCTTCTTCTTCTTCTTCCTCTTCTTTTCTTTTTTCCTCCTGATTTGAGATCTCTCTTTCTTTCTTCCTCGCCTCCCTTTTTTTTTCCTTCTCTTCTTTTCCTTTTCCTTTTCTCCCCTCTCTCTCCTCTCCTCCCCCCCTTCTGTCTCTCCCCTCCCCCCTCTCTTCCTCTCTTTCTTTCTCTCCTCTTCTTCCTCCTCTCCTTCTCTCTTCTTCTTTCTCTTTTTCTCCTTCCTTTTTTTTTTCGTTCTCCTCCTCCTTCTTCTTCTTTTTCTCCTTTTTCCTCTTTCTTCTCTTCTTTCTCTTCCTTTTCTTTTTCTTCTTCCTTTTCTTTTTTTCTCTTCTTCTTCCTTCTTCTCCTCTCTCTCCTCCCTCCTCTTCTCCCCTCCCTCTTCCTCTTTCCTTCCTTCCCTCTCCTCTCCCCCCCCCTCTCTTCCTCCCTCCCTTTCTCCCCCTCTCCTCTTCCTCTCCCCTCTTTCTTTTTCTCCTTCTCCTCCTCCTCTTTCTTTTCTTCCTCTTCTTTTCTTCTTCCTTCCCTTTCTTCTTCCCTTCCTTCTCTCCCCCTTTCCCTTTTCACTATCTTTCCTTTCTTCCTCGTCGTTTTCTTTCTCGTTTTCCTTCTCTTCTTCTTTTCCCTTTTTCCTTCCCTCTTTCCTTCCTTCTCTCTCCTTCTTCTCCTCTCCTTCTTTCCTTCCCTTCTCCTTCTCCTTTCTCTTCCTCCTCTTCTCCTTTTTTTCTCTCTCCTCCCTTCTCTTTCTTTTTCTTTCTTTTTCTCTTTTTTTTCTTCCTTTCTCTCTTCTCTTTTTTCTTTTCCTTCTTCTTCTTCTTCCTTCTTTTCCTTTTCCTTTTTTCCTCCCTTCCCCCTCTCCTTCCTTTTCTTTCTTGCTCTTTTTCCCCTCTCCTCCCTCTCTCCCTCTTTCTCTTTCCTTCCTTTTTCTTTTTTCCTCTCTTTCCCCCCTTCCTTCTCCTTCCCTTCCTTTCTTTCTCTCTTTCCTTTCTTCTTCCTCTTCCTTCTCTCCCTCCCCCCTCTCCTTTCCTTTCCCCTTTCTTCTTTCCTCTCCTCTTCCCTCCTCTTTTCCTCCCTCTCTCCCCCTTCTTCTTCCCTCTCTTTTCCCCTTCTTTTTCCTCCCTCTCCTCCCCTCCCTTCCCTTCCTTTTCCTCTCCCTCCTCTTCTCTCCTCTCTTCTTCCTTTCTCTCCCTCCCTCTCTCTCTTCTCTCCTTTCTTCCCTCTCCCCCTCTTCCCTTCCCCTTCCCCTTTCCCTCTCCTTCTTCCTTTCCTTTTTCCCTTTTC
>NZ_QZMV01000076.1:0-1913 GCF_003957705.1 Bradyrhizobium sp. LVM 105 | reverse complement strand
CACGGCAGCCTAACCCCGGCAGAGGCTCCACTTATCGACGCGGATATTCTGTTCAGACAACCGGGGCCAGCTCAGACTTCCTCCGTCTCATCGAAGCTAGCGAGATTGAGCAGTTGTTTACCTGGCCGGTCGACAACCGAAATGCTGCTTAGCGACGGATTCTCAATCGCGCAACCTAGGCGATCTACCAAGTAGCGTAAGCTTATCGCATAACTTTCTGAGTCTCTTCCGTAGCTCCGTTTACTTGATTTAGCGGTGCGCTTGCGCGGCGGGAGTCTAGAGGGATTTCAGCGAGAATTTAGCGGAATCGAAGAAGGCCAGAGATACTCATCGATACTCATGGGAAGTAGTATCGCCGCAACTGCCGACAATTAAAGGGCTATGGGAACGAGGCTAACGTTCGGGATCCACTGGGACGCAGACTACCACCCATTGGTCCACACCCGATTGATGCGGGGGCCTCCCATCGGATGTCACGTGTGCCGCTAACTGTGCTTCAAAACGTGCCGCAGTCCTACCCCTGAATAGGCGGCGTCGTGAATCTGCTGAAACTATCGTGCCTGTCAGCATGGCGGCCCGCCAGAGCGCCTCTCGCGAGGTCAAGTGAGGCCGTTTTAGACCCGCGACTAGCAACGACAAGTGTTCCTGGTTTTGCGGCCGTGTGGATCACAAAAGGCTACTGCGCCATTCAAGGGGACGCTTCAGCCAGCCGAACGACCTCTGGCCATCAGCCTACCAAAACAAGGAGACGACGGCCTCTTGTTTGTAGCATATGCTCTGCGAGCGTACGGATGACAACAATCGTGCGCCGGCACGCTCGCATCCTACGCGTTTAGGGGCACTCCGATGATCACGCCGTTTCGACGGAACTGGAGTCCAAACGAATTATTTGACACTCTTACGCCAGCGATGTTCGCCGCCGAGCCGTCGGCTGTCCGCGCACGTTGGGAAAAATTGTGGCCCGATCTGTACACCGAATATGACGCCAGGTACTTGAAACAAGAATTAGTGGCGCGAGATCTTATCGCTTCCGATGAAGCTGCTGCATTCTTTAACGCCTGGGCGATTGACGAAGAGCGCCACACCGACGGATTCATCCGGATCATTGAACTTGTCGCTAATGGATCCGAAAGGACTCTTCGGGAGAGATTGGAGGCTCGATCTCATGATTTTGGGCCGATCGTTGAACACCTGAAGGACGAATTTTCCGTGATGGTTATGATCGCATTTGATGAAATGTGCACTTGCCGCGCCTATGCAGCAGAAAAACCATTTTATGACGCTCTTGGGAACAACACGTTCCATCATTGGCTGCGGGAGGTAATTGCCGACGAGGCGGTCCACTCGATGAACGCCGTTAATGTTATCCGCTCGCGCTATCGCGATCGCATCGGCCAAGTCGGCACAATTATTGATAGCCTAATCCGCGCGGCCGATACTCTACGCTATTCTGGCACCTTCGTCCTCGACTACTTCGGCGCAGTGTACTCCAGGGAGCTGCTCGCCGACTCCCGCCTCGCGACCGTGAGAAATATTGCCAAGCCACTCATCGTGTAGAGCGAGATCTGTAACCGCGAGCCTGCGGAAAGTTTGGTCCGACGTCATACCGCCGCTCAATCGAGCTCTTCTGCAAGTTTTCCATTCTGCCAGTTGACGCCAGGTTTTCTTGACGTGTCGTGCGTATATGTCGTGTTCACGACATGTCGACGGCTCACCTTTTGCCAGGATGGTAGGTGCTAGTTCTGCTTTGTATCCACTTGGCGTGCGCGCGGCCGTGAGTACGCCACTCGAGCGACTGGTCCGGTCTTTGCTCTGTTGTTTTGTTGTTTGGCAAAACTAGTGGCTCTGCACAGTGATTTTGACTGGTTGGATCTGGGGCGGTCAGACTAGCTCCGGCAGGCTTTTGGGATCGA
>NZ_QZMV01000075.1:1699-1980 GCF_003957705.1 Bradyrhizobium sp. LVM 105 | reverse complement strand
ACCCTCCTCTCCCTCTTCCCCTCTCTTCTCTCTCCTTCCCCCTCCCTTCCTTTTTTCCTCTTCCTCCTCTTTTTTCCCTCCCCCTTCCTCCCTCCCCTCCTTTTCCCTCTTCCTTCCTTCCTCCCTTTCTTTTTCCTTCTTCCCCTTCTCCTCCTCCTCTTTCCTCCCCCTCCTTTCCCTCTCTTTTTTCTCCTTCTTCCTTTTTCTCTCCCCCTCCTTCTCCTTCTCCCTCTTCTCCCTCCCCCTTTTTTTTCTCTTTCCTCCCCTCCCCCCCTCCCTCT
>NZ_QZMV01000075.1:0-1631 GCF_003957705.1 Bradyrhizobium sp. LVM 105 | reverse complement strand
GAAGAGGAGAAGGAAAAAGGGGGGGGAGAGGGAAGAAAAGGAAAAAAGAAAGAGAAGAAGAGGGAGGAAGAGAAGGAGGGGGAGAAGAGGGAAGGGAAGGAAGAAAAGGAGAGGGAAAAGAGGGGGGAGAGAGAGGAAAAGAAAAAGGAAAAAAAGGAGGAGGGAGGGGAGGGGGAGAAGGGGGAAGAGGGAAAAGAAAAGAGGAAGGGGAAAGAGAAAAAGGAGGGGGAAAAGGAGGGAGAGGAGGGGAAGGAAAAAAAGAAGGAAGGAAAGGAAGAAAGGGAGAGGAGAGGAGAGAAGAAAAGGAGAAAAGGAGAAAGAAGGAGAAGAGGAAAGAGGAAGAGGAGAGAAAGAAGGGGAAGAAGAAGAAGGGGAAGAAGAAGAAGGAAAAGGAAAAGAAGGGGAAGAAAGAGGAAGGAGAGAAAAGAGGAGGAGGAGAGAAGGGGAAGGAAGGGAAGAAGGGGAAGGAGGGGAGGGGGAAGGAGAGAGAGAGAGGGGGGGGGAAGAGGGAGGAGAAGGAGGGGAAGAGAGAGAGGGAGGAGAGGGAGGAAGAGGGAAAGGGAGAGAAAGAAGGAGGGAGAGGAGAGAAAGGGGAGAGGAAGGAAAGAAGGGAGGGGGAGAGAAAAGAGAGGGAGAGGGAAGGGAGGAGGAAGAGAGAGAGGAGGGGGGGAGGGAGAGGAGAGAGAAAGAAGAGAAGGAGAAAGGAAGAAAGAGAAGGGGAGGAGGGAAAGGAAGGGGAAGAAGGGGAGAAGGAAGGGAGAAGAAGGAAGAGGGAGAGGAGGAGGAGAAGGAGGAGAGAAAGGAAGAGAGAAGAGGAGAAGAGGGGGAGGAGGAAGAAGAGGGAAGAGAAGGAAGAGGAAAGAGGAAGGAAGAAAAAGGGGAGGGGAAAGGAGGGAGGGAGGGAGAGAAGGAGAGGAGGGGGAAGGGAAGAAGAGAGGAAAAAGGGAGAAAGAAAAAGGAAGGGGAGGAAGAAAGGAAGAGAGAGGAGGGAAGAAGGAGAGAGGAAGAAGGAAGAAGGAAGAATAGGAAAAAAAGAGGAGAAGAGAAGAAAAGGAAAGGAGGAGGGAAAAGAAGAAAGGACGGAAGAAGAAAAGGAAGAAAGGGGGAGAGGGGAAGAGAAGGAAAGAAGGAGAGAAAGAGAAAAAGAGGGAGGAAGAGGAGGAAAAAAGGGGAAGAAAGGGGGGAGGGGGGAAAAGGAGGAGGGAGAGGAAAAAGAAAGAAGAAGGAGAAGAAGGAGAGGAAAAAAGGAAGGAGAGGAAAGGAAGGAGAGAAAGGAGAGAGGGAGGGGGAGGAGAAGAAAAAAAAAGAGGGAGTGGGATAAGGAAAAAGAAGGAGGAAGGGGATTGACGCAGGAGAAGAGGGGGAGAGAAAGAGGAGAGGAGAAAGAAGGAAGGAGGGGGGGAAAGAGAAGAAGGAGGGGGGAGGGGGGGAGAGGAGGGAGGGGGGAAGAAAGAGGAAGGGAAAGAGGGGGAGAGAGAGAGGGGGAGGGAGGAGGAAGAGGAAAGAGAAAGGAGGGGGGAGAGAGAGAGGAGGAAGAGGGAGGAGAGGAAAAAAAAAGGGGAAGAAGAAGAAGAAGAAGAGGGGAAAGGGGGAGCAGGAACAGAGTGTTAATTGCCGCCAAATCGCCCCAG
>NZ_QZMV01000074.1:0-2020 GCF_003957705.1 Bradyrhizobium sp. LVM 105 | reverse complement strand
CCGCACGGCAGCCTAACCCCGGCAGAGGCTCCACTTATCGACGCGGATATTCTGTTCAGACAACCGGGGCCAGCTCATCTTTTGTTTCAGCTGGGGCAACGCTATGCGGATTCGGCACTTGACGATATCGTATTCATCATAATCGTCGCGTTCTTCCTGTGCGTTGCGCTGACAATTTTTAGTGTGCGCCGCTATCGAGATCTCGCCCACGAAACCAAGGCGCGAGCCATTGCGGAAGGAGAAGCGCGCGACCTAACGCGACAGGATCCATTGACCGGCCTGCCGAACCGGCGCCTGTTTAATGAAAAACTTGATGCGTGCCTTGGCCTGGCCCGCGACACGCACCAGGTAGCCGTTCTGCTGCTTGGGCTTGATGGCTTCAAGATGATCAAGGACAAGCATGGCCACGCAGCGGAGGACAAAGCGCTGTGCGAATTTGCCAACAGGGTCGCCGAAATTTTGCAGAAGGACGGTGTCCTAGCAAGGATCGGAGGCGACGAATTCGGGATTGTCCTACCAGGCATTAGCTCCCTTGAAACTCCGACCAATCTGGCGCGCCGTATTGTGGCGTCCGCCAGCGAAACGTTCGCGACCGAGACGGGGGCAGCCGAGCTTGGGGTTGCGATTGGCATCGCCATCGCTCCGACTGACGGCATCAATCTCCACGGATTGGTCAGGCGCGCAGAACGTGCACTTTATCGCGCGCAAGGCGATGGCAGGTCGCATGTTCGCTTTTTCGAACCAGAGATGGATATGCATGTCGACCGGCGCATTCAGATCGAGCGAGAGCTTCGCAGCGCTATCAAGGCCGACATTATTGAGCCGCACTACCAGCCAATAGTCTCGCTCAAAGAGAATTGCATTATTGGGTTCGAGGCACTGGCGCGTTGGGAGAACAGGACGTGGGGGCGTATTCCGCCCGACGTATTTAGTCGTCCGTGAAGAGCGGCTAAACGACTGAGCCAGAATCGCATTTGTCTTTGTGGGCTGTTTCGGGATTGCAGGGTTTTGATTCTTCGGGCATCGGAACCTTGCGATTTCGTTTTCAGATTCCGTCGAATCGCCAGTCATGATTCTGTGGCCGCATCGGAGGTGGCGATGCGACCGAAGCAGCACAGGACGACGGGATCAGGCGATCTGTTCCGGGCCAGGCTGGACCAGATCATCAACATGAAGCACGAGCTGGTTCAGCTCGCAGGCAAGGTCGATTGGGGCTGGATCGACGGCGAGATCGCGCCGCTCTATAGCGAGAACGGTCGGCCGGGCATCGCAAGCCGCTTCGTGATCGGGCTGCTCCTGCTCAAGCACATTTACGGCCTGTCCGATGAGGCGGTGTGCGAGCGCTGGGTCCACGACCCGTATTTCCAGTACTTCACCGGCGAAGAGTTCTTCCAGCACGCTTTCCCGCACGAGCGCTCGGACCTGAGCCACTGGCGCAAGCGGCTCGGCGACAAGCTGGAGCTGTTGCTGGCCGAGAGCCTGAGGGTAGCGCACGAAGCTGGCGCGTTGCGCAGCCAGGACCTCAAGCGGGTCACGGTCGATACCACCGTGCAGCCGAAGGCCATCACCTTCCCGACCGATGCCAAGCTGCTGCACGCGGCCATCAAGGGGCTCAACCGCCTGACGAGGAAGCACGGGGTCAGGCTTCGGCAGTCCTATCTTCGCATCGCCAAGACCGCAGCAATGATGGCGGGGCGCTACGCCCATGCCAAGCAATTCAAGCGGCATCAGCGGCAGTTGCGCATCCTGCGCAGCCGGCTGGGCCGGATCATCCGCGATATCCGCCGCAAGATCGGAGGGCAGACCGTGCTCGAGAACGCGTTCGCCCTCCCGCTCAGCCGGGCTTCGCAGATCCGCTCGCAGCAGCAACGCCAGCGCGGCTGGAAGCTTTACTCCTTCCACGCCCCGGAGGTGGAGTGCATCGGCAAGGGCAAGGCAGCCGCGCCTTACGAGTTAATGGCATGGACCACGCCCGCTCCCAGCGGCAACGTGGAGTCCGGCGGGGCAACAGCAGGAGCGC
>NZ_QZMV01000073.1:0-2085 GCF_003957705.1 Bradyrhizobium sp. LVM 105 | reverse complement strand
GGTTACGGATGGGCAGTGACAAGTTGAGAGGCGCCCCTGTTCCTCCCTCCCCTTTTCTCTCTTCTCCTCTTTCTTCCTCTCCTCCTCCCTCTCTTCTCTCTCCTTCTCCCTCTCCCTTCCTCCTCTCCTTCTCTTCCCCTTTCTCTTCTTTCCCTCCTCTTCCCCCTCCCTTCCCTCTCCCCTTCTCCTTCTTCCTCCTCCCCCCTTCTTCCCCTTCCTTCTCCCTTTTTTCCCTCTCTTCCCTTCTCTTTCTCTCCTCTTCTTCCCTCTTTCTTTTTCCTTTTTCCCCCATTTTCCTGTTCTTCTTTTTCTTTGTTTTCCTTCTTTTTTTGTTCGTCGTTTTTCTTTTTTTCCTCTTCCTCTTTCTTCTCCTTTCTTTTCTTCTCTTTCCTTTTTTCCCCCCCTCTCCCCCTCCTCCCTTTCCCTTCTCTCCTTTCTCCCTCTCCCTTCCCTTCCCCCTCCTCTTTCCTCTCTCTCCCTCTTTTTTCCTTCCCTTCTTCCCCCTTTCCTTCCCTTCTTTCCTCTTCTTCCTCTTCTCTTTCTCTTTCTCTTTCCTTCTTCTCTCCTCTTCCTCTTTCTCTCCCTCCTCCTCTCCTTTTCTCTCTCCCTTCTCTTTTTCCTTTTCCTCTTCCTTTCTCTTTCCTTTTTTTTTCTCTCTCTCTTCTCTCTCTCCTTTTCTCTTCCTTTCCTTCTTCCTTTTTTCTTTCTCTTTTTTTCCTTTCTCTTTTTTTTTCCTTTTCCTTTTTTTTCTCTCTCTCTCTTTTCCTTCTCTCTTCTTTTCTTTCTTTCCTTCCTTCCCTCCTGCCCCCTCCCCCTTTCCCCTTCTCCTTTTCTTCCCCTTCTCTTCCCCCCCCTTCCTCCTTTCCCCCCTTTCTCTCCTTCCTCTCCCCCCTCTTCTCCTCTCTCTCTCTCTTTTTTCCTTCCTCTCCTCCTCCCTTTCCTTCCTCTCCTCCTCTCTCCCCCCCTCCCCTTTTCCTTCTCTCTCCCCCTTCTCCTCTCCTCCCCCTTCCTCTTTCCCTTCTCCCTTCTCCCCTTTCCTTCCTTCTCTTCCCCTTCCTCCTTCTTCTCTTTTCTCTCCGCTCTTCCTCCCCTCTTCCCTCTCTTCTCTTCTTTTCTCTTCCTCTTTTTCTTCCTTCCCTTCTCCCTTCTCCTTCTTCTTTTTTTTTTCTCTTTTTTTCCCCTCCCCCTTTTTCTTTCCTCTTCTCCTCCTCTTCCCTCCCTTCTCTTCCCTCCCTTCTTCCCTTTCTCTCTCCCCCCTCCTCTTCTTTTCCCTCTCTTCTCTTTCCCTTCCTCTCTTCTCTTCTCTCCCCTCTTTTCTTCTTCTCCCTCCTTCTCCTTCTTCTCCTATTTTCTCCTCCTTTTCCTCCTTTCCTCTTTTCTCTCTTTCTTCCTTCCCCTCTTTCCTCTCCTCTCTTCCTTCCCTCCCCTTTTCTCTCTCTCCCTCTCTTCTCTCCCTCCTTCCCTTCCCTCCTCTTCCTTTTCCTCCCTCCTCTCTCTCCTCTCCTTCCCTTCTTTCTCCTTTTTCCTTCTCTTTCTTTCCTTCCCTCTCTCCCTTCCCTTCTCCTCTTTTTTCCTTTCCCTTCCTCTTTTTCTCTCTTCCCTTCCTCCTCCTTTCCCCCTTTCTTCTCTTTCTTCTTCTTCTCCCCCTTCTCTTTCTCCCTCCTTCCTTCCTCCTTCTTTTTTCCTCCTTCCCTCTCCTTTTCCTTCTTTCTTCCCCTTCTCCCCTTCTCCCTCTCCTTTCTCCTCTCTCTCCTCTCTTCCTTTTCTCCCTTTCTCCCTCCCCTCCCTCTTCTCCTCCTCTCTCTCTCTCTTCTCCTCTTCCTCCCTCTGGCTTTCCTCCTTTCTTCCTTTTTCCTTCCTTCCTCCTTCTCCTCCTCTTCTTCCTCCCCTTCCCTCCCTTCTCTTCCTCTCTTCCTTCCTCCCCTTTTTTTCCTTCCTTTTCGTTCCTCTCTTCCTTCTCCTCCCTCTCTCTCTCTCTTCTCTCTCCTCCTCTCTCTTTCTCCTCTCCCCTTCTTCTTTCTCTTTTTTCTCCTCTTTCCCTCCTCCCCCCTCTTCTCTCCCCCTCCCCCTTCCCTTCCTTCCTCC
>NZ_QZMV01000072.1:0-2187 GCF_003957705.1 Bradyrhizobium sp. LVM 105 | reverse complement strand
GACTTGGCTTCATGGTCCATCTCCTCAGAGGTGACGGACTCTACCCATTCTTGGAGGAGTTTGCGGGGCTCAGACCATTCCCACTGCTGTAATACATCGCAACGTCAGATCTTGCTTTATGTGACAATTGGTCAGCTGCTAGTCAGAAGATGCTTTCGGGCGCCTGACACTTGTACGGGACGCCGATCGTCAGACCGCCATCGACGACGATTTCGGAGCCCGTAAGATAAGAGGACTCGTCGCTGAGCAGGAACAACACAGCCTGTGACACTTCCGGCGGCTCGGCCGCCCGCCCAAGCGGAATGGGAAAACTGGAAGAATCGAAGTCCTTTGTCATCCAAGTGTTGATTAACCCCGGATGGACTGAGTTTATGCGAACCCCAGACGCAGCGGCCTCCAAAGCAGCGGACTTGGTTATGCCCCGCACGCCGAACTTGGAAGCAACGTAGGCGTGAAGCCCTGCACTACCCCTCAGCCCCTCGACCGACGAGATGTTGACGATCGAGCCTCCGCCCGCGCGGCGCATGGCCGGCAGGGCAGTCTGCATTCCCAAAAATACACCGGTGAGATTGACAGCAAGGGTCTTCGTCCACTGCTCAAGCGGAAACTGCTCGATAGGAGCAATACTGGCTATGCCGGCATTGTTGACGAGGCCATGCAGCGCGCCAAACTTGCTCTCCGCAGCCGCGATCGCTTGGCGCCATTCCTCTGGCTGAGCGACGTCTTGACGCAGATAGATCGCGGATGTGCCAAGGCCGGCCGCGAAAGCCTCTCCTTCTTTACGAAGAATATCGGTGATCACGACTTTAGCTCCCTCCGCTACCAGCAGGCGCGCATGAGCGGCCCCCATCCCTCGAGCCCCGCCGGTCACCAGAATGACTTTTTCGCTGACACGTCCCATAATTTTGCTTCCTCGACAGTGTGGTGGTGCAAGGTCTTTGCGACATCCACTATGCACTATGTCAATCGACCCCTGGTCGATCTGCTGTGTCCCGCTGCGATGCCCAAAGGCTGTGCGTAGTGCCGTGCAACTCGGCGTGAAAACCAACTCGATAACGATTTCACGTCGTGGACACGCGTCCGCCGCTCAGGCGGTACCGTCGGAGGGTTGAATTGGCATCGCGACATTGGGCCACCTTGTTGAGCCCGACAATTCACGACCGAGTTTCCTCCGGAAGATGGGCGTGGACTGCGGGCGGCGCAATGCCGGTTCCGCGCAGGTGCACGTACTGAGCAGCTCTTCGTGGCTGGCCGCGGGAGTGGGGCGCAGAACGCATGAGGTTCTCCGAGCCTTGCAAATTGGAGTATCCACCCTGTGCAATCGGCGCGCCGAGAATCTGATACGAATGCAAACTCACGCAACTCTTGCAGAGTTGCTGGAGCTGTTCCGACCTTCTCGCGCGACCTGGGTATCCGCTAGCATGCGTTTCGGGCCATGCACAGTGATAGCGTTTCGACTTACCAAGGCTTAGTCGAGCCACCCACAACTTTGAGCCATGCGAGCTCCTCATCCGTTTATGCCCCGCTTGATCATGTCGGACGTTCGACATCCCGCGTCGCCAATCAAACAAGCGGGAAGGCAACAGAAGAAGAGGCGAAGGTTGTCGGCGGCCTTCTCGTACTCCAATTCGACATCTTCAGCCGAGCGGGTCCTATAACACCCAATGAGGTGCTTGGCATCAACGTTGCAGACAACAGATAGAGAGGCCTACCGAGTTATCGTCATCGTCGGTGAGCACGCTTCGCTGGAATGAACGCACAATCGTCAAGCTCATTCTGCAGCACAGAATTGAGGTGCAACGCGCAGAACTGGATGCGTCGTCGGTAAGACGATCGCGATCACCGGATCTATGAGCCGACGGATCACCGAGCCGCATTGGAAGTTGCGCATCACAGTCTCTTCAGGATGCTTCAACAACCGAATAGTCTTGGTGAAATGAGTTAGCTGAATCTTCGATTGCGTCCAAACACTCCAAGAGCGAGGAGGAATGCGATGCCCGACGTCAAAGGTATTCCGCTTGATGCGCCTCTCTACCGTGGGAGCAAAGACCGTGGCAGCGCGTTTCTCGGCTGCCAAGCAATAAGCCTTGTATTCAGCGTGGGGCACGAGGTGTGAGCTGGCCCCGGTTGTCTGAACAGAATATCCGCGTCGATAAGTGGAGCCTCTGCCGGGGTTAGGCTGCCGTG
>NZ_QZMV01000071.1:0-2682 GCF_003957705.1 Bradyrhizobium sp. LVM 105 | reverse complement strand
CCTGGTGGCTACGATGAACCAGAAATCCTCCTTCCGGAAAACCCTTCAATCTGTCTCAAGAGTGCTGACGGCGAACACTGGCTGGGCGACCCTCGTCATGGCCGCGACAAACCCTGACTTGACAGGCCCTATTACCATCAATGGATCACCGGTGTCAGCTGTGTCGGGGAACATCGGCGACAACACCTTCCGCTACATTGCCGGCATATTCGGCGGAGTCTGGATTCCAATGTTTCTGTGCGACCTCGGCAAGGGAATGTTCGACGGCGCCAATCTCATACACAATTTCGAATTGCTCAATCCCGAGCGGCTATTCCTAAAGTACGCCAACCTTTTTCGCGACGTGGATACAGCGCGCGAAAGCTTCCTTGCAACAGAGACGTGGTGGGCCAGCTTCTGTCTGCTGCACGAGAACGAGATCTGCTGGAAAACCTGTTCATCGGCAACCGACTTGCCAAAAACAAAGCCTATCTAGCATCAGAACGTCAGCACGTGGATCTCAAGCAGATCAGGGCACCGATCATCGTGTTTGCCAGCCATGGCGACAACGTTACGCCACCCCAGCAGGCTCTGAATTGGATTACAGATGCTTACGAGAACGAAGAGGAAATCCGCGCCTGCGGCCAACACATTATCTATATGGTGCATAATGACGTCGGGCACCTCGGCATCTTCGTCTCGTCTAAAGTTGTCAATCGGGAGTTTAGGCAAGTCGCAACCACTCTTGAGGCGATCGAAGCGTTGATGCCCGGGCTCTACGAAATGTGCGTCACGGATATTCAGGAACATGATGGACGAAAAGACTACAGCGTTGAGCTAGTCCAACGCAGCTTCAAGGACATCCTGGCATTTAACGACAATTATCGCGACGAGCGTCCTTTCGGCGCGGTGGACCGCGCATCGCAACTTCAGGCACAGGTCTATCACCTGTTGCCCGCCCATTCGTCAGAGCTGCAGTCACGAAACTGACGGCCGAAGCCGGTCGAGCTGTTCATCCGCAGCGTTTGTCGCGAGCGCTACTCTCTTCGCAAAACCCGATGCTCGTCGGCCTCAAGTCCCGAGCTGAGCAGGTTCTTAGGTCTCGAGCAAAGGCCAGAGCGGATAATCCATTCTTGGTTGCGGAAGCGCTGTATGTGCAACATATCGAACGGACGATCATCTTCTGGCGCGACCTGCGCGACACGATCTATGAGCTGGTGTTCCACAGCATGTGGAATACTCCTTTGCAGGACTACTTTGGTAGTCGCTACGAGGTGAATACGAGGCAAACGACACTCGAAGAATTGCGGTCGCGCCCTGACGTTTGCTTTGCACTCAAGGCGATCGCGACCGGAGGCTTCATCGAAGCGGTCGTTCGTATGATGACGCTGCTTGTCAACGATCGCGGTGGTATTCGCCGCGATCGTCTGGACCGCTGGTCACGCGTTCTAACGCAGGACGAACCGTTCCGCTCTCTCGCGTCTGACCGCCTGAATGCAATCACTCGCCGGCAGACCATCATCGCGATCTTGGAGCCGGAACGAGCAATCGAGACGTTGCCATTGCTACTGGATGACTCTGAGGCACGACGCCGGGCCTATCTCGTCTCATGCTATATACCCGGCCCGGTTGCGGAAATGTCGCCAAGCACGACCGCCCTCTTACGGCGGTTCGCTCAAGTCCTTGACCAGCCTCCCGTCGCCGGCGATGTAACGGAAGATCCGTTGGCGGAAATGGGGCGCGAGTAACGCGCCGGTGGCTGGCGAGGGAAAGTATCCTCATTTTAATATCAGTTCT
The DNA here is from genome assembly GCF_003957705.1 of Bradyrhizobium sp. LVM 105. Lineage (NCBI taxonomy): Bacteria > Pseudomonadati > Pseudomonadota > Alphaproteobacteria > Hyphomicrobiales > Nitrobacteraceae > Bradyrhizobium > Bradyrhizobium sp. LVM 105. Next base: position 906 of record NZ_QZMV01000071.1, on the reverse strand, counting down.
CGCCTTACACTCCCCTCTGATCGACGCCTGGCAGATATTTCGGAGGCCAGAACACAAGGTTACCAACTTACGTCGGCGCACATTACGCAAACGTATTTTCGGATCGAAGAACCCTAGATGGGATCATCATACCGTCATAATGGCGGACCCAATCTGGTCAGGGCCAACGACGACAGCTTAGAAGGCCGTGAAGTGGACCCCGGATTTTGGACCAGCGGCTTAGGTGGTGCGGATGCCGTTCCGTTTTGATAAACGGAGCGGACCATGAAGAAGACGAGACGGAAAATCGATGCGGCGCTGAAGGCGAAGATCGCCTTGGAGGCGCTGCGAGAACAATCAACGGTGACGGATCTGGCACAGCGCTACCAGGTGCATGTGAACCAGATTTATGCGTGGAAGAAGCAGCTTCAGGATCAAGCGGTTCGGGCGTTCGACGCGGGCGCTGGTCGGGATGGCGAGGCGGCTCACGAACTGGAGGTCGAGAAGCTCCACGCCAAGATCGGACAATTGACGGTCGAGCGAGATTTCTTAGCCAGGAGGTCCGGAAGATGAGCGCGCCGGATCGCCGAGGATTGCTTCAGCGCGATCATGAGAGTCTATCGATCCGCCGGCAATGCCAACTGCTGAGCGTTGCGCGATCGAGCATATATCGGCCGCCACGGCCGGCCAATGACAACGACGTTGAGCTGATGCGGCGGATCGACCAGCTGTTCACGGCCTGGCCGTTCCTGGGCTCGCGGCGAATGATGGCGATGCTCAATGGCGAAGGGTGTCGCATCAATCGCAAGCGCGTGCAGCGGTTGATGCGCCAGATGGGCATCGCGGCGCTTATGTGCCGATCGGCCAGGGCTTTCTATATCTGGTGGCGATCATCGATTGGGCGAGCCGTGCGGTGCTGGCCTGGCG
>NZ_QZMV01000070.1:0-2860 GCF_003957705.1 Bradyrhizobium sp. LVM 105 | reverse complement strand
TCGCGGGTCAATCTTGCCCGCCGTCAGGCAGAAACTCCACTTATCGCGCTGTTCAGATTTGCGGGACCAGCTCACATCTCGCTGAGGCCATTGATGTTCCCTACGATGACAGCGAGGCCGCGCCGCAGCTGCGCGATGTCACGGGCAATGACAATGCCATGCTCGGACAGAAGACCGCGAATCTGGTTAGCGAGCCTGACCCGGTCGGCGACCAGGCGTCGGCGAATGCGGTGGACAGCCTGTACCGCCAGCTGATCGGTTGATTTCGGTGGCACGAATCGCATGGACGGACGGCCGACCGCTTCGCCCGCCCGGCGGCGCGTTCGGAGGGCGTGATGCGTCGCCATTTTCGTTACTCCTAGCACTAGTTGCTCCCTTTACTGATGGCCATCCCGTTCGCCTCATGCGCGATCGGTTCGATCAGTTCCGTCTGGGTCTCAAGCGTCCGGGGGTAAAGATGACGGGCGCCATAACTGTTGGGTCCGATATGTCGCTGCAGTGCGTGCAGATGGCGATGAACTTCAACGGCGGCGGGTTGAAGAATCTATCTCCTTATGTTGCGAACCTAGCAGCATTGGCCATTGGCGGAGCATACGAGGTTCCTCTGGCGAGCCTGGATGCTCAGTCAATGAAAACCCAGGATATTCCAGGAGGATCTCAGCGAGGTTTCGGTGGCCCAGAGGCTTTCTTTGCAATCGAAACTGCGCTTGATGATATCGCAGCCGTCAAATCGTGGGACCCATTTGCACTTCGACGCGCCAATCTTGCGAAGTCGACGAGCGCAACCGTCGTCGGTGGACAATTCAATCAAGAACTTCGGCTTGATGAACTTCTTGACAGGGCGGAAGCCCATCCACTGTGGGCGCAGCGCGCAGATATAAAGGAAGAGTATGCTGGGCGCGGTGAGAGCTACGGCACAGGATTCGCCGTGTCGGCGCAAGCTTATGGCACCGAGGCGGACGGGGTCGTAGCCGCGGTCCACCTCGAGAAGAACGGCTCGATAACAGTCCGGACGAACGCGGTTGATTTCGGAAACGGATCTGCAACTACGCTTTCGCGTGGTTACTGGGGCCGTTTTAGGCACCAATGCAGAAACGGTGTCCGCTAGCGACTACACGCTCTTCGGGCAGACGGGCCTGACACCAAGCTATACGCCGGATTGGGATAATCCTCTGTCCACCGCGAAAGGGGTTGGGTCTTCATCGGCATGCCTAACTGGCTTTCACCAAGTCCACGCTGTGCAGGAAACCGCGCGAGCCTACATGCACAGCGCGATTTTGCCGGCGGCAAGGCTGCTGTGGAATAAGCCAAATCTCGCGTTTGAGGATGTCGTTTGGGCCGAAGGGCACCTCGTCACCAAGCAATACGGTTTCGAGCCGCTAGGTCATACGCGCCTCGCAGATGCGGTCTATTCCCACGGCCTTCCCAGCGGAGTCCTTGGACACGCCTTTTTCCAGGGAAGTTGGGTGTCGGCTAGCTACGCCTTGGCGGGCCTGCCGGTGAGGTTAGAGCTAGATGGAGATCACGCTATACTCGTCGGTAGATGGTGGGCGGAGCCGAATTGATCGGAGCAACACTCAAAGGCCGCCAGCGAGCGCATCCCGTGCTTCGCGAACGGTTTGGGCCCCTTGTGCCAACATCGCGGCGCTTGTCGTTGATCGTTCGACGGGAGTCACGAGGATCGAAAATGTAGTCAGCATCTTGAATGCCGGCCATGTGCACGTTCCCGAACTAGTATCTGGACAATCGCAAGGGGGCGTCGCGATGGCAATCGGATACACACTATTCGAAGACATGCCGGACGGGCTCGTAGGTCCTGCCGGCGGCACTTGGAATTTGAACCGGTATCACGTCCCGAGGTTAGCTGATGTGCCCCACCGTTCACATTATGAGCGGGGGCGTCGGGGCCAAGAATTGATCATCTTGCCCGAGGTGTCTGGGGATGGTGGAAAAGGACGTGGCATCGCCGAAGCAGTTATGTGTTCTGTGGATCCTGCGATCTCAAACGCCCTCCGCGATGCTCTCGGCGTTCGCTACTCGTCTCTGCCTATTACACCTGCAAAGATCTTAGCTGGACTCGCAAAATGACTGTCGGATTCACGGTAAATGGCGTCTCCCATAGCGTCGCTGAAGATAGGCGAGACGATAAACTTATCGATTTTCTTCATGATGATCTCAATCTGACTGGCACCAAGTTGTGCTGCGGCATCGCTATCTGTCGCGCTTGCACTGTTTCGGTGAAGAAGCCTCCAAACCAGGACGCGACGCCCAGTTTGGCATGCTCTACTCCTCTCTGGATATTGAACGGCGCAGAGATCAAGACGATCGAAGGTGTTGCGTCGGCCGATTCATTGACGCCTATCCAGGACGCGTTTCTCGCGAACTTTGCCTTTCAATGTGGGTATTGCACGCCAGGTTTCGTAATCGCGGCTCAGATACTGGTGGATCGATTGGCGGCAGCGCCCACGAGGCCTGCCGATCTGGACGCTCAAATCGAGTATGCGCTTGGTGGACACATCTGCCGATGTACTGGTTATGTGCGGTATTTCGAAGCGGCGAAAAAGACTGCAGAGATAATGCTTAAGGGAAAGAGTTAGAGCCATGTGGGGGCTTCCGACAATCATGCTCCTTTCCGCCTTAGTCTATGCGTCGTCAGTTCATGCGGATTCAGATGCTGCTCTATACGCATCTGCCTGTGGCCGCTATAGGGCCGATACCAGCGTTTTCTTGCGCGGACGGCGTGCCGGTACCAATTACTTCCAATGGCGCTCCTGTTAGCCCGAAGTGAGCTGGTCCCGCAAATCTGAACAGCGCGATAAGTGGAGTTTCTGCCTGACGGCGGGCAAGATTGACCCGCGAA
>NZ_QZMV01000069.1:0-2885 GCF_003957705.1 Bradyrhizobium sp. LVM 105 | reverse complement strand
ATTCGCGGGTCAATCTTGCCCGCCGTCAGGCAGAAACTCCACTTATCGCGCTGTTCAGATTTGCGGGACCAGCTCATCCGCCATTATTTACCCTCCGGTTGAGCGTCGTGCGGGTGCCTCGTAAAATTCGCCGGGAGCTCACTGATCACGTTGCGCAGAGCTGTTGCTATCGCAGCAGCTCGCACGTTGCTTCATTTAGCAACACACCAACATGCACTCAATGCGGGCACGTCTGAGGCGATCAGACTTCCCTACATCACCGTGGTGGTAGTCGCGACCAAACCTGGTGATGTTGTCAGCCCAGCAAGTTGCGTGCCAGCCTCGCACTTGAAGCGGTTGACGACCGACCTTTGTTAGGAACCTACAAGGTTTAGCAGGCGGCTAACTAAACAGGCTTAGGTATTGCTAACGGCCTCGTTTGTGCAACGCGGGGATATTCCACACGAAGGAGGCCACAGATGGTCTACACTAAACTCGCCAATCAAAGGGGGCTGACGCTTACGCGTGTTGCTCATCACCCGTGTTTTGGTTCCGAGCCGGACCAGTAACGGGCCGATTGTCGCGGCGATGCTACCGGCGGTCGGCATGCACAGACTCGTGATTTCCTCTGTCTTTCAATGGCGTGTTTTCGACGCCTTGCAGAGTGACAACTCGCGCCAGGAGCTGGGACCAATCTGCTGAACGCACCCTCGACACCCCTGACCGTCAGCGGAGCGGGTGGCCTGAACGTGGTGGGCACAAATACGTAAACGAAGCCCACGGCGCTGCTGATTCCGGCGGCGGCGGAACCTGGTCGCTCCTATCCGCAGGGTCGCCAGCTCGACGGAGTGCAGCAGATCGACCGAAAGCTGAAGCTCATTCCCTTCGTCGGCACCGCGGTGATCGCGCGTCGCTTGTTGAATGGCTTTACGACCACAACGCACCATGGCCCCTTCATCTGCGTAGCTACAGCATGGACCGAAGGTGCTCTGGGACAGCGCATCCCTCGGAGACGCCCAAGAGTTCATGGACGAACGTAAGTCATCATGTGAGAGACGATACGCATATGAGCACCAATCTTGCGGTACAGGCACCGACCAATGCGCTCCGGCTGGTCACACAGGCGTATTCGAGCCTTCTCCTTATCGCCTTCGCCCTGATGCCCGCCCAGTTCATCGCCTACCTGTATTTCCAACAGGATTCCACGCTAAAATTCGAAAATCACTTGTTCCACGAATTCGCGATTGCCGTCGCGACTCTCGAAGGGCTGTTCGTCACTTATGTGACGTGGCGTTGCTACCAGACTTCAGGCGAACCTCTGTTGCGTTGGTTAACGCTGGGCTTTCTCGGCTTCGTGCTGATTTATTCGCCGCACGGTGCCCTCACCGGGATGGCACACCGCAACATTTGGCTGTTTCTGCTCTATGGACCGGCTTCGCGTCTTGCGATGTCGGTTCTGCTCTTCGTTGGCCTGCTCAGCTACAGCCAGCCGTCAGACGAGGTCGAAAAGCGTTCGGATGCGCGCGCATGGCTGATGTGGATCGGCCTGTTCCTGACGATGGACATAGCCGTCGCACTGATCGCCTACTCCCCCTATGCGGGACATCCCGCGGTACGCTTGTCCATGGAGGGCGGCGCACTGGTATTCAGCGTGCTGAACGTCGCGGCGATGCTGACGCGACGGATTCGATCGCCGCTCATGCTTATTTTCGGCATTTCGGTCGCGTGGTTTGCGATATCGTCGCTCGCATTCATGCTGGCGGCGCCCTGGAATCATATGTGGTGGCTCGCCCACGCGATCTTTGCTGGCGGATTCTTCCTGCTCAGCTATGGCGTTGTCCAGGCTTTCCGAACGACACAATCATTCTCGGCCATCTATAGCCAGGAGGAAATGACCGCCCGCCTGGCCGAATCGATGGCCGAGACCCAAAGGGCGCTACAGCAACTGCAACAGAGCAATCAAAGGTTGGAACGCCTTGCCGCCACCGACCCACTGACCGGTGCCGGAAATCGGCGCCACTTCATCGAGCATATTGGCGACGAGATCGCGCGGGCCAAACGAAGCGGTGCTCCATTATCTCTGCTCTCGATCGATCTCGATGATTTCAAGTATATCAATGACTCGCGCGGTCACAGTGTCGGCGATGAAGTCCTCCGCGCATTCGTACGAAAGTGTCTGGAGGCGATCCGCCCTTACGACTCTGTCGCGCGCGTGGGCGGTGAAGAATTTATGGTGTTGCTCCCGGGGGCGACGCTCGACGCCGCTTGCGCGGTGGCCGAGCGCCTTCGCTCTGCCATCGAAGGCGCCGCGTTCGATGTCGGAGCCAAACCGTCGGTCAGCGTCACCATCAGTGTTGGGGTATCGGAGTTCGGGCGCGATGGAGACACCCTTGACGGATTCCTGAGGGTCGCCGATCAGCGGCTATATCGTGCAAAATTTGAAGGTCGCAATCGTGTGATTGTCGCGTAGCCGCTTGCCGGGAATTGCCATGTCCTTGATTCATACGGCGTTGTTCAACGGCTTTCGTTCCGTGGCACGTTCAAGGTGACCGATGAGTTGTGCCGGGAACGACTATCGCGTTTTAGCATCGCGCCTTGCGAAGGCGTTACTCGGGGTTCGACGATGGGTACACAACATATGGTTTTCAATCCATGCTATCTGAAATCGCTAAAAACACCGGCCTCAGCGAAGGTTCGACTATGATGAGTTTGTCTCCACGATCACGCGCGTTGCACGCCGATTGGTTCGATTGGTGTAGTTCTGCCACGAGGGATTTTGTTGTTCTCTTTGGGGGCGTTGTTCTCGCCTCTATTTTGGTGCATGTCTATGAGTGAGCTGGTCCCGCAAATCTGAACAGCGCGATAAGTGGAGTTTCTGCCTGACGGCGGGCAAGATTGACCCGCGA
>NZ_QZMV01000007.1:0-376638 GCF_003957705.1 Bradyrhizobium sp. LVM 105 | reverse complement strand
CCGCACGGCAGCCTAACCCCGGCAGAGGCTCCACTTATCGACGCGGATATTCTGTTCAGACAACCGGGGCCAGCTCAGATTAAGAGACATACTGCTGCCGTTGACTTCCTTAGTGAATTTTCCCAACCGGGCCAAAATCCCATCATTAAAGATCAATAGCTTACAACGAGAAATCGAACCAAAAGGACCGTCGCGCTCGTTCTCTAGGCTGGCGTTGGTTCATCAAGGAAATCCATCAACAGCACCAAAGAACTTGCGTCCGTATTTAGTTCGCCAGCCAGACCGAAAGCATTGCGCCAAGATTCATTAAAGCTCCGAGGGCAGCCAGTGCGCGCACGTGGCATTCGGTGAGAGCCGGCAGCTCGGAGTCCGGTGGTTGCCAGAGCGGGTGCATCGACCGGTTCTTTCTGAAGACTTGGTGATGCCGCTGTACTAACCTCACTTGACGAGGTCGCAGCCCCCTTCATTGAGCGGACGAAACGCACGATCTGCTTCGACGTTTCCGACCGCCTTGTAGTAGTCCCACGCTCCGGTCGATTCGCCGCGCGTTTTCACTTGGTACAACGTTATGGGATACAGAACCCGGCCGTCGATGCGAATCGAGCCGGTATGGCCGAAATAGTCGACTGGCGCCTTTCGCATCTCCGCCGTGACCAGATCCGCATCTACTGAATCTGCGCTCTTCACCGCTTTCAGATAGTGCGTGATGGAAGCATAGACAGAAGCTTGTTCCTTCGTCGGCATTCGCTTGGTCTTATCGAAATAGCGCTTCGACCAGGTCCTGGCGACGTCGTTCTGATCCCAATAGAAGCCCTCGGAAAGCAGCAAGCCGTTTGTCGCGTCCAAGCCCAGACTGTGGACGTCCGTCAGGTACACAAGAAATCCGACCAGCTTCTGCCCGCTGTCAGAGATGCCAAACTCCTTGGCTTGCTTGATCGAATTAATCAAATCGGCGCCGCCGTTCAGAAGTCCGATGACTTGAGCCTTGGAGCTCTGCGCTTGCAGAAGGAAGGAGCTTAGGTCGGCAGTATTAACGGGATGTCGCGCCGCTCCCAGCACCGATCCACCTGCTTCGGTGATGAATGCCGTGACGTCCCGTTCCAACGCGTGGCCGAACGCATAATCGGCTTCCACAAAGAACCATGTCTTGCCTCCATTCTTTACAGTGTTTTGTGCGGAGGCTTTCGAATAGGAATAGGTGTCGTCCTGCCATGCCGTACTATACGGAGAACAAGCTTTCCCGGTAAGATCTGAGCTCGATCCCTGCATCAGCGTGATGCGACGGGCCCGTCGGCCGATCTCTTGCACGGCCAAGGCGACCGATGAGACCGGCACATCGGCGATGGCATCGACACCTTCGACATCGAACCAACGACGAGCCGTTGCCGATCCGACGTCGGCCTTGTTTTGGTGGTCGGCGGAAATGATCTTCACGGGGACGCCGTTGATGGCTCCTCCGAGATCATCAATCGCCATCTGGGCAGCGATCACCGAGCCCGGACCACCCAGATCGGCATAGGGCCCGCTCATGTCGTTCAGGATCCCGATCTTGACAACATCCTTCTCGATCTTTGCTTCGCAGGGGACGACCGTGGAAAGTCCGAGCAGGGCCGCAACGCTCATACCGATACAATAACGAATAATCATAGGTGATGCCTCATCGTTGATGAAAACGGACCGTCAACTCATTGGACGATGCTACGATCGTCCGTCGTGATCAGAGCTTGTTCGAGATCGTCCCGAACAAGCTTGGGATCGCGATCTCGCGGATCGCCGTATCCGCCCCCGCCGGCGGTTTCGATCACGAGACGATCGCCGCGTCGGAGCTCCGTATTGCCTTTCGATGGAAGGTTGATTTGTTCGCCATCGCGTTCGACCACGAATCGGGAATTCGCGCCGGGCTTGCCGCCGAACAATCCCCATGGACGTATCTTGAAGCGGTCGGAGTAGGAATTGAACGTGACGCCATCATCCATGATGCGATACACACGTCGCGCACCCAGGCCGCCGCGATGTTTTCCCGCACCGGCCGACCCGCGGCGGAGCGCGTATTCCTCCACCCGCATGAAGGGGTAGTCGGCTTCGAGCGACTCGACGGGGACGTTCGAGCAATTTCCCGCGTAGCCATCGACGACATCCGCGCCGTCCGAGCCGGCCGAGGCGCCCCACCCTCCACCGACGACCTCCATGTACACCCGGTATCGGTCGGCCCCCATATGACCCATGCCGATCGCGTTCGTTGTATCGTGGCCGGACGTCAATACCTGGTTCGGGACCACTTCAGACATCGCGAGCATGATCGAATTGTACACCCGATGGCATGCGTTGTTGCGGGCCCTTACCGCTCGGGGCTGGCTAGGATTGAGAAACGATCCATAAGGGACTTTCACGGAACGAATCGGCCGATAGAGACCGTCATTGACCGGAATGCGGCCTCCGCCCAGCAGGATTGCAATTGCTCCATAGGCCGCCGACACCGTCGAGGCGTGCGGTGAATTGATCATTCCCTTGGTCTGGGGCGAGCTGCCTTCAAAGTCGATTTCGATCTCGTCGCCATCTATGGTGATCTTGACCGAAACCCGCAAGGGATCCGCTGTGAAGCCGTTGTCGTCGACAAAATCTTCAGCGCGATAAACCCCGTCGGGAATTGCGCGCACTGCGTCACGGGCGAGCCGCTCGGAGTAATCCTGAAGATCGCGCGCCGCAGCCAGCGCCGTCTCCTCGCCAAATCGATCGAGCATCTCTATGAAGCGAGCCTGACCGGTTCGATTGGCGGCCAACTGTGCATAGATATCACCCATCACGTCGTCAGGCGGCCGGACGTTGATCCTAATGAATTGTTCCAGAAGACCGTCGCCGAGATCGCGATCCACGTCGAACCGGCAGAGCGGGATACGCAAGCCTTCCGAGAACACGTCGGTGGCGCTGGCGTTGGGGCCGGCCGCCCCGCCGCCGACATCGATATGATGGCCGAGCGATGCACTAAACGCCAGCAGCTTGTCACGATAAAAAACTGGCGTGAACAGAACGATGTCGTTGAGGTGCTGGGCGCCGTGGTAGGGATCGTTCGTGATCAGTCCTTCGTTTGGCTTGATTGTCGAGAGATCGAACTTCGCGGCGAACGCCTCGAACACCTTGCCGAAGGAGTTCATGTGGATCGGGCAAAACTGTGCCTGGGCGATGATGCGTCCATTGCGATCGAGAAAGGACGTCGAACAGTCTCTCGCCTCGCGGATGATGGTTGAATAGGCCGAGCGCACGAGCTTCTCGCCCATTTCCTGCGCCATGCCATGCAGTCCGTGGCTGATGATGTTGAAGGTCGCTTGATTGAGATTTGTGCGCATGGCCTAGGATTCCGGAGTGAGAATGAGCGCGCCGGTCTTGTCGACGGTGACTATCCATCCTGGCGGTACGAACGTCGTTGCTGTCGGCTCCTCGATAACTGCGGCACCCTTGACGACCGAGCCCGAAGCCAAACTGCTGCGCCAGGCGAATCGACAGGGGATTTTTCTGCCTCCGGAGGAAATCTGTCCTTCCTCGATTTCTGCCTCGCTTTTCTTTTCGCTCATCCGGGTCAACGAGGTCAGCACCGCTGAGGGCGTCGGGACGTGCGCAGTCAGACGGAATGTCACGATTTCGATCGGCGCAGCGCGGGATGTCGAGCCGTAGCGGGCCTGGTGAGCGGCACCGAACACTTCGCGAAGGTAAGTGACTCCGTCGCGATCCAGGCGATCAAGGTCGATCGTCGCCAAGAGCTCGAAGCCCTGCCCCGCGTAACGCATTTCGAGGGCGTGTTCGTAGACGATTTCGGATGCCGCATAGCCGTATTTGATGAACTCCGATTCCGGCTCGCGCTTCATCAGGTGGAATGCGCTTGCGATCGTACGGGAGCTTTCGGCATCCACGGGCAGGAAACGGGTCTCCCGATAGATTCGCTTGACGTCGGCAACGAGAAGACCCAGCGCGGAGAACAAGCCCGGATAAGGCGGGATCACGACGCGGCGTATCTTGAGGTCGGAGGCAGAGAGCGCGCTGATCATCGGCCCCATGCCTCCGTAGCCGTAGAGCGAATAATCCCTCGGATCGTGGCCGCGCTGAACCGAGACGAGGCGAATTCCCTGGCTGATATGCGCAGTGCTGATGTCGACCATCGCCTGGGCCATTTCGTCGATGTTCTGGCCGAGCGGTTCAGCAAGCGTCTTCAGCGCCTGATCGGATTTTTCCGGATGCAACGTCATCCTGCCGCCGAGAAAACGGTGCGGCCGGATCCATCCAAGACGCACCAGCGCGTCGGTCAGGGCCGCAGCGCTGCCGCCATGTCCGTAACAGGCTGGGCCCGGCCTTGCGCCCGCCGAGCGGGGCCCGACCTGCAGCATTCCACCTTCATCGATCCAGCCGATGCTGCCCCCACCCGCGCCTATGTTTGCAATGTCGACGCTGGGCAGCCCGACCGGCAGCCCGTCCACTTCCGTTTCGGCAGTAATGCCGGGGGTCCCGTTCGCAATGAGGCAGATGTCCGCACTTGTTCCGCCTACGTCCAGCGTAATGACGTTGCGATCACCGATGACGCCCGCCATCCGCGTCGCCCCGATTACGCCCGCGGCCGGCCCCGAATTGAGCATCTCCACGCCCCGGCCATGCGATCCGGAGCTCGGAAGCACACCGCCCGACGATTGCATCACGAACAGACCGCTTCCGGGCGCGCGATCGCCGAGATGATCCTCGAGCCGCCGCAGATATCGACCGACCAGCGGCACCAGATAGGCGGCCATCACCGTTGTCGACGCCCGCTCGTACTCGCGGAATGTCGGCAGCACGTCCGACGACAGCACCACGGGCAGATCCGGATAGCGTTTGTTCACGATCCTCCGCACCGTCTGCTCGTGCTCGGGATTCCGGTAGGAGTGCAGCAGGCAGACCGCGAGCGCTTCGGGCTTTTCCTTTTCGATCAACTGGTCGATCGTCCGACACAATTCGTCTTCGTCGAGAGACAGAACGGCTTGCCCAGAGACATCCATACGCTCGGTCACTTCAACGGAGCGCTTGAGTGGTATCAACGGCTCCGGTTTCTCGCAGGCGATCGCATAGACGTTCGGACGAAGCTGCCGCTGCAACACCAAAAGATCGCGGAAGCCGCGAGTTGCCAGGAATGCCGCGCGGCATCCCTTCCGCTCGATCACCGCGTTGGTGGCCACGGTGGATCCGTGAAACAGGTGCGTCAGCTTGGGAAGGTCAGCGCCAAGGGACTGTGAAAGACCATCGATCACACCGATCGACGCGTCATGGGGGGTTGAAGGCAATTTGTGCGAACGGACATGATCGCCCTCAATCCAAATTAGATCGGTAAAGGTACCCCCGACCTCGATCGCCATCTTGATCATCAATGCAAATCCGCACTTCACTGGTTGGACAGCCAAAAAGGGACAATTCCGGCTGGAACTCGCCCTCCCGATGAAGTACGACAGAGAAGCAAAATTTTAGCAAGAGTGAAAATGAAGCGAGATGACCGAAAAGCCGGCAAGTCGGTGCCGAGCCGACAGGCGGGAGCCAAAAGTCGAAGCCAAAAGGGCAGCCCGGCCCTGGCCGATCTTCTACGGGAGGCCCGGAAGAATAAAGATTTGAGCCTTCAGGAGGTCGCGGATGCCACCGGACTATCGGTAGGGCTGATCAGTCAGATCGAACGGGGCCTAACCACACCTTCCATGCGATCACTTAGGCAGATCGCCGATGCCGTGGGCGTCTCGGTGAGCTCCCTCTTCGCAAGGACAGACGCTGAAGATGTCGGCGAGGACCGCCACATCACCCGAAAAGACAAGAGACGCGTGCTAAATCTCGATAGTATCGGCATGCACATGGAAATCATGACCCCCGCTGAGGGGGCTCCAATCCAGGCTTTCGTGGCCTACCTTCTTCCCGGCGGGATGTCCGGAACCGAATTCGACAGCCACGTAGGCCATGAGTTCGGAATCATCATCGATGGCCAGCTTGAGCTTTTCCTCGGCTCTCAAAGATATTTGCTCAATCCTGGCGACACCTTCAGCTTCAATTCGGAAACGCCCCACCGCTACGTCAATTCCGGCACCACGATGACTTACATCCACTGGGTCATCACGCCGCCGATCTATTGATCAGCCTCCCCAAAAAATCCTTTGCATTGCGACCGCTCAGGTTGATAAATTTCACTCTCGCTAAAAAATGCGATTTTCAGCCGCCGCGATGCGAAAGGGAAACTGATGGCAAAAATACTCGTTCTGGGTGGCGCCGGAGCCATGGCGAGCGGTACGGTGCGGGACCTCGTCGCTCCCTACTCGTCCCGCGCCATCGAGTTGATCACAGTTGCCGACTTCGCTGCCGATCGCGCCAACAAGCTCGTTGCCGAACTTGCGGATCCACGGCTCCGGGGCGTCGAGCTCGATGTCAATGATGCCGGTAAGCTGGCAGACCTGCTGACGGAGCACGACCTCTGCATCAACGCAGTTCCCACCTTCGCAGGTCATCAGATGGCGATCTTCGAAGCGTGTCTGCGAGCCCGGCGCACTTACGTCGACTACGGTGGAATGGGCGTCTTCACCGTACAACAGAAGAAGCAACATGACGCCTGGAAGGCTGCCGGCGTCACCGCGGTGTTGGGACTCGGAGCCGATCCGGGCGTCTCCAATATGATCTGCAAGGCAGTGGCTGAGCGGCTGGATACGATTGATCGCATCAATCTCTATTGGGCCGCCACCTTGGTCGGAGAAGAAAATCCGATTCTCGTGCCGCCTTACAGTGTCTCCACCATTCTCGGCGAATATGCCAATCCCTCGATGCAATTCCTCGACGGCTCGTTGAAGGAAGTCGCTCCGCAATCCGGAAAGGAAACGCTTCTCCTGCCCGAACCTTGGGGCCGCACCGAATTCATGTATACCCAGCACTCGGAACCTCTCACCGTACCGTTCGCGGAAGGTATCCGAGAGAAGGGCATTCGCGAATTCACTTGGAAGCTGCATTTGCCGCACCGCGAGCACGAGGCCTGGACAGGATTGATCAAGGCCGGGTTCGGGGCCTTTGATCAGCCGATCGAGATCGGAAACGCCAAGATCACGCCGGCCGAGTTCCTCGAAGCCGTGATCGCGCGCAACATTGCCACCAATGGTCATCGCATTCCTGCGCAGCAGAGCCACGAGATCCATCTCGCGATCGGTCACGGCACGAGTGGAGGGAAAAAGACCACTCTGAATTTCGCTGTGATCGGTCATCCGCATCCTTCGTTCGATGGTTTTGTCGATGCCGGCACGTCGATGGGGCTTTCGATCGGCGTACAACTGTTGCTGTCGAAAGAGCGAAAAGCCGGCGTCTGGGGACCTGAAGAGTACTATGACGTTCCATCCTTTTTGGCCGAGTTGCAGCGGCGCCACTTCGAGGTCCACGAAAACATCGACGTCGAACCTGCCCCCTAGCGGCAGGCTCGATTGTTCCTCAAGGGCATTCCTCCAACTCAGCTCACATGGCGCCGGATTGTCTATCCAGAGGCCCCTCGGAAAACCGGGACAATCGGAAGGCATCGAGATCGAGCGGCGCGATGCCTTCGAGAATCAGACTCGAAATGACCTCCCCTACGGCGGGCGCCAGCGCGAAGCCGTGACCGTTGAATCCGGCGACTAGCATCAAGTTCTCGAACCCGCAACGCGACATGATCGGAATTAGATCCGGTGTCGCATCGATGCGACCAGCCCATGTGCGTCGGGTGCCGAGAGTTCTGAGCTCCGGAAAGACCCGGTAGAATTCTTCCAGGTTTCGTCCGACGAGCTTCTGATTGATCTCAGGGTCCTCATTCGGAATTGACAACCGGCGGCTCCTTAGTTGATGCCGCAACGTATGTAGCGCTTCTCGTCCGAACCTGAGTTGAATCACGCCCCTGTTGGCGATGAAGGTTGGAATGAATTTGCCGAAATGGCCGAAAGAATGCAGCCCGATGTCGTGCTCCGCATCGATCCCGCGATAGCCGTTCGACACATAAAAGCTGCCATCAAGCTTCGGCCTGAAAGCAACCCGCGGCGACCAGACCGGCACCGATAACCGTTTGTTGGAAGGATATGTTTGCGCGACTGACGCACGCACGGGCTGGACCGGAATCGATATGCCGACGCCCCTCACCAATTCGGCGCTACCAACGCCTGCCGCCACGACGACTTGCTTTGCGCGCACGACGCCATCGGCAGTCACGACGGATACGTTACCCGAAGCCGACCTTTGCAACCGCATTACCGGGGAATTCTCCTTGAAGACAACGCCAAGCCTTTTGGCCGCAGCGGCAAATGCCAAAGACGCCTTGATCGGCTCCGCATGCCCGTCGCCCGGCGTAAAGAGGCCGCAGACCCATTCCCGACGCTCGCCGTGAAAGAGTTTCGAGATCTCGTGCGAGTCGATCAGATCTGACTTGATGCCAGCAGCAAGCGCAGCCTTCAGCGTGGTGTTCAGACGCTGCTCATCTTCGGGCGTTTCAGCAGCGAGCAGAATACCCGAACGGACATATTCGAGATCGGCATCGAGCTCGTCCTCGAGGGTCTCCCACATCCGGCATGCCTTTGCCGCGAGAGGCATTTCCGCCGAATGTCGGCCCTGTTGACGGATGAAGCCCCAAGCTCGGCTCGACTGTTGCGCTGCGATATTGCCTGTTCAAGCACAATCACGCGGGCGCGACGGAGAGCGAGGTGATAGGCGATGGCGCAGCCGACGATGCCGCCGCCCACGACCACAACGTCGAAGACTGGTTCAAACGAAATCGACGATCGCTGGTCATGTACAATTTGCATGTGGCTCAAGCTGCCTTGAGGCGACGCACCCCGCAATTGCGCGGCATCAAACCGCAATATTCCGACAGCCTCGCGTGGTCGAATGAATGGTAGAGAGCCCCTCAGGTCGGAGCGCTTCATTTTCGTCGCGCCATTGCTTCTGAAGAACCTGGAGTATTCGCGCCATGGAAGGCCTTGGGCACGTCGGCAAGCATAAATGGGCCCGGCAGGACCATCACCCCTAGTCGATAAAGTACCATTTGGAGAGCGACTTGCGAACGCACGGCCCCACCTGCTCCCGACTACGCCGACATGACGGCAGCCAGCTTGCCAAGGAGCACCGAGCCCTCCCGTTTCTCGTATTCCTCAGGAGGGCTGATCCAGTCGATACTGTTCTTCAGGAGCGCCGTATAGCCGCCATTGTGCTCGGGGAAAGCGATCGACAAGCCATGGGGTTCCGCAACGAGCAAACGAAGCTCGCGCCGAAGCTGGGCGTGTTCGGCTTCCCAATCGGCCTCGTACAGATGGGCAACTCGTAGTCGGCGAGTGAGGAAACTGTAACCCGGGCGCTGCGCACCGCTCGCTAACGAATTCGGTTATACCCGGCGAACCCATACATTGGTTATGAGCTCTGATACATCTTGTATGAGAGCAGCGCGATCCGAAGCGATACTGAGATAGCGACTAGCAGGAGTTTGCCGTCCAGCCAGCCGACGGTGAACCAGTGTCCACTCCAAGCGAAATAGAGTCCGATCAGCCAAGTGACGACTGCGGCTGGATTGATGATCGCCTTCACAAGCCAATGCTGCATGATCTTGAACGTCGCGGACTGTTTCGCGCCTATCTCGCGTCCGCAACGATGGATCGACAGTTGGGGCATATAGAGCATGCCGGCAATCCAGGAAATTGCTGCAAACGCATGCTGCGCCTTGATCCGCTTATACCTCATATTTCGGTTCGCTTCTGTCGTTGGACGCCGCGTCAGTATCGCGCACTCCAGCCGATTCCAGTGCCCGCCCTCCAGATCGTTCGCTATCTAAGGAGAGCTGGAGACGGGCGTGTCACCCGTCTCCAGCTTGAGATCATATCACTTGACCGCCGGAAACCTCGATGCGCTGGGCATTGATCCAGCGGTTGTCTTCACCGAGCAGGCTGGCAATCATGGGACCGATGTCGTCCGGTACGCCGACGCGCCCCAGTGCGGTCATGTCAGCAAACTGCTTGTTGAGGTCTGGCATGTCGCGAACTGCACCGCCGAGGAAGTCGGTTTCGATCGCGCCCGGTGCCACTGTGTTCACCGCGATGCCGCGGTTGCCGAGTTCCTTTGCCATATAGACGGTAAGTACCTCCACCGCGCCCTTGGCCGCCGAGTAGGCGGAGAACCCCGGGAAAGAGACCCGAGTCAGGCCGGACGAAAAGTTCACAATCCGGCCTCCATCAGCAAGAAGCGGCAGCAGAGCCTGGGTGAGGAAGAAGACGCCCTTCACGTGAACGTTGAAGATCGCGTCGAACTGCGCCTCTGTCGTTTCCGCAAAGGAAGCCATCTCTCCATGGCCGGCATTGTTGACGAGATGGTCGAACTTGTCGGCACCAAAGGTGCTTCGCAGAGCGCCGCGCACCTCCTCGACGAACGCCGGAATGCTGGATACGTCGCCAACGTCAAGCCGAATCGCAACCGCTTTGCGACCCAGGGCCTTGATCTCTTGAACGATCGACTTGGCCTCTGCCTCGCCGCTGCGATAGGTGACGATGACGTCCCCGCCGTGGCGGGCGATGCTGAGGGCGGTATTGCGGCCAAGGCCGCGGCTGGAGCCGGTAACGAGGGCAATTTTGGTCATCTTCAACTCCTGTCAAGAATGTGTCGTTTTCGACAAGGGTCTTATCCCTCAATCCGTCCCGCAGCGGTTGCCGGTTCCTTCTCCTTCCTTGCTCATTCCTACGGAGTCAGGCGACCTCACTCATGCCAGAAAAAAGCTGACGACCATGAAGCGCGCGAGCGAACTGTTATTATAAGCCCTCCCACCGGCAAGCGACTTTAGGTGGATTGCTCAATACTTTCGTATTCTTGCCTATTTGTACGCATGAGGGTTGCGTAAACATCGGACAGATCTAATTTGAGCGATATGTCAGACAATCTGCTCGATACGATCCGCCGCTATGCGGATGCCAACGCCGATGCCCAAGGCATCGCCCGCACCTGCATACCCGGATTGTTCGCTGTCCGAGCAACGACGCCCACTGCCTTAGCATACGATATCTCGCGACCGCTTGTGGCCCTGGTAGTCCAAGGCTCCAAACGCGTAACCACTGGCAGCGATACATTCGACTTTGGCGCCGGAGAGTCGATGCTCATTGCAGCTGACGTGCCGACGATCAGCCAGATTACTAGAGCTGATCGGGGCAAGCCCTATTATTCGTTCGTGCTAGAGCTGGATTCGGCAGTAATCGAAGCATTGACGAGGGAGATCGATGTCGTTGAAGCCGACCGAGGAAACGGTCCGGTGCGCATAGACCCGACTGAGGCCGAGGTGGCGGACGCGGCTCTGCGTTTGATGCGTCTCCTCGATCGTCCTGCGTCAATTCCCTTACTTCAGTCGCACCTACTGCGCGAGTTGCACTACTGGCTTCTAGTCGGACGTCACGGGGCGGCCATTCGAGGACTCGGCGTCGCGGAGAGTCACGCTAGGCGCATTGCGCGTGCAGTTGCCATCATACGGGCGGAATTCGCGCGACCGCTGCGCGTCGAGCGGCTGGCCGAAGCCTCGGGAATGAGTCCCACCTCGTTTCATCAGCACTTCCGTGCCGCAACATCGCTCTCTCCACTCCAGTTTCAAAAACAGCTGCGGTTGATCGAGGCTCGCCGGTTGATGCTCTCCGAAGGTACGTCCCCAAGTAATGTGGCCCATACCGTGGGTTACGAGAGTGTTCCCCAGTTCACCCGCGAATATGGCCGCTTTTTCGGCGCTCCGCCGGTACGGGACATCAAGAACGCCAAGAGCAGGCTTCAGATCGCGGCTTGAAGACTTTCACCTAACGTCGGCACGACGGCTCTGCCATAATTGCGCATTACTGACTAAATCGCGGACTGCGCCTTGCGAGAGCAGTGCCTTCTTTTTCTTAATGGTTGGCCGAGCAATCAGCCGGCCGGTTATCGATCTCAGTCAATCCCAAGCGCGAACCGCGAAACTCGGAAGGAGTCATACTAAACTTTGCCGCGAAGGCGGCGGAGAAATGAGATGATGTTGAGTAGCCGCAGGCAGCACCCACCTGTGCCACCGAGAGGTCCGTCGATATCAACATTTGTCGGGCAGCATTCAAGCGTAGATCTGCCAGAAATTGGTAGGGCGTCTGACCAACCTTGGTTTTGAAAAGCCGCGTAAAGTGATACTTGCTGATGCATGCCTCGCCGGCGAGCTGCTCTAGCGTAAGCGGCTGAGCGAAATGGGCGGACATGAACTCGACTACCCGACGTAAGCGCGCGTCGGAAATCGCACCCGCACTACGATCCTCGATGCTGGAGCCGCTGGGCCCATGGCGAGAGATTAGGTGAACGGCTAACCAAGCTGCGACTGTCTCCGCATAAAGATTGCTGTCTCCATTCGCCATCGCACGAAGAAGGGCGACCGTGATGTGCGCAATGGCTGGATCCCGATCCACCAGAGAATTGAACGTAGGCAGAAGATACGGCTGGCCGGCGCGTCGCAGATGTTCCGCCGCCGACGCCAACTGTCCGACGGGCAGATAGATCATTGCCCATTTGAAATCGCCGTCCTGCGGAACAGGAAAGCGGTACCGGCTCTGGTGGTCATTTCGATGGAGGCATATGGATCCAGGCGAATGCGCATCGAAGCGCCATCGGCTCCGGCTGAAGAATTCGCAGGAATACCGGCCCGAGATAGACACACCAATTCTCGCGTCCGGCGTGCGGATTGACGTGTAAGGTTCGTTGGATTTCAGTCCGACGTGGAGATCAACTAGTAACGACGTCCAGCCCAGATCGCGACTGGAAGTGCTTCGAGCGGACGGGATGACGCTTCTGCACGTCAAGCTCTCTTTTGAGATCGAATAAGTCATCGAATCGGCGGTCAAGCGGAGCACCTTGGACGCTGTCGAAGACGTAAGAGTGGACTACACCGCCTTCGGTGGCAGAATACCCATCCCTTCTAGTTTTATCAAACAATCCAATTCGGAGCGTGATTCAGCGTTTCGCTCTGAGCGGTGTCATGGTTTACCCACATAGTCGCTTTCTCGGCCCTCAGAAGCGCATCGACTTTATCCATCGACGCAGCGGTTGCCCTCTGATCCGCATTGAATGAAGGTACACGACGGTGGTGAAAGTTCTCCCTATTATGAGCTACGTCGCCGCTCAACAATATCGGACCGCTTTCCGGGAGTTGGACCAGGAGCGAGCAATGCCCTAGCGTATGTCCTGGCGTGAAAATGAGACGAACTGCGCCATCCCCGAATACATCATGATCGCCATCCACCAATTCGACGTCATTTTGCCTCATGGTCTCATATAGTTCCGGCAGATAACCGAACTCTTCGGGATTTGGGCCGAACATTGCCTCGTACTCCGCCCGTTGCGCGACCCACCTAGCTTTCCGGAACAGACGACAGTTGCCGACATGATCGAAGTGAGCGTGGGAAATCGCTATTACCCCGATGTCGTCGGCGTTTACACCGATCTCGTCCAGTTGCGACGTCATCGTCTTGCGAACGATCCCGCGGATACCGTGAGCTACGATACGCCCTTCCGGCTCCCGAGCAAGCTCGTCTTGCGTTCCTGTGTCCCATAGGAGCCAATTACCCCTATGGCGGATGAGATAGGCATTGCAGCTCAATGTCATTGGCACACCGACATTTATGCCGGGCGAATAGATTGAGCTATCCTCAACCTTGGCCAATCCGCCGTCGAGGATGAATATCTTTTCGATCGTGGCGACTTTGTTCGTCATCTGTTACGCCAAGCTCACGCGCAATTCGCCAAGGCCCTCAACTGATGACACGATCTGATCGCCAGCCCTCAGCCATTCGCGCTCCTCTCGCGGGGCTTTCTCACCTAAGATCACTCCTTGCGGCGTGCCCGTGAAGAGGATGTCCCCTGGCTTGATGGTCATGACGCCGGAGGCGTAACTGATCAGTTGCCTACAGTTGAATATCATATCCCGCGTGTTCCAATCCTGGCGGACCTTTCCATTCACCCAGGTCTGCAATCGTAAAGCGTTAGGATCGGGTACCCTGTCCCTAGTCACAAGCCACGGCCCGATGGGACCGAACCCATCGGACGTCTTGCCCGCGAGAAACTGAGAAGTTCTGGTCTGCAATTCTCGAGCGCTGAGGTCGTTACCTGTCGCGTAACCGGCCACGACATCGAGAGCGTCAGCTTCTGAAACATCCCGACACTCCTCGCCAAATACAATGACGAGCTCGGTCTCGTAATCGAACTGCCGGGCAACCTTTGTCGGCAAACGGACGACCCCACCATGCCCGTTGAGGGCATTGTTGAACTTGTTGAAAAGAGGTGGAGCGGCCGGGATGGGCGTATTCGTTTCTGCGGCGTGCTCTCGATAATTGAACCCTACGCAAATGATCTTCTCTGGTCGCGTCACCAGCGGCGCAAACGAAACTTCCCCAATGGGAATGAAAACTGCCTTGCCCTTGTCGCGTTCGACGGCATCAAGGACCGCACGCACGTCTGAAGCCCGGCGGTTTTGCAGCAGATCGTCCATGTCACGCGGGCCGGGCAAACCGCATGAAGCAGCTGTCGCTGTTACATTGAGAACTCGCTCTCCGACTTCCACACCGAGAGCAAGAGCGCCATCAATGCGTAGGTTAGCCAAGCGGGAATTCAGACTTGAAACGTTCATGTCGCGTCTGGTCATTGATGTCGTCGCTTCTTTGATACCTCGAGAATATCTTCTATAGAAGATAACTTCAATGGGCGATTTGGTATGGCCGGCATGATCTCAGCTGCTGAAGTTCTGCTGACTCTCAGGACGATGAATTGCCACCAGAGAGCAGTAGCACTGCCCCTCCGGCGACCGGTCACTCCGCCTCCATCGGCTTCTCGCGATAGAAGAGCCCGGTGACAACTATGCCGACGATCAGCCACCCGATCGTATACCAAAGGCCCGCAAATATGTTGCCTTGGGCAACAGCGATCGCGAAGGCGAAGGTCGGGAGCAAGCCGCCGATCCAACCGCTGGAGAAGTGATATGGAAAAGACATCGCTGTGTAGCGGATTCGGGCGGGGAACATCTCGGCCATCGCGACCCCGACTGGCGCGTAGCCCAGCGCCATGGCCAAGAGTAGCACCAATAGCAAGCCGACTATTTTGGCTTGATCCAGACCATCGGGGTTTCCTGCCGCGCCGAACCCGGCTTGCTTAACCGCCGCCATCAGATCTCGCGAAAAGCTAGCTTGGTTGAGGCTTTCCGGCGCCCCGACCGAAATGATCCAATCTCCCACGCGAACTTCCGTGACTGGCGAGCCGGGACGATCGACCCTCGTGTAGTTGACCGAGGCGGCGGACAGAACTTGACGGGCCACGTCGCAGGGCGAGGTAAATTTCCTGTTGCCCAAGGGGTTGAACATGAACGAGCACCCGGATGTATCTGTCTGAATCGACACTAGCGTCTCTGCCTGGGCTTTTGCGAGGGCAGGATTTGCCAAATTGGCGATCTGATGGAAGATCGGGAAAGTCGCCACAAGTCCCAAAATGAAGCCCGCGAGGATGACTGGCTTCCGTCCCAGTCGATCGGAAAGCCATCCGGCAAACCAGATCATTGGAATTGAGCAGAACGCCGCGACGGTCGTGACAAGGTTCGCGACCGGCATCGGAACGTTCAGCGTTCGCGAAAGGAAGAACAGCGGATAGAGCACCGCATTATAGTAGACGACCGACATCCCGCCGCCGATCCCGATCAGCGCGATCGCGAGCAGCTTGAGGTTTTGCCGGCTTCCGAACGTTTCGCGGACGGGACTGCCCGACAGTCGCTTCTGCTCCGCCATCCTCTGGAAGACAGGCGACTCGTGCATTTGCAGGCGGACTCGAACCGATAAGCCAAGCAGAACGATCGAGATCAAAAATGGAATGCGCCACGCCCAAGCATCGAAGGCACTTTGTGAGGCCAGCGCCTGAACAAGCTGGATCGACAGCAGAGCTGTCAGGAAGCCTAGTGTACCGGTCATTTGAATAAAGGAAGTGCTGAGACCGCGTTTGTTCCTTTCTACATGCTCGGTCACGTAGATGACCGCGCCACCATATTCGCCGCCGAGCGCGAGGCCCTGCAACACGCGCAGCGTTACGAGCAGAATGGGCGCGAAGATCCCGGCGGTCTCATAGATTGGCAGCAAGCCGACAGCGAAAGTCGACAACCCCATGATGACGATAGTGATCATAAAGGTCCGCTTGCGACCGATAAGGTCGCCGAGCCGGCCAAAGAAAATTGCACCGAAAGGTCGAACAACGAAGCCGACGCCGAACGTCAACAATGCAAAGATGAAACTTATCGATGGATCCAAGCCGCTAAAGAATTTAGCGGCGAGGATGCTTGCCATAGCAGCATAGAGCGTGAATTCGTACCACTCGAAGACGGTCCCCATGGCCGCCGCGGTGATCGTGCGAACTTGCGGGCCGGAGGGAACGGCGGACTCCAACGGCTCGGCTAAAGATTCCGACCTCCGCAGTTCGACTGTTCGTTCTGACAGAGTCGCTCGGCCGCCCAACATGATTTCCACTCCCCTCTGGTAAACGAGATTATTTTTGGACGCGAACTGCCTCGTCGCGCCTTCATAGCGTCATGCCGGACCCACCGCGTTCGGCGTGCAAACTGGCATGGCTACCTCGCGTCAATAGCGGCGCTCCGCCTTAACGTCGCATCTCTTATAGCAGAATAATTTTCCTATGGAAGATATTTTTTCTTACATAGCAGAATTTGTTTACTTTAGTAGATACCGCATGCATCTTCCACCGCTCAACCGGTCAGCAGCTCAAGTGACAGAGCGCGGGATCGTGCTTAAGTAGAAGCGGTTTGACGGCAGGCTGGAAGTGATTCGGAATGGCTAGGTCAGCGGTGAAGAAAATTGGCAGGCAGGATCCTGTAAGCCGGGCCTTTGGCGACCGTGTCCGGCTCATGCGCGAACAGGCCGATTTGACGCTGGATCAGATCTCAAAGCTGTCGGGCGTCAGCCGAGCCATGCTTTCCAAGGTGGAACGAGGGGAAAAGAGCCCAACAATCGGCGTTGCCAAGCGTATTGCGCACGCCCTTGGAACTTCGTTCTCGGCGCTGGTGGGCGACGAGACTGTCGCGCGGCGTGCATTCGCTTTGGTGCGCAAAGACCAAAGACAGGTATTTCGGGATGCCGAGACAGGCTTTGAACGCATTCTCCTGTCACCTGTCATGGCTGGGCTGCCTGTTGAGGTGGTGCTGCATCACCTCCCACCTAAGGCATCTACCGGCAAGTTGCCTCCCTATCCCGCCGGGGTCACAAAGCACGTAGTGGCAACGCGGGGGCGCGTCACTGTCGGAATCGACAATGTCGAGACCGTCCTCGAAGAAGGAGATACCTTGTACTTCGAGGCCGACGTGGAGCATTGGTTCGAAAATCGGAGCGCCCGCCCTGCAGAGTATTACCTCGTGATTTCGGCCGCTCAGGCGCTTTCTCGATAACTAAAGCTGACTCGTGATCGACAGGATCACCGCTCACCTGCTTTCTAGCTCTCAGAAATTCTCGCTTCATAGTCGGTTCTGACGACTCGATGATACGGGACAGGAACGGCGACGTAAGACTTGCCGCTCGGTACGCAACTATGGTAGAAATCTACTATAGAAGATTGCGTCTTCCGTCATTGGGCGCCCCGGCGCCGCTGCAGGACGCAACCAGCTTAAGGAGACGCCATGACAATCGAGTTTCCATTGGTGATCAACGGCCATTGGCGCGAGGGTTCATCCAAGCGCAGCGAGGACGTACTCAATCCGGCGACCGGTGAGGTTATCGGCAGGGTGGCACACGCTACATCGGTCGATCTCGACGAAGCTTTAGACGGGGCAGCCGATGGGTTGGTTGAGTGGCAGGCCGTGGTGCCATGGCAACGCGGTGGCATTTTGAAGAATGCAGCGGATCGCCTCCGATCCGACATTGAATCCATCGCACGCACAATCACCAAGGAGCAGGGAAAGCCCATCGCCGAGGCCAAAGCCGAGGTCATTAGATCTGCAGAGTTCCTCGAATGGGGCGGCGAACAAGCGAGACGCATCGCGGACCGGTCCCTTCGTGGTCGAGATGGGCGCAACAGGATAGAAATCGAGACGCATCCAATCGGTGTCGTCGCCGCCTTCACTCCCTGGAACTTCCCCATGGCTCTAGCGGCCAAAAAGTTCGCGGGAGCGCTCGGCGCGGGGTGCTCGATCATCTGCAAGCCGTCGGAGGAAACGCCAGGCTCTGTCTTGGCGATGGCGAAAGCTCTCCTGGCCGCTGGTGTGCCGTCGAAGGCGATTTCGATCGTGTTCGGCAAACCCGACGAGATTTCCAACTACCTCATCCCCGCTCCCGCAGTCGCCAAGATCACGTTCACCGGCTCGATCCCGGTTGGAAAGCAGCTGGCAGCAGCAGCCGGCAGGGTCATGAAGCCGGTCACCATGGAATTGGGCGGGCACGCACCCGCCATTGTTTGCGGTGACGTCGATCCGGAGAAAGCAGCTGACGTTCTGGCAAAAGCCAAGTTCGCAAATGCGGGCCAGATTTGCCTCTCGCCAACGAGATTTTTCGTGGAGGAGAACATCAGCCAACGCTTCACTGCCCGCATGATTGAACACGCAAAGTCGTGGAAGATGGGCGATGGAATGGATCCCGACTCGCAGATGGGGCCGCTTGCGAACGAGCGACGGGTGCAGGCAATGGACCGGCTCGTGGACGACGCTCGAAGGCGGGGTGCAACGATTGCCGTAGGAGGGCAGCGCATTGGCAACCGCGGGTTCTTCTATGCGCCCACCGTAATGATAAACGTTCCCGAGAGCGCCGAAATCCTGCATTCCGAGCCATTCGGGCCGATCGTCCCGATCTTGCCGTTTGCGGACGAGGAGGACATGCTTAGGCAGGCCAACGGATTGGAGTTTGGACTTTCAGCTTACGTCTTCACAAATGATGCCATGCGCCAACGACGTTTGAAGGATGCGCTCCACTTCGGAACGGTGGGCGTCAATGAGTTCGTCACACACCTGCCTGAGGTGCCACTGGGAGGATGGAAAGAAAGCGGCTTTGGAACTGAGGGAGGACTCGAAATTCTGGCTCCCTATCAAAAAACCAAGTTCGTCAGCGTCTGGTGATCGGCATGTCCAGACTCGACTTGCGTAGTCGAATGCATGCGCCGCAGACTAGCCTTTCTCGATGACCGCGAAGAGAGACGCGATCAGCGCAACTCCCTAACGAGTTTTAGGGAGCGCCCAAGATCGTCGCAGTGACCCTGAAACCGGCGCCACATTACCATTACTAGTGCTCCGCTCCATCGACTGGCTCCCAAGGCTTGCTCGGCATAACGAGGGTGCTTCCGCCATCTACCGCCAACACCTGGCCGGTTATGAAACGCGCTTCATCAGACGCGAGGAATACTGCAGCTTCCCCAACGTCCCATCCCTCACCCTGCCAACGCATAGGCACCGCGTTGTCGCGCGATCTCATCATCTCCTGGAGACTGGCGTGATTTTTCTTGTGCGCGAACTGCACCATGGGTGTAGAGAGCAAGCCTGGCGCGATCGCGTTGCAACGAATCCCTTTCGCTGCGTATTGCGCAGCAACACTCATGGTTAGTGCGTTCACCCCTCCCTTCGAAACGGCATACGCAATCCATGGAACGGTGAACCTGACCGCAGCGAAGGACGAGATATTGATGATCGCCCCCCTCATTTGACGCTCCATTACTGGAAGCGCCCATTTGCATGTCAAATACATGCTTTTCAAGTTGACGGAAATGACCTGATCGAAGTCGTCTTCTGAACATTCCACCGGGCCACCCATTTTTGCGAGCCCGATGTTGTTATGAAGCACATCAATTCGGCCATTGTGCGCGAGCGATTTTCCAATCGTCTCCTTGACATCATCAGACCGAGTTGCGTCGCAAGCAAGCGCGTAGGCGGTACCCCCCTCGCCCCGGATGAGTTCGGCCGTTGCAGCCGCCGCATTCAAGTCGACGTCGACGCAAGTCACGACCGCGCCATGACGGGCATAGACGAGTGCAGTCGCCTTGCCGACGCCATAGACCTTGTCGCTGACCTGCCCCAAACTCCAGCCTTCCGCGACCTCGTTTGCCGTCCCGGCGCCGAACAGCAAAACGTGACGCCCCTCGAGCCGGCATCCGCTTCTCTTCTTGGTGAGTGGAGGAATGTCCATAGAGTCCTCGGATAAGCGAATATTACCTCGTGATCTTCACTGCCCCGGGGAACCGCGCGACGCGATAGCGAGTTCCGCCCGTCCGACCGAATGCGGCCTGTTTGGAGCTCAAATGGGCTACCTGAAGGAAGGTTTATTTCGGAAAAAAACCGGAGCTTCCTGCGAAGCTCCGGGCAAGTCGGGAGGACGCCCAAAGGGCGATCGTGCCGTCGTTTTGCCTCCGCGTTTGGCAGGCTCCACTGACGGCCGCGAATCCCGGTACACTCAGATCGTCCGTCCGCCGTCTATGGGAAGCTCCACCCCGGTGATGAATTCCGCCTCGTCTGAAGCGAGGTAGACAGCGGCAGCGGCAACATCCGAAGGGCGACAGAGGCGACCAAGCGGAATGCTCGCGATGAACTTCTGGCGATTTTCGGGAGTGTCCGGCACTCCTAGCAGCGCTTCGAGCAAAGGAGTTTCTGCAGCCACCGGACACAATGCGTTGACACGTATCTTCCAGGGCGCGAGTTCGACAGCGAGGGAACGGGACATCAAGTTCACCGCCCCCTTCGAAGCGTTGTACCAAGTCAAGCCAGGTCGCGGACGGATGCCGGCCGTCGAACCTACGTTCAGGATTACTCCCCCTCCCGCGTCCCGCATTATCGGCACGACGGCTTGCACAAAATGGTAGATCGACTTCACGTTGACGTTGAAGACGCGATCGAAGGAAATCTCGTCCGTTTCGAGCAACGGTTGATTGCGATGGGTGGTCCCGGCATTGTTGACCAGGATCTGTGGTGTTCCCAACCTTGCCGCCGCCTCTGCGACCGCGGCTACGTCGTCGGCGCGAGCCACGTCGGCAGTCACCGCTATCGCGGCGCTGCCGATTTCACTCGCCACCCTCGTCGCCGCTTCTCCGCGCAGGTCCGCGACGACAACCTTGGCTCCTTCTGCCGCAAATCGCTTGGCAATGGCTTCGCCGAAACCGCTACCCCCACCGGTAACGATTGCAACCTTGTCCTTCAATCTCATTTAGCTTCTCCAGCTTAGTTCACGATACCGTCCAGCGAAGGCGCCTCGAGTAGATGAACGACTCGTTGCTATGTGGCCGATATCTCACCCCGCTCGATGACGAACGTCCTCTCGACCAACGACTTGAGGAGATTGGGGCTTGATTCAGTTATCAGTATCGCGACCTCTGGAAGCGCGGCACGTAAGCGCCGCAAAGCATCCACGTATCGAAGCGCTAAAGCCGGCGCGAGTCCTTGCAGGGGTTCGTCCAGAATGATGGCGCGGGTTCCCACCATGAGAGCCCGGCCCAGCGCCACCATCTTGCCTTGGCCGCCGGATAATCCCGCGGCCCTGCGGCTGGACAAGTCACGAAGCTCCGGAAGCAGCTCGAATACGGCCTCGAGTCTCTGCTGGCACTCTCGACTGGAAAGCCCGAGAACCTGAGCCGGCAAGAGCATATTGTCCCGGACCGTGAAGCTGCCGAACAGGTTGCGCTCCTCCGGAGCATAGCCGACGCCAAGCGCACACCTTCGGTGGGCAGGAACGGCTCCGCAGTCCCTACCGTCGATAGTGACTTTTCCCTCGCGCAACGGCGCGAGACCCATCAGGGCCCGGAGCGTCGTCGTCTTTCCTGCGCCGTTCCGACCAATCAAGGCGACCCGGCCGCCCGCGGGAACCGTCATCGAAACGTAACGCAACACTCGCGCTCCACCGATCTCAGCGCAAACGCCTTCAAGCTGCAGCATGACTGCCTGCCTCGGGATCTATTCCGATTACATCTCGCAATACATTGGCGTCGGTCAGCACATCGCCAGGCGGTCCGAGCGTTGCGATCTTTCCCTGATTCCAGACCGCAACCCTATCGGCAAACCGCGAAACGACCTCCATGTCGTGTTCGACGAACACCGCCGTAACGCCTGCGGTACGGAGCACGCGGACCAAGGTCTCGACGATGCTGATCTTCTCCGACGCCGCTACCCCGCTCGTCGGTTCGTCCATCAAAATGAGACGCGGTTTCAACGCAACCGCCATCGCGATGTCGGTTAGCTTGCGTGCCCCCTCATTCAAAGTATCGGCGCGTCGGTCGGCGATCTCCGACAAACCGAACTGCCCAAGAATATCGTCGGCTTCTCCACGCCACGCAGCTCGCATAAGCGGTCGGCTTGGCGACCAAAGCCCTTCGCGGGCGGCAATCGCAAGCGTTACGTTTTCCAATACGGTGTGTTCAAGGAAGAGCTGAGGCAGTTGGAACGACCGCGCAATGCCGAGACGAACGAGGCGGCGCGGCGCTAAGCCGAGAAGTGACTGTCCATCATATTGGATTTCGCCTCCTTGCGGCGTGAGATAGCCGGTCACCATGTTGATGAACGTGGTCTTGCCCGCGCCGTTGGGACCGATAATCGCGAGGAACTCGCCGCTCCGGACATCCAAGTCGATGCCGTCGGCTGCTTTGACTCCGCCGAATGCGAGTTTCAACCCTTTTGCAGATAGTAGGATCATGTTTGGCGGCCTCGCAAGACGAGAGCCCGTCCGACGCCCCAAAGTCCCCCGGGCGCGAACAATATGACGATCAGAAGCACGGCTCCGAGAATCATCTGCCACGCGTCGGCCACAAGTGCCGCCGCATAGGTCCGCGTCAGCTCGTAGGCGAGTGCGCCTAGGAACGGCCCGAAGACGCTGCCTGCCCCGCCGAGGACGGCGATGAACACCAGCTCTCCTGAAGCGGTCCAATACGCCAACGCCGGCGTGACGTGCCGTGTTGACAATGCAATCAAGACGCCGCCACAGCCCGCCATGAAGGCGGAAATCACGTATGCAGATAGAAGTACGCGTCGCGCCGGGATCCCCATGAATTCGAGCCGCGCTTCACGTGTCTTCAAGGCCGACAGTGCGCTTCCGAGCGGAGAGGAAAGGTAGCGCCGCACGAAGGCGCCAAACGTAATCGCAAGCACCAGGGCCAGACAGAGAAGCGCCCAAGACTGCTGCTCTGGGGAAAGAGACGCACCCGCGAACTTCGTAGTTGCGACGCGGACCCCATCTCCTCCACGTGTCACCTCGTAGAACTTATCGAGGATCGAGTAAAAGACCATGCTGAGAGCCAGGTTCAGCATCCCGAAAAAGATTGCCCGGTAGCGCGATACGAACAGCCCGACGACCAGTCCGATAGCTGCTGCCGAAAGCGCGGCGAGCGGAAGAAGGACGAGGACCTCAGGAACCCGCGCCGCGGCGAACGCCACGACGTATGCCGCCAGCGCAAGATACAGGGCATGGCCAAAGCTCACTTGTCCTGCGCGGAGCAGCAGCAGAATGCCGAGCACGGCTAAGCCTTTGGCAAGCGCGACCGTCATTACAAACCGCAACCACGGCACAGCCCAGGAAAGACTGAGGATGAGCGCAGCCGCCAGAAGCGCAAGAGCGAGATCAGCGTTTCGGTTCATATGCGTCGTGTCTCCGGGACGGCAAAAAGGCCCTGAGGGCGAACCAGCAGAACCGACACCATGATGATGTAGGGAACGACCACCTCGAACTCGGGCGCGAAATACACCGCCAGCGAGCGGCCGAGCCCGATCATAAGGGCGGTCAAGGCAGCGCCTTCAATCTGACCGAGGCCCGCCGTCGCCACCACTGCGAACGAAAGCACGATCGTTGAAGCGCCGATCCCGGGTACGAGCGAAGTGGTTGGTGATGCGAGCGCCCCTCCTAGAGCGGCGAGCGCCGCTCCTGCCGTGAAAGTCAGAAGCATTACTTTTGCGGCGTTTATACCCATAGCGCGCGCCGCCTCTCGATCGACGGTCACAGCGACGATCATCCGGCCTGCGAGTGTACGCCGCAGGAACCAGGCGAGGCCGGCAAGTGTTACGATCGCCACGCCTGGCAACAGATATAGCTGGTAGGCTGTGAAGGGAATTACGTCCGACCCAAACGGTACGTCGACAGTGCCTAACACTTTGACTGGCGCATCCGAAACGACCGGCTGAACGCCCCAGACAAGTTTCTGAAGGTCTTCGAGTATCATGAAGAGCGCGAACGTAACGAGAAGCTGAAGAACCTCCTCTTGTCCCAACATGCTCCGCAGCAGACGCTCGATGGGAGGCCCGAGTATTGCCCCCACGATCGCAGACGAAAGGAGGAGCAACGGCAGCGAAAGCCAGGCTGGCATGCCTCTCGCGCCCAAGAAGAGGCTCAGCGACGCGGCGGCGTAGCCCCCTATCGCATATAGACTCCCGTGCGCCACGTTCAGTACACGCATCACTCCGAAGACGAGGTTCAGTCCGACCGCGACCATAAATACGGCCGAGGCGTAGGAAAGTCCGTCTAGCACCGCCAGACCGAATAGCATTCCGTTGTCGCCGAGCCAGCCCATGATTGAGTTAGCCTTTGGACGTCAGAGGTTGAGGAATTCGGGCGAGTATCTCCGGCTCGAGCGTCTTCAGCCAATCGAAGCTCACCTTTCCGACCGGAGTGGTAATCATCTCACCCGGGAATACGACCATGTCCGTGAGGACGGGGAACGGGTATTTGGGATCGGTCGCCGTCGTGCCGACGAGCTGGTTTGCAAGTCCTTGCCCGTCTTCTCGGATCTTTACCGAACTGGTCAGCGACGGAAATTGAAGGCCCTTGAATGCGGCTGCCAATTCGGCGTCGGTCGGCCAGGCACCGCCCTTCGTCACCAACGCCTTTTCGTAAGCCGCCTTCATTGCATACACGGCCTGCGCCATGTGGAAGCACGGATAGATCGGATAGACCCCCGTACGCTTTCGGAAGTTATCCGTGAACGTCGCTAGGCGCTTGGCATCTTCTGGCGAGGGATGGAGAAACCAATGATCGCCGCGTGCACCGATGATGTGTCCCGCCGGCAGGCTTTTCCCGACACGCTCAAGCGACGACTCCCCCAGCGGCAGCACGAACAAGGAGCGCTCGAGAAGCCTGCGGTCCGCGGCCTGGCGAATAAAGGTATCCAGATCACCGCCCCACGAAGCGTTGAAAACGACGTCCGGCTTCGTCGCGAGAAGACGGGTCACCTCGCTGGAATAATCGGTCGCGCCGAAGCGCGGGAACATCTCCGCCACGACGCGGACGCCCGGTTTCAGTCTCTCGATGATAGTCTTGAACATCGCCCAGCTGTCCCGACCCCACACGTAGTCCTGGTTGACAACGGCAACTGTCGAGAAGTTCGGCTTGTACTTGAGCAGATAAAGAACCGGTGCCAAGACCTCGGGGGTGCTGTTGCCGATTGTGCGGAAGACGTAATCGTAGCGCGCTTCTTCGAAGATGCGCTGCGTGCTGCAATCCCAAAGAAGCGTCGGACGCTTCATCTCCTCTGCGATCGGTGCGCAGGCGAGGCAGTCGGCGGACGAGATCGCCGCAAACATCAGATCTACTTTCTCGCTCTGCACGAGCCGCCGGTACTCTGCGACAAAGTGATCGACGCCCGGTCCCTCGTCGAAAAAGATCGGGCGGAGCTTTACGCCGGCTATCCCTCCTGCGTCGTTGAGCTCTTGGAAAAGCAACTCTGCAGCTTGCCTAGCCGGGACACCGAACACGCTCGCCGGCCCGGACAGATAGGTCGCGATTCCGACCTTGATTTCAGCGGGCTTCGAAACTTGCGCTTGGACGCTGCGGCCGGAGAGCGCCAGTGCGGCAGCGCCGAACGCACCGAGAGCAGCCCGTCGGGTCAGCCCATTCGTATAGTTGAATTCCTTGCTGGTCATCGGTTCCTCCTCCCGCATTGCCTCCAGGCGGAACGCAGTTCGCGCCCCTCTCCAGGCATTATTCTTTTAAGAAAGAATTTATTCTTCTTTAGAAGACTAGCAGCACCGATCCGTAGATGGAAGCGGTATTTTGTGTACGTCGACTGCGTTAATCGGTAGCGAGGTCGGCCGTCCCGCTCGTCCCGATCATTCGCCGCGCATCGGTGAGCCGGTCGTATTCTTCGCCGGAGAGAAAACCGAGCGCGAGCGCAGCTTCCCGCGGCGTACAACCCTCTTTCAAAGCACGTGCAGTGATCTGAGCTACCTTTTCGTATCCGAGAACCGGATTCAGGCTCGTCGCAATCATGAGCGAGTTTGCGACGTTGGCAGCGAGCCGCGCGCGATCAACCGCCAGGTCTTTCACAAGCCTTCTGGAGAATATTCGACAGATATCGGCCAGAATGCGGATCGACTGCAGGACATTGTAGATGATCACAGGCTTCGCGACATTCAGCTCGAACGTACCCGCAGCTGCCGCCATCGTGACCGCGACATGATTTCCCGCCACCTGATAGGTCGCTTGCGCGAGTACTTCGGCAAGAGTCGGGTTGCGCTTCCCCGGCATAATGGACGAGGTCAAGCCGTCGTGAGGCACGACGAGTTCAGCGAGACCGCAGCGCGGACCGGAGCCGAGAAGACGGATGTCGTTGGCGATCTTGGCGAGAGAGACCGCAACGACGTTCAGCGCTCCGGACACCTCCGCAAGCGCATCATGGGCGGCCATCCCCTCGAATTTGCTTGGATTAGGCGAAAACTCGACGCCGCTCAGCGCGCTCACCTCCTCGCAGAAGGCCACGTCGAAACCCTTGGGGGCATTGAGCCCTGTACCGATCGCCGTCCCGCCTTGGGGAAGCCGGGCGAGACGGGGTAGCGTATTCTCGAGCCGCTCAATTCCGTTTGCGACTTGCCACGCAAATGCGTCGAAGGCCTGGCCCATCGTCATGGGGACGGCATCCATCAAGTGCGTTCGGCCGATCTTGATGACGTCTTCGAATTCGGCGGCCTTCACCTCAAGCGCGGCGTTCAACTCGATCAATGCAGGAATCAGCAGGTCCCGCAATTCAAGCGCGCTCGCCAGATGCATCACGGTCGGAAAGCTGTCGTTCGAAGATTGCGAGCGGTTGACATGATCGTTCGGATGCACTGGCGATTTCGTTCCGAGCGGCTGACCGAGCCGCTCATTGGCACGGTTTGCGATCACCTCGTTGGCATTCATGTTCGTTTGCGTGCCCGATCCGGTCTGCCAAATCGTAAGCGGAAAGTGCATATCGAACTTCCCCTGCCGTACCTCATCGGCGGCGGCCTCGATCGCGGCGGCAAGCTCGACGTCGAGCGCGCCTAAACGGCGGTTCGCACGGGCCGCTGCGAGCTTCTGGAGTCCGAAAGCGCGGACCAGCGAGGCGGGAAACCGCTCTTCCCCGATTGCAAACAATTCCAGGGCGCGTTGCGTTTGCGCACCCCAATACCGATCCGCCGGGATATCGATCTCCCCAAATACATCGCGCTCGGTGCGCACCGGCTTTTCCAACATCGTCATTGCGCGCCCGTCACGCCGGCAGCACTGATGATCGGCGCCCATTTGTCGATTTCGGCCCGGAGGTGCTCGGCAAGCGCCCCTGGTTTGGCACGTTCGGAGGACACGGGCTCTGCGCCCAGCTGCGCGAGGCGCTCTTTGACCACACTACCTCTAACGCCGCTTTCAGGGCGTCGGCGAGCTTGTCAATGACGGGCTGGGGTGTGCCCTTAGGAGCGAACAGGCCGTACCAGACTTTGTAGTTGAAGTTCGGAAGTCCCAATTCGCTTGCCACCGGAAGGGACGGAAGCGCCGCCGCTTTTTCTCCTCCCGTCACGGCATAGGCCTTGACCGCTCCTCCCTGCACGTTCCCGACCACGTTGACGATCTGGTCGCACATGATATCGACTTGCCCGCCCATTAAATCATTCATGGCGGGCCCTGCGCCGCGATAGGCGATCTGCGTCATCTTGGTGTTGGTGGCGGCCTGGAAGAGCAGCCCGCACAGATGCGCCGCCGAGCCGATGCCGGCATGGGCGTAGGTTACCTTGTCCTGGTTCGCCTTCACATAGGCGATCAAATCGGCGAAGCTCGCCGCGGGCAAATCCTTCTTGGCCACAAAGACGGAAGGCAGCTCGACCACGAGACCTATCGGTTCGAAGTCCTTAACCGGATCGTATCGAAGATTGGGATACAGTGCCGGGTTCGTCGCATGGCTGATGTGGATGAGCAGAAGGTTATACCCATCGCCGGGAGAAGCGGCGACCTTGGCGCTGCCGATCAGACCGCCGGCACCCGACGTGTTATCGACGATCACCTGCTGCTTCAGCGAGGTGCTCATTCCTTGCGCGAGCAGGCGGGCTATCGTGTCGCCAGGCCCTCCCGCCGAGAAGGGCATGACCATCGTGATGTGACGCGACGGATAGTCCTGTGCGGAAGCGAAGCCACCGGTCGCGGCAACGATCGCCAATGCGATACCGACCCATATTTTCCTCATGACCACCTCCTTCTACCGTTCCTCGAAGTTCAGTTTCGCGCGGGCCGCGAGAGCACACGGTCCACCATCTGCGGCGCGAGCCCCACATAGTTCATCGGATCGCAACGACTGTGTACGGCGGCCGGTCCGCCCAGGGCTTCCACGACATCGGGCATGGCGCACAGGATCGCGACGAGATCGCCGCCGTCGTCCAGCGATTGGCGGCAAGCCTCGTAGACCCGGTCATGGGCGCGCTGACGACCGAGCTTGGGCGCAGCGGCCATCATCACCGCTTCGGCTACGATCAGGCCGTGCGTCAAGTGCAAGTTCTCTTGCATTCGCTCCTCGTGCAGATGGAGACCGGAGAGCATGAACTTGGCGTTGGCGAGAGATGAGGCCGTCAACAGAAAGCTCTCGGGCAATGATATCCATTCGAGATGCCATGGGCCGGTCGCCCGCTCGAAATCATGGATCATGCCGTCGAGCATCGCCGCGACGTGCTGACGGACGGACTTCGCAGCCGCCAGCATCAATTCGCTTGAAATAGGATTGCGCTTCTGCGGCATCGTGGACGAGGCGCCGCGCCCGCTTACAAAAGGTTCTGAGACCTCGCCCAACTCCGTAGCAGACATGAGCATCACATCGGTCGCGATTTTTCCGAGGCTACCGGTAATGAGACCGAGCAGAGTCACCGCCTCGGCAATACCATCCCTGGCGACGTGCCAGGTAATCGACGGCTGCCTCAGTCCTAGCTCCTCGCAGAACAGCTTCTGGATCTCGAGACCCTTCTCCCCCACAGAAGCGAGCGTTCCCGCCGCTCCCGAGAATTCTCCCACCAGAACACGTGGCAGCGCCTGCCCTACGCGCTCGATATGTCGCTCGATGGACGAGAGCCAGATCGCGACCTTATATCCAAATGTGATTGGGAGGGCCTGCTGAAGGTGAGTCCGTCCAGCCATTGGCGTCGAGCGATACTTGCGGGCCAACATCGCCAGAATGGCGCTGAGTTCGGCCAGGTCGCGTGAAATGATCCGTAGCGCCGCCCGGATCTGCAGCACCGTAGCGGTGTCCATGATGTCTTGAGTAGTGGCTCCCCAGTGCACGTAGCGGCCGGCTTCGCCGGCGGCCTCAGATAGTTGATGCACGAGGGGGAGGATTGGATATCCGACGATCTCCGTCTCACGACGAAGCTTCTCGGAATCCAATTTGAGGGAGCTCGCTGCGACGGCGATGGCATCCGCAGCGGCGGCGGGCACAATGCCCAATCGAGCTTGGGCTTTTGCCAACGCAACTTCAGCTTCGAGATAGCGAGCGATCAGAGCGTCGTCATCGAAGACAGCTCGCATTTCGGCGGTTCCGAACATGTTGCGAAACAAGACGGAATCAAAAACCGTGCTTCCCATCCCATTTCCCTTCTATATGTTCGTACATATCTATATGTTCGTACATATTCGGCGTCAAGCTTTGATTTGATCGCATATGGAACCGTCGCCGACGATCAAAGGCCGCAAGAAGGCGGATCAGAGCGACTTGATGTTTGAAAGGCACCCTTTGGCCCGCGTCGCTCCCTCCTCGTGTTCGACGGCTTTGGCTTCCGTTTCGTGGCTTGGCGCCTGCGCTGCGGGTCATGTTGAAAGGAATGCAGACTTCACCTTGGAGCGCCTGTTGTGGACCAGCGGCGCACGAGTCGTCGGAGGTCCCGGGTGTGTCCGGCGCTGAGGAAATGGTTCGTCTCGGCCAAAACGCAGACTGACGCGCCCGTTTCGATCGGCCGGGACTCTGCTATTTGGATTGCCCCTGACCCTTCTCCGCAGTGCTTAAATCGAGAGAATCGTCGCTGTGACCGGGTCAGCCCGCCTCTTGCCGAACGTTGACGTCTCGAAAGCTCAGGCCTTAATGACAAGAGATTACCGAATAGGAGCCTTAGGTGGTCACGCGTTACGCCCTCGTCGCTCGCACCCTCATGGAAGCTATTGCCGAGGGTCGATATCCGGTAGGCTCTCTGCTACCCAGCGAGCTTGAACTCACCGAGCAATTCGCCGTTAGCCGATCCACCGTGCGGGCCGCCATGCGCGAGCTCCAGGCCTCGGGGATCGTCAGCCGCAAGAGAAACACAGGAACGAGGGTCGAGGCATCTTCGCCGCAAGGCAGCGCGAGGGGATTCACCCAGTCGCTCGAATCGATAGAAGCTGTTCAGCAATTTGGCGTCGAGACGGAACGCCATGTTCAACGCGTCTCGGAGATCGTCGCCGACGAAAAGTTATCACGAGCTCTCGGCTGTCAGCCTGGTCGCCGCTGGCTACGCATCTCGAGTCTCCGCATCGTGCCGGGTGACTCGAAACCGATCTGCTGGACCGATGTTTACATAGACGACACTTTTGCCCGGGAGGTCCGCTTGAGGATGGATAGCCATCCGGATATCTTCGGCACTCTCGTGGAGAAGATTTCGGGCCGCCGCTTCATCGAGATCCGCCAAGATATAAGCGCAGTAGGAGTTTCTCGCGACCTGGCTGAACCCCTGATGGTCGCACCGGGTGCCCACGCGCTTTCGATCCGCCGTCAGTATTTTTTCAGTTCAAATGAAATGGTCGAAGTGTCGCTCAGCGTACATCCAGCCGAAAGATATAGTTACTCGACCCGACTTACGCGTCGACAAGCAGAAACCGGGTGACGGCACATTGCGTCACTGACCGGCGGCGGTGGCGCTTACGTGCGACCGGCCGCGTCTCGAATAAGGCCTGCCAACGTGGTCACGGCCTCTCTTCGATCGTCGCTTCGGATATGGACAACATATTCCACATCCGGCAGTGTTGGCAGGCCCTTCTCCCCCTCAACAACACGTAGGCCAGCGCCAATCAATCCGCGCGGCAACGGCGTTGCGGCAAGACCCGCCCTCACGATAGCACGCATGCCGGCGAGACTCGGAGACGAGCCCGCAAATTGCCAAGGGCAGCCCGATTTGGCGAGCGCGCGCAGCGCGAGATCCCGATACGGACAAGGCTCTGGAAAGAATGCGAGGGGCAGCGGATCAGGCAAGTTTCGCTTTTCGGCAAAAGCCCAAACCAGCGGCTCCTGCCAAAGGCGCCAACCAGCTATTTTCGCATCGCAAATGGAGCCGACTGCAAGATCAAGCTCCCGAGCTTCAAGTTTTTGAAGTAGCTGCGTGACAATACCGATCTCCAATTCTAGAGCGAGAGCGGGATGCTTGCGAGTGTAGCGCTTGAGAATCTTCGGCAGCCAGTCATCGACGAGATCTTCCGCAACACCGATCTTCAATCGTCCCGCGAAATGGCTTCCAACGAGGGCGGCATGCGCGTCTTCATTCAGTTGCAAGATCGTTCGCGCATAACCGAGGAGAGTTTCTCCAGCCCGCGACAGCGTCACATTCCGGGTGTTGCGTTCGAATAGCGCCTGACCGGCCTGGGCTTCAAGCCGGTGAATCTGGGCGCTCACAGTCGATTGCGTGGAGTTCAAAGCCTCCGCCGCACGTGTGAAACTGCGCCCTTCCGCAACCTTAACGAAAGTTCGAAGCAAGCTTGGCTCGAATGCCATGGCCAATTGATCCACTTTCTCGATCAGTGTACCACTTTTTATTCGTTTGTTAAGTCAATTCGGCGGCGTTACGAGGGACGCGGGAGGATGAAACATGTCCAAGGTTCTGTACGTCGAAGCATCGCCACGAAAGCAACGCTCTGCCTCGATCGAGGTTTGCGAGGCATTCATCGAGACTTACCGCTCGAAAAACCCTTCTGATGAGATCGAGAAGCTAGACGTTTGGTCACTCGACCTTCCGACCTTCGGCGAGGCCGCTCTGGACGCCAAGTACGCGGGCTTATCGGGTACCCCTCTCACGAACGAACAGGCCTCCGCGTGGGAAACCATCCGACGCCTAGCGGCGCCATTTCTAAACGCCGACAAGATGGTGTTTGCGGTGCCGCTGTGGAATTCCTCCATTCCATATCGATTCAAGCATTTGATCGACCTTATCACGCAGAAGGACATTCTTTTCAGTTTTGATGAACGTGGCTTCGGCGGCCTCGTGAAGGCCAAGCGGGCGGTTGTAGTTTACGCCCGGGGTCTCGACTACTTCTCTGACTCCTCGATTACTCCACGGGACTCTTACGACTTGCAGAGCCCCTACATGGACCTGTGGCTCCGCTTCATAGGCGTCTCGGACATTCGTGAGATCGCCGTCGAAAAGACCCTCCTCGGATCCGAAGTGGACCTGGAGACAAGAACTGAGGGCAAGCGACGGGCAGTCGAACTGGCCCGCGATTTCTGAGCGCCTTGACAGTCGACCCGAGCAGCACGGCGCATAGACGACAAGGAGTACTCATGGAAGCTCTCTATACCGCAACCGTTACTGCAGTGGGTGGCCGGGCAGGAAGCATCAAATCATCCGACGGCGTTCTAGATCTGCAACTCGCTTATCCCAAGGAATTGGGTGGCCCGGGGGGCGTGGCTACGAACCCCGAACAGTTGTTCGCGGCCGGTTACGCCGCTTGCTTTGAGAATGCACTCATGCGGGTGGCGCGGGAACGCAAAGCACCAATTCGCGAATCCACTGTAACGGCTCACGTAACGATCGGCAGAAACCAAGAAGGTTTTTTCGAACTCGCGGTCGTGCTTGAAATTTCGGTGCCGAACCGCGACCGGGCGGAGATCCAAGATATGATCAGGGTGACCCACGAAGAGGTTTGCCCATACTCCCGAGCGACACGAGGCAACATAGAGGTCGAGTTCCGGATTACTTGATCGAAGCAGAAACGCCAAGGGCGCAAGAATTTGCTAGCTGCTCCGACATTTTCGCAGACCAGGCCGATAGTAATACCCGCGGCTTTCTATGCCTTCGCGGATGGTCTGGCTGACCACCCGCACGGCTCGCCTCTTCTTCCGCCAAAATCCGCCGAATCCAGCTGGAAATGGATGACTTGCCGGGACGACCAAGAGCTCCCGTCTACCGCTAACATAAACGTCATACGTCACCTTGCCGCGCACAGTGTTTCACTCGTTAATTGCGGCATGTGCGGCACCGAGCGCATACTTCTCAATATGACGTCTTGCACCTCCTTCGGGGCGAAGCTGTCCATTTAAGGAAACTCGGACCGACACCGTGCGAAGGCTGTTACGCTGCGGTTCTAGATGGCATTTCGAGATGGGAGTTCTCCGTCGCCACTAGACCCGCCACCATCTCGGCAGTAAGGGCTGAGAGCGTCCAGCCGAGGTGCCCGTGTCCGGTGTTGTAGAAGACGCCCGCCTTTCGTCCCCGGCGCACGATGGGCATCATATTCGGCATCATTGGCCGAAGACCCGCCCAAGGAACAACTCTTGAAGTATCTATTCCGGGAAACTTCGCTCTTACCCAGGCAACAAGTGGCTCGATCCGATCTATCCTAATATCACGGTTGAAACCGGTGAATTCGGCCGTGCCTGCGACACGGAAGCGATCAGAACCGAGACGGCTGGTAACGATCTTGGCCGCATCGTCCAACAGACTGACGTAGGGAGCTGCTTCTTTGCTCTCGCTCGACTCAAGATGCACGGTTATTGAGTACCCTTTGACGGGATAAACGTTAACTCGGTCACCGAGCATGGAGGCAAAATGGCGACTGGCTGCCCCAGCGCACACGACGACTTTATCGGCCTCCAGGCTATCGGTCTTCTTAGCATTCGTACCAACGTCGCAAGAATTCCACGTCACCCGGACGGTGCCACCGAGGGCATCGATGCCGACAACATCGGCCTCCTGCCTGAAGGTCGCGCCGCGTCTCTTGCAGGCCTCTGCGAGACCCCGGGTAAACTTGTGAATGTCCCCCGTCGAGTCTGATTCAGTGAAAAAGCCGCCATAATACTGGCCGTGGAGCGTAGGCTCGATTGTCCTTAGCTCTTCCGGAGTGACTGCACGACGATCCAAGCCGCCCAGTCGAAGGAGGGTATTGACCCGTTCTGCCGCTTCGAAGCTCGAGCGATCGTCGTAGATGTGAAGAATTCCTCTCTTCTCCAGATCGAAAGAAATGCTCTCTCGTTCGGCGATAGCAAAGAGGTGGCGCCTCGCTTCGATCGCCATGCGCGTCGTCGCGACTGTGTTGCTGCCGTGATACTGGATGTTCCAAAGGAACTCCCCGAGCCAAGAGTATTTGTGCCAACTCGGAGAAAGCCTCATCAGCAGGGGCGCATCGCGCTTCCACATCCACTTAAGTCCCTTCAGCACAGTTGACGTACTGTTCCAGACTTCAGCATTGCTTGCCGACAGCTGCCCCCCATTCGCGAAGGAAGTTTCCATCGCAGGATATCGATTGCGATCAAGTATGGTGACTTGATGCCCTGCTTGGATCAACGCATAGGCAGTAGTTACGCCGGTAATCCCGGCGCCGATTATGACGATCTGGCTCATCTTTTCAGTCTCTCGGTTTGAGGAGTGGATGCGCTCGATCAGCGATCGGAGCGGCCCCATCTGTCTCGGTACCTGAGAGATTTCCGTCGAGTAGACGGATGTCCCCTTCGGTGGACACCGACCGGTGTCTCTCTCCAGATCGTCTTCGACGGCACGGTCCTTCTGCCTGAGAGTTTCCGGGGCGGTTGCTCCTTCGGCGCCAAGTCCAAGATAAACCTGGTCTCTCCCGTGTCATCGCATTCAAACAGCTCTTTCAAACATCCTATCGCATCGTAGGCATCATAAACTCGGGCCCGGCACTTGCGCTGTTCGGCCACCGCGTGGTGACCGTCTTCAGTTGCGTGTAGAAGCGAACCCCTTCCATACCATGCATGTGATGGTCTCCGAACAAAGACGCCTTCCACCCTCCGAAAGAATGGAAAGCCATCGGCACGGGGATGGGGACGTTGATTCCGACCATGCCAACCTTGATCCTGTGAGCAAACTCTCTTGCCGCATTTCCGTCCCGGGTGAAGATAGCCGTCCCATTTCCGTATTCGTGCCCGTTGATCAATGCCGCCGCCGCGTCGAAGCTCTCGGCACGCACGACGGCCAGCACCGGACCGAAAATCTCTTCTCGGTAGATCCTCATGTCTCTGGTTACTCTGTCGAAGAGCGATCCTCCGATGAAGTAGCCGTTATAGCCTTGCATCCGAAACTCGCGCCCGTCGACCAGGAGGTCCGCACCTTCCTCAACACCGGCTTCGATGTAGCCCGACACCCGATCGAGATGCTCCTTGGTAATCAGCGGGCCCATCTCGGCTTCGGGGTCGTGACCAGGACCTACCCGCAGACCGCGTACTCGCTTCTTTAGCCGCTCCACCAAATCGTCTGCCGTGCCGTCGCCAATCGGGACTGCAATGGAGACCGCCATGCACCGCTCCCCGGCTGAGCCGTAGGCCGCGCCCATGAGGGCGTCGACAGCCTGGTCGAGATCAGCATCCGGCATGATGA
This sequence comes from Bradyrhizobium sp. LVM 105, assembly GCF_003957705.1. NCBI lineage: Bacteria > Pseudomonadati > Pseudomonadota > Alphaproteobacteria > Hyphomicrobiales > Nitrobacteraceae > Bradyrhizobium > Bradyrhizobium sp. LVM 105. Next base: position 340,856 of record NZ_QZMV01000007.1, on the reverse strand, counting down.
CCATGTGGTTCTTGGCGCCACCCAAGGCTTGGCATCTTTTGCCGTATCGAGCTGCATTTTCGTAAATGTATCTTGCGATCGGCGTCGAGCCCACGAAACTGATCGCCGAGACTTCGCTATGCTTGAGAAGCGCATCCACTGCCAGCTTGTCGCCCTGCACCACGTTGAAGACGCCGGGCGGCAACCCGGCCTCAGACAGCCATTCCGCGATGAGGAGCGATGCGGAAGGATCTCGTTCCGAGGGCTTCAAAATAAAACAATTTCCGCAAGCGAGGGCTACCAGAAACATCCACATCGGGACCATGACCGGGAAATTGAAAGGCGTAATACCGGCCACTATGCCCAGTGGCTGTCGGACCGAATGACTGTCGATCTTCGTTCCGACGTTTTCCGTGATCTCTCCCTTGAGAAGCTGTGGAGCGCCGATCGCGAACTCGACGACTTCTATGCCACGTTGCACTTCGCCCAGGGCGTCGGAATGCACTTTCCCGTGCTCTAAGGTGATGACCGACGCTAAATCCGAGGCGCGCTCCTCGAGAATGCGCAGAAATTTGTTGAGGATTCTGGCACGACGGAGGGGCGTGGTCTCGGACCAGGAAGGGAAGGCGGCAGCAGCGGATGCCACTGCGTCGTCGACCTCCTGAACCGTCGCCAAGGATACTGAAGCAGTCTGCTGTCCGGTCGCCGGATCGAAGACATTCGACGTCCTCGTGCCTTTGCCTTTGACGCGATTTCCGTTGATATAGTGTCCGAGCGAACTCATCATTCTCTGCTTCTCGATACGATACTTAGCAGACTATGGATCGACGACTTATGCCGGCGGAAAGAGGACCGGCACACAATCTGCTATCGGTCCACTCGACTTCTGCATTCCTTTAAGAAGCTCAGGCTTGCCCGTCTCCAATACGATCTTCCATATCAGCATGCTGAGTTCGGAACGGATTTTTGCGCCGGTAAGGGGGGTGATCTCGATATCGCCTAGCTTATCCAAGCTGACAACGTTGGGGACCGGCCTGGCAGAAATACGATATCTCGCACCGCTGCATCCGACCACGACGAACGTCCTTGTAGCTTCGAACTGGGTCAACTGATCGGAAGTAAGCCAGTTCTTTAGGAGCGCCTCCGCGTCGAAAGCTGGCCGAGGCGTCCCTCGGTGGCGACGTATCCTTTCCTGGATAAGGATCAATGTCCTCTCCAGAGTGATGATCGACGCTGCGCCGCCTGCCCGCCCAGGAAAGAACAGCGTCTCCTCGGCGGTTGGATCCAACTCACGAATTATCTTGGACCGACCGAAGCTTCTAGTTGCCGCCAGATACCCTCGCGCCGCCAACCTTCGAAATCGTTCCCGAGCAGTCGATAGCTCATCGGCATGGCTCGGCCGGAAGTCATGCTGAAGGACTGCAGGTCCTAATACGATTTGTCGCGCCATTTGACTCTCGACCGTCTAGCTACGCATTTTCCAAAGTAAGATGTTTCGCCAAAACCTCGCCTGAGGACGACAAACTGGCCGTAGTTCCAGTCCAGACCACACGCCCCTCGTCCAGTATGGCGTGAGTATCGGCGACCGCGCGGCAGACCTGTATGCTTTGTTCAACAAGAAGAATGGTGAGCCCACGGGCTTTCAGGGAAAGCATGAGCTGAACGAGCTCGTCGACAATCACAGGCGCCAGCCCCTCGGTCGGCTCATCCAACAGCAGGAGACTTGGGTTCGTCATCAGCGCCCGCGCGATCGCGAGCATTTGCTGTTCGCCGCCGGAGAGTCGGCCGGCAGCCGATTTCCATCTCCTTTTGAGCGACGGAAACAGCTCGGCGGCTGCGTCGGGCGTCCATGGCGAACCCTTACGAAAAGCGATACTGAGGTTTTCCTGTACGTCTAGTGTGGTGAAGACCGCTCTGTTTTCCGGTACCAGCGCGAGACCGCGGCGGGCTATTTCGTGCGTAGCAAGCTCCGACAACGGGTTGCCGTCGAACGTGATCGTTCCCTGGGCATGGACCAAACCCATGATTGATCGCAGAGTAGTCGTTTTCCCAGCGCCATTGCGGCCAAGAATAGCTACCGTTTGACCTCGCTGAACTTGCACGTCCACGCCTTGCAGAACGTGGCTCTTCTCGTACCAGGCGTGCAGATCGCGAACGATAAGTCCAGTCATGCTGCAGATCCGAGATACGCGTTTTTTACTTCAACGTTCGTCCTGATGGCTTGAGGCGAACCTTCGGCGATCTTCTTTCCTTGGGCGAGCACCGTGACCGTATCCGAGATATCCAGAACGACGCTCATGTTGTGCTCGATCAGAACGACCGTACGTTCCGGGGCGAGACTCTTGATGAGGAGCTTCGTCCGATGAACATCATCGAGACCCATACCAGCTAGAGGCTCGTCCAAGAACAGCAGCTTGGGGTCAGACGCAAGAGCCATGGCTATCTCAAGAGCGCGCTGGGCCCCGTGGGATAGGTCGCGCGCGCGTGCTTCAAAGCGGGCCGACAAACCAACCGTGTCCGCTAATTCCGCGGCGCGTTTCTTGGATACCTTTAAGGGGTCGCGATTGCGCCAGAATGCCCACGCCTCTCTTCCGGCCACAGCTTGCAGCGCCAATAGGATATTTTCGGCGACGGAGAGGTCCCGGAAGATATTGGTCAGCTGGAAAGACCTCGAAAGCCCCAGATGGACGCGACTATGCGCGGGGACGTTCGTGATTGGATGCCCCTGGAACCTTATCTCGCCCTGCGTGGGGATGCGCGTTCCGCTCAACGCGTTGAACAACGTGGTCTTTCCAGCGCCGTTAGGCCCAATGACCGAGTGCAGAGTCCCCCGGCCGATCGAGAGGTTCAGGTCCTCGATTGCCTTGAACGAGCCGAACCGAACGCCTAAGCCCTGCGCGGTAAGAAGGATCTCAGCCATTCGGCAGCTCCTTGCCTTGCCGCCGCAGCACGCCTCCCAACCCCAAGAGCCCATCACGCAGGAAAAGCACGGTCACTATCAGGAGCAGTGCGACGATAGTGGACCAGCGCGGCCAAATGGGCGAAAGAAAATCGGACATTGCACTCAGGACCGACGCGCCGATGAGCGCACCAAGGGGAGATCCAACTCCTCCGATCAGAGAAGCGATCAACAATCGCTCGCTCGTTTCCACGTCGATGGCGCTCAACGGCACGAAATTGAGCATCAGGGTGTTCATCGCTCCGGCCAAGGCGGCGATACCGCCCGCCATGGTGACCGCCGCCAGTTTGAAACGCCGCGCGTCATATCCGAGCGCCTCAGAACGGCTCTCATTGTAGCGGATCGAATTGAGAACGCTTCCGAACGGCGACGCGACTATTCTCTGCACCAGCGCGAACGCCGCGAAGGAAAGGAACGCGAGAAAAGCATAAAGCAGCAGGGGATTTGACAACGAGAATTGTCCGAACGCAATGGTCGTCCGTGGGACGTTTCCGAACCCGTTCTCGCCGCCCGTGAGCCTCGGGAAGGCTAAGGCGAGAAAAAAGCCCATCTGCGCGAACGCCAAAGTGAGCATGACGAAATACACGCCCTGCCGTCGCACGATCAAAAGGCCTGCGGCTGCTGCCAGCAGGCACCCGGCCAACGAAGCAACTATTGTGGCCGCCAACGCGGTCATTTCGAAGTCGCGAATGAGTATGGCGGACACGTACGCGCCCAGGCCGAAGTAAAGACCTTGACCAAATGAAAGAAGCCCGACCGAGCCGAGAAGCAAGGTGCAGCTCAAAGCCCCGGTGGCCAGCACCAGAATCTCGCTCGCCAATGTCAACGACGGCAGAATACACGGCATGGCAGCAAGAAACACCGCAATAGCGATGGTGGTCCCATTCGGGAAACGGAGCCCTTCGCTAGTCATCACGAGCGCCCCATGAGCCCGGTCGGCCGAAACGCCAGGATCATCGTCATTACTCCGTAGATCATGAGATGAGCTCCTCCCGGCCAGATCATGCTCATGAGGGATTGCGTGATGCCGATCAGCAGTGCGGCAAGGAGAGCTCCGCTAAAGCTTCCGAGCCCACCGAGAATTACGACGACGAAAGCGATAGCCAGAGCCTCACGTCCCATTAGGGGCTCCACGCCGCGCAATGGTGCGGCGAGAGCGCCAGCGAGACCGGCAAGCGCACCTCCGAAAGCAAAAGCCGCCATGAAGACCTTGCGCGAATCAAATCCAAGGAGGCCCATCATTTCGGCGTTCTCCGCTGCGGCTCGCACCATGGCGCCGAAACGAGTACGTTCAATGGCGATCCACATGGCGACCGCGACCGCGACCGCAACACCGACTACAAAAAGTCGATATGAGGGGTACACGAAGCCACCGAGGATCAGGACACCGCTGAAGACCTCCGGAACCGGCACATTTTTTCCCAAGGTCCCGAAAATCATGGTTACCGACTCCTGCGCCAGGATGGCGAGCGCGAAGGTAATCAGGATCTGCGCCTCGTGAGGCAGACTGTACGTCCGCTGCAGTAGCAGCCGTTCGGAAACGAGCGCAAAAATGGCGGCCAGAATTGGGCTGATCAGGAGGGCCGGAAGAACGCTTCCGGTCCACTGCGCAATCGCAAACGCCGCGTAGGCGGACACCATGTAAAAAGCCCCATGAGCGAAATTCACGAACTGCATGAGACCGAAGATCATGGTGAGCCCGACAGACAGGATGAAATAGATCATCCCTATGCCGACGCCATTAAGCGCTCCGAAAATGAGGACTTGAGCGGACATAGGGCGAAGTTACAGCTTGCAGCCTGTTTTATCGGGCGAGAGAAATGCCTTCTCGGCCGCGATGACATCTACGTAATCGTCCTTGTCGCGCATCTTGGCCTTAGGCTTACCCAACAGAAGATAGTAGTCTTTCAGAACCTGATGATCTTCGGCCCGGACTTTCTCGAGTCCCGTCGGCCCTTCATAGCTAAGCGTTTCGAAAGCTTTGATCACCGCCGGCACATCGGCGCTCCCCGCCTTATTGAGAGCCTCGACGGTTGCCTGCGTGCACGCCCACCCGGCCGTCAGGAGATAGCTGGGAGTCACCTTCAGCTTGTCTTTGATTACGCCCGTGAGCAGCCGGTTGCCTGGCGCATCGACGCCATGCCAATAGTTCGCGCCAAAATAGACGCCTTCGCAGATATCGGGGCCCAGAGATTGGAATTGGTCGAGCCCTGTCGACCAAACGACGACGATTTTTGTATTGCGTTTCATTCCGAAGCTGACCGCCTGCCGCAACACGTCGATGGTCTGGCTCCCGAAATTACAAATGCACAGCACATCGGGCTGCGCAGCAATCGCCGCGGTGATGAAGCCGCTGTATTCGCGGTCGCTCAAGGAATGATAGCTGTTGCCGACGTGCTGTCCGCCAAGTTCACCGACCACATCCTTCAGGTTCTTCAGAAGGCTATCCCCGAAGACGTATTGGCCCGTGATCGTGTACCATTTTTTTGCATCGGGGTACTTCATCATAAATGGGCGAACCGTCGTGTTCACCGCGCTATAGGTCGCAACGGGCCATCGAAAGGTGTTCTTGTTGCAGAGTGAGCCGGTCATCTCGTCTGCGCCGGCCTGATTGATGTAGACGCCTCCGCTGCTCGCGACCTCCTTCGCGACGGCCAGCGCAATTGCGCTATTGGTGCAATTCATGAAGAAGCGAATGCCGCGGTCACGAATAGCATCTTGAGTGAGCCGTACTGCCCGGCCCGGGTCTCCTTGATCATCCAATTGGACATAGCGAAGCGGTCGTCCCGCCGCGGTTTTGTAGTGCTCAATGGCAATCTTGCTGCCAATGTCCACCTGTTCTCCTATGTTGGCGAACGTGCCGGAGAGAGAAACCAGACTGCCGATTTCGATCGCATCTTGCTGTGCCCAAGCTCGTCGAAGCAGCGACGGTGTCGCAATTCCGACTGCGGCGGCGGCCAGGATCTCTCTACGATTACGCATTGGTCCCTCCATTAATGCAGACATCAATCGACTTGACTGTCGCGCCGCCTGAATTGCAATGCGATACGACCGAATTTATTTGTATTAGATCGCAGCACGGCTTTGCTTGCAACACAAAAGGTTCACGCGAGGACGAGGAATGCGCGGGTTCGTCGTTTTGCCGCAGGGGCGCGAGCGGATCGCGAAAGATCACTAGGCGATAGCGCTCCGCACGAGATGCGCGCGGAAACCAGTCGTTTTGCGACTAGAAGCGAAAGAGGACGTGCGCCGGACGCACGTCCTCTTGGTTCAGACTGAACGCGCCGGGATTGTTTCCGCAATCCAACGCGCGATACCGGCGAGATGATCGTCCGTGTGCGGCTGCCCGACCACCTGGACTCCTACGGGAAGCCCCCCAACCGCAAGCATAGGTATGGTGATCGTAGGGGCTCCGAGCAGCGAGGTTACGGCATTGTAGTTGGGCAGACCGGTCGTATGGACGACGCCCGAGTCCACGCCTTTGTTATCGAGTCGCGGCGCGGGCCCGATCGAAGACGGGGAGATGATGGCGTCGGCGATATGGGCGATTGTGGCATGGGCGGCTCTGGCCGCTGCGCGTCTCGAGATCACGAGGCGATAATCGTCCTGGGTCATTTGCCGTGCAATTTCCAGGCGCGAAGTGAGGCTATCACTAAGCCCTCCGCCGAACTGCTGCACGAGATTCTCTAGAGACCAGCGCATCTCGTACGCGCAGACGTCCCGTGTGATTTCAAGGCTCTGGCTGATCGCCTGCTCGAAAGCCTCAACGAGAGAATGGTCGGTGCGACGAATGATTTCGACGCCTGCACGACCCAGGTCGGATAGGAAGCCCTCGAATGCACCTCTCGTGGCCTGGTCCAGTTCGGGCCACCCCTGCGCTTCCATGACGATGAGCCGGGTCGGACGCTCCGCCGCATGGAGTTCCGTGCCTCCGAAGAGACCTGGATACCCTGGATCTCCACCCGAACGCTTCGCCATTTCAATGGAGACGTGCCACATATCTGCGAGACTGCCCGCGTGGACGCCGATATGGCTTTGGCTGAAGCCTTGCCGTTCTCCGCGGTTCAAGGCGCCCATGGTCGGCTTGATTGCGTAGTTGGCGCAAAAACTTGCGGGTCGGATGACCGAACCCACCACTTGCGTTCCGATCGCCGCAGGCACCATCCCCGCTCCGATAACCGCTGCCGATCCGCTTGAGGATCCTCCAGGGGTGTGAATCGGGCTAAAGGGATTAGTGGTCGGCCCGGGATGGGACATCCCCAGTTCGGTGGTCACCGTCTTGCCTAAGACGACCGCGCCGGCACTCCGAAGCGCTTGAACGCAGGCAGAGTCCTGCTTTGGGAAGTTGTTTTCATACAAGGGCGAGCCCATGCGGGTGGGCATATCCCTGGTCATCAAAAGATCTTTGATGCCGACTGGCATACCGTCGATGGAAGAGAGCGGCCGTCCTGATTGGTAGCGTTTGGTCGAAGCATCCGCGGCCGATCTCGCCTCGGGGATGTTCATTTCCACCCAAGCACGCACAACGGGCTCGCGAGCCTCGATGACTTCCAGACATTTCTCCAGATATTTTCGTGGGTTGCTTTGTCCCTCCTTGAATGCCGGCACCGCATCGTGGAAGGTGAGCGGCCGAAATTCGGCCGGATTATATTGCGCGCACAATGGACGACCCCTTCACTTCGTTTCAGTCGTATTGCAATACGATACGACTGGATCGTTATATAATGTCCGTTCCGGCGCATGGCGTCAACGCCCCCACGCGGGTTGGAATTCAAAGAAATGAGCAGGGAGAACTGGGAGAATGGCCAAGCGTGCAACCGGACGAAAGCAGGCGGCTCGATCGGATGATCGCGAGGACAAACTCTACGTAAAGTCGGTCGGCAAGGCCTTTAGAATACTGGAGGGGTTTGCGGACTCCACGAACGCTCTGTCGCTATCGGAACTTGCGGAAGCGGCCGATTTGGACAAGAGCGCGACGCAACGACTCGTCCACACTATGGTCAAGCTGGGGTATCTTGAGAGGACGAGTCTTGGTCATAGACCAGGTCGACGCCTCCTACAGAGATCGTTCGACTATCTGCGCGGACATCCGCTGATCACGCACTCTCTGCCGATCTTGGCCGAGCTTCGACGCGACGCTCAGGAGCGCATCGATCTCAGCTTGTTCGACGATGTGGCAATGTTGTACCTCGTCCGCCTGCAAAGCAAACGGGACAGCCTCTACGGCTACCTTAGCGGAAGAAGCGTTCCGACGTTCTGCACGTCAGGAGGACGCGCCGTGTTGTCGAAACTTCCACTCGAGCAGGTCAAGGACATCCTAAATCGGTCTGAGCTTGTCAAAGTGACGCCTAAGACCACGATTGCCAAGGAGCATATCCTCACTCGCGTTCAAGAGGCGCGCGACGCGGGCTATGCGGTCGTCGTCGAAGAAATGATGGTCGGCGAAATCGCATGCGGCGTCGCGATTCTCGATGATACCGGAAAGCCAATCGGTGCGGTTCACGTCGCCGGATCACTGGCCGAGTGGTCTCCAGCCGACTTCGAGAAACGTTTCGCCCCTCTCGCAGTGCACGCAGCGCGAGCCATTTCCGCTGTTTAAATTGCAATGCGATACAGACGCATCATAATTTGACCGCCCCTCCAATCCATGGAAAGGTCCTCTCCCAGGAAACCTATTTTGAGAGGGAAACATGGAGCGTTCTGCGATCGTTACGGGGGCCGCCGGAGCAATAGGCCGCGCCACAATCGCGCGACTAGCGGCGGCTGGCTTCGGGATTACGCTCGTAGACCGCGATGAGGACGCTCTGAAGGAAGCCGCCGGCGGCATCGCAGGCACGACGGTCCATTCGTGCGTAGCGGACGTCACCAGCCCCGGAGATGTGAAGCGTGCGGTAGACCAAGCGATCGCGTCTTTCGGGACCGTCGATACGCTCATCAACATCGCCGGCGGCGGCGGTCCAAAGAAAACTCTCGGTATCGAAGACATCGATCTAGATCTCTGGAATCACGTGATGGCCCTCAACGTGACCAGCACCTTTCTATTTTCCCAAGCCGTGATGGCCGGGATGACGAAGAAGGGCTTCGGACGTATCGTCAACTTTTCCTCCATTTTGGCGTTCGGAGAGAAGGGACCGCCTACGACGGTACCTGGCCGTCTTGCTTACGCGACCGCCAAGGCGGCGCTGATCGGACTCACAGCTCAGCTCGCGAAGGATGTCGGCAAGAACGGCATCACCGTCAATTGCATCGTGCCTGGACTCATTCTCGGTCAGCCGGGAACTCGAGTGAGGGGAAGATTCGATGCGTTGCCGGACCACGAGCAGGCTCGAATGCTGGAAGGCTATCCGTTGGGGCGCGCCGGGACATCTGAAGACGTGGCCGCCGCCGTCGAATTCCTGGTGTCCGAGGGCGCCGGTTACATCTCGGGCGTCGCCCTCCCGGTGGATGGAGCCTATCTCTGAACTCGCAGCGCTATCAGCCTGCTCAATTGGACTCCCAAGATGAACGATACCAACGTGCTCTTTCCTACGACGCTCGTCGGGAGCTATCCTCAACCGGATTGGCTTATCGACCGAGAAAAGCTCGGTGCGCGCTTCCCGCCACGTGTTCGGGCCAAGGAACTCTGGAGGATTCCCGGCCAATTTTTGAGCGAAGCACACGACGATGCCACCGTCCTTGCGATCAGGGCCCAGGAAGCCGCGGGTCTTGATATCATTACTGACGGGGAAATTCGCAGAGAGAGCTACTCCAACAAGTTCGCGACGGCTTTGGAGGGAGTTGACTTGGACAATCCAGGCACCGCGCTGGATCGCTCGGGACATTCCAACCCAGTTCCTCGGATCGTCGGTCGTATCCGGCGAATTGCCCAAGTCGAGGTCGACGATCTCAAATTCCTTAAGCGCCATACAGATCGGAAAGTGAAGATCACGGTACCCGGCCCGTTCACGATGCTGCAGCAAGCGCAGAACGACTACTATCGGACGCCGGAGGAAGCAGCCATGGATTACGCTGCAGCTGTGAATGAGGAGATCCGCGATCTCTTCGCGGCCGGAGCCGACATTGTCCAGATTGACGAACCATATATGCAGGCCCGGCCTGCGGACGCCGAAAGGTACGGCCTTGACGCACTGAATCGAGCTCTCGAGGGCATCGATGGGACGACGGCTGTGCATATCTGCTTCGGATATGCGGCGATCATCCACTCTCGCCCCAGTGGTTACTCATTCCTCCCTCAGCTCAAGGGCTGTTCCTGCAAACAGATATCCCTTGAAACCGCCCAGTCATCACTCGACTGCTCTGTGCTGACCGAGCTTCGCGGAAAGAAGATTCTATTGGGCGTGATCGACCTTTCCACCGAGAAGGTTGAAACGCCTCAAGAAGTCGCCGCCCGAATTCGGCGTGCGTTGCCGTACGTTGCAGCCGAGGACATAATCGTAGCTCCCGACTGCGGCATGAAATACCTTTCGAGAGAGATCGCCGACGCAAAAATGCGGGCGATGGTTTTGGGCGCTGCCCTGGTTCGAAAAGAAGCGGCAGCGTGAACGTCCGGGCCTGCCGATCAGCTAAATGGTCGGCAGGCCGTCGCTTGTTCCGTTATGCCGCGACCTCGCGCCCCAGCTTCGGTTTGAATGGTGCGCGCAGACCACGTTGCTCGAGAAGTGGAAGCGCGTGAGAGATGAAGCGGTGAAGCCCGTCGTCGAAGTCGACGAACGAGCACAGGACCCCATCAAGGCCCGCCGCGCACAGACCGTCCATCTTCTCCGCGATGATGTCCGCAGTTCCGACGAGGATGTTACCGCCGGCGCCAGCGGCGACCCTCTTTCGGAGTTCCTTCATTTTCTCCGGTGAAGCAATCTGCGACTGCGCACCTACCCCAGCGGACCAGGCATCAACGCTCTCGACATCCTCCATCTCCACCGCATAGTAATGAAGATACTTTTCAGCCTCCTCCTTGGTGTCACGCTGAACGACGGGACAATAGGTCCAAACCTGAACTTCGCGCCCGAACGAACGCGCGGTGTTCTTGTACATGTCGATCTGCCGTTTCCACTCGACCGGATCGTCGGATTGCAAGATGACGAAACACAGATCGGCGTGCTGGCAAGCGAACTTCATGCCACGTGGCGATCCGCCGGCGTTCATGATAGGCGGGTGCGGCTTCTGTACCGGTTTCGGCATGGACGCACCGCGCGACACTCGGTAGAACTTGCCGGCGTAGTCGAATTCCTCTTTCTCCATCCACATCTTTTTGATGACGGTCAGCCATTCTTCGAGCTGTTCGTATCTCTCGTCATGTTCGCGCATCGGCGCGCCGAACATCTCCAGTTCGTGCTTGTTCCATCCACCGACGATGTTCAAACCGAGTCGACCGCCAGAAATGATATCAATGGTAGCACACTGCTTGGCGCAGGTTATCGGGTGGATCGTCGGCGCATGCGACGTCGGCATGACAGCCGAATAGCTGGTCGCCTGAGCGATGCCTGCGGACCAGGTAAACGGATCCAGAACGATACCGCTCGTGTGATCGGGCTTCCCAGGCATGTAAGCCTTCCACCGCGCATAAGCTACGATCGCCTCGAAGCCCGCGCCGTCGGCCGTCTGGGCGGTCCGAACGGAGTTGGGCCACGTAGGTTGATAGAGTTCGGGCACCCTCGTTTGCGCCCCGCCCTTTCCGTTCGTCCCAAATATTCCGAGTTTGAGTTTGTTGCTGTTCCAGAGAGGATTTGTCATCTGCTTCGACTCCGCTGCCTACGTGTATTTCCTATTGCGGCTCTCGATAGGCCGGAACATTGTCCAGCCTCCCGCCAAACGCCTCAATGATCTCCCGCGCCTTACTGATCTCTGCTGCAGAGAAGCGCATCAACTTATTGGCTTCCGCTCCGTGCGCTAGGCGAGCAAGTTTCGCATTTTGCTCCACACCGAGCACGGTAAGCTGCAGCGAGCCGTCTGAGCCACGACCGATCCATTCTTTGCGCTCCAGAGAAGCTATTCCATCCCTTGCCGCATCCAGATCCAGGAGCGAGACCCGCGCGAGCCCCTCGAGCTGAAGGCCCGGACTAAGTTCGAGGTGGTACATCAAACGGCTCTCGTTCATCGTGAAGCCGACGGAGTGAGCTTCTTCGCGAAACTCAGACGCCCTCTGCAAGAACGCGCGCCGAAGCATGGTGAGAAAGGTCGGGTACGGCGCATCTCGAAGGTTGGCGCTAGTTGGCGCTGCGTCCAGGTTGTCGATCGCAAGGCTGAACCGCCCTTGAGTAAACACAAGCGGCCGACGTTCGTAACGGGCGAAGTAGCTTACTTCGCCGACCACGATGAGATGATCGCCGCCCTCATATTCTACGCGGCGGGCGCATTCGAACTGTGCGGTCACCCCACCCAGCAGCGGCGCGCCAGTTGCTCCCGGCTTCCAATCGACGTCCCTGAATTTGTCCGTCCCCGACTTCGCGAATTGAGAGGCCAACGGAGCCTGGTCCGAAGCAAGGACATTGATAGCGAACGACTTTGCCGCCGCAAAGGTAGGCCAGCTGGTGGACGTCTTCTTGACGGACCAAAGGACCAACGGCGGATCGAGCGAGACCGAATTGAATGAGTTGGCCGTGATACCCGCGAGCACGCCGTCAGATTCGGCCGTTATGATTGTTACACCGGTCGCAAAGTGGCCTAACGCACGGCGAAACGCGTCCGAATTGCCCTGCGGCGCGCCGCTTTCCAGAGCGCCAGGCTTAGTTGAATTTGTCACTCTGTCCTCCTTGAGGTTTCGATGAGCCAAGATCTCGCTCTCAGCTCATCAGTTTCGCCAGGCCCACCGATCTTTCGATCGCGACGACCGCCAGAGCCGATAGAATTATCAGAATGGTCGATACGGCGCAGATCGTCGGATCAGAGTAGAATTCCGTGTAGTTAAAGAGCTCGATCGGCAGCGTCGTCATGCCGGGACCCACGACGAAGAACGACACTGCGAACTCGTCAAAGGACATGATGAGGCCGAAGATCGCCGCCGCCAGAAGCCCGGGCCGAAGCAGGGGCACTAGCACTTCACGCCAAACGAATATTCGACGCGCTCCCAGAACGGCCGCCGCTTCCTCTAGGCTCGGGTCTATGCTGTGGAAGGTACCGATCATCGCTCGAACGGCATAAGGAAGCGTCACGATCGTGTGCGCAACGATCAATCCGGGAAAGGTACGTAGGAGGCCAAGCGAGCCCAGGACCATCGTCAGCGCGATCGCCAGCACGATGGAGGGGAAGATCAGCGGCGAGAGTAGCACGAGCTCGAGTAGCGCTTTGCCGCGGAACGAGCGGCGTACCATCGCATAGGCGGCCAGCCCGCCGGCGGCGAGCGATATGAGGGTTGCGACAACGGAAACGGAGGCACTCAGAAAAAACGATCTGATGAATTCGGCTCGGGAAATCGCGTTTGCGAACCATTTGAGCGTAAAACCGTGGATCGGAAACGTTACGGTTGAGTCGGTGTTGAACGCGCTTGGAATGACGATGAGGATCGGCAGCAACAAGAAGATTACCACGATCCAGACGATCCAAAGATTGATCACCTTCCAAACGGACGGAAGCGAGCGAGCGGTCTCCATCGTCAGCGCCTCCCCAATCGGCGAATAATGACGCTGTATCCCGCCACGAGAAGCAGCGTGAAGAACGTAAGAAGCATCGCAGAAGCCGCGCCCGTGGGCCAGTCGCCGGTTTCAAGGATCTGTTGCTGGATTGCAGTGGCGAGCACAGTCACGTTGCCTCTGCCCAACCAGAATGGCGTGAGATACACGCCCGTTGTCAGGCAAAATACGATGATGCTTCCGGTCGCAATGCCCTGTGCCGAAAGCGGAAGAATGATTTGGAAAAAGGAGCGGATGGGGCGCGAACCCAGAGTTGCCGCTGCTTCCGCCAGTGACGGGTCGATCCGGCCGAGCGTAGAGGTAAGCGACAGGATCATGAATGGGAGGAAGATGTGGATCAGACCAACCGCGACCGTCCAGAAACTGCGCATCATTTGCACAGGTGCAGCGATGATACCGAGCCCGACCATTAATTTGTTAAGCAATCCCTCGTTACCGAGCAGGATGGTCCAACCGAACATCCGAACCACGATGCTGACGATGAGCGGCGTCAGAACGGCCAGGAACACCAGGTGCGCGATTCTGGAGCGGCCAAGGACAAGAAACCAGGCGACGGGATAGCCGAATAACAGACAGATGAGGGTCACTACCGTGGCAAGCGAGATTGTTCGTAATCCTGCCTGAAGGAGAAATCGGTTCTCGAAGAATTCGCGATAATGTTCGAAGGTAAGAGTGGTCCACCCCGGAAAGCTGTCGAGAACAGAGATGCCCAGCATCAACGCGGCGGACAACACCATGAGGCAGCCGATCACCGACGCCGGAATCAGCAATATCGAAAGTGGAGTGTCTTTGATTGCTGAAGTCATAACCGCAAGCTCAGTTGATGAAGGCGCCGCCATCGACGTCGATGATCTCGCCCGTCAGATAATTTGGCTGCACCGTCGCGATGAATTGAACGATGACCGCAATGTCATCCGGAGTTCCGATGCGTCCCAATGGGATGCCCCGGGCGATCATCTCCTTCCCCTGTTCGCCGATCATCTTGAGAGTCAGCGCGGTCTCGATGAGACCGGGGCAGACCGCATTTACCGAAACGTCCGGCGCAAGTTCCTTGGCCAAACCGCGCGTCAGACCCAAAATCCCGGCCTTCGAGGCGGCATATGCGAATTTGCTCACTGCCGATGGTGTGCCACCCGTGTGCGCGTTCACCGAGGAGATATTGATGATCCGCCCGGCAGCAGCTCCGACCATGTGCGACGCCACGGCTTTACACCAATTGAAAGTCCCCTTCAGATTTACCGCTATCACCAGGTCCCACTCCTGCTCGGTAATGCTGAGTAGACCCTTCGGCTGGGAAACGCCGGCGCTATTGACTAGGACATCAAGCCGCCCCCACGCATTCAGGATCCGGCTTGCGTTTGACTGTACGCCGTCAAAGGATCGAACGTCGTCCCTCAGTGCCAAAAGGTCATCCCGCCCGGCACCCAAGGAAGCCGACGCACTCTTTAGATCAGGCTCCGAGATATCGGTGATGGCGACACGGAAGCCGCTGGCCAGCAATCGCGCGGCGCAGGCGAAACCGATCCCTTTGGCTCCGCCGGTGATTACGGCAACAGGCTTTTCAGAAGCGGGCTTGATCATCTCTGGCTCTCTAACGGAGTCTAGCCGCGATTGGATTCGAATATCGACGGTGCTCAAAGCATCACGATGTTGCGCGCATCCCAGTGCACCCAGATTGGATCACCGATCCGAGGCCCTGCATCGTCATGGTTCGACCTGTTCGTTATCAAGACGGTCAGGGGCTTCTGAAGACCCACATCGACGAAGCAATGGGTCACGGAGCCGGAATAAGACACGTGCACGATCCTTCCCGGAAGCGAACTTCCCGCAGCACCGGGCAGTTCAGTGAGCGTCAACTTCTCCGGCCTGAGGAATACCGAGATTTCCGTCGCAGCCATCGCGTTGGGAGGCAGCTTCAAGATCACGTTCTCTGAGACTTGGAGCTGCTTGTTCCCGTCGAGATCGGCGACCCGGCCCTTCATGAGGTTCGACATTCCTATGAAGTCGGCGACAAACGCGTCGCGAGGACGCTCATAGATCTCTCGCGGACTATCGTCCTGCAGGATTCTCCCGTCACTCATGACGGCGATTCTGTCGGAAAGCGTGAGCGCCTCTTCCTGATCGTGCGTCACCATCAGGGTGGTGATGCCGATCTCTCGCTGAAGCATCTTCAGTTCGACTTGCATCTGCTCGCGTAGCTTACGATCGAGTGCCCCCAGAGGCTCGTCCAACAGAAGCAGCCTGGGATCGGTCACCAAGGCCCGGGCCAGCGCGACCCGCTGCTTTTGACCTCCCGACAGCTTTTCGGTCGATCGCGGGCCAAAATCATCAAGCCGGACGAGCTTGAGCGCACCTCGAACCTTCGCCTCAATCGCGCTCCTAGGAGTTTTTCTCGTTCGCAACCCGAAAGCGATGTTTTCGGCTACCGTCATATGCGGGAACAAAGCGTAGTTTTGGAAGACCACGCCGATATTGCGCTCCCAGACGGGTACGCTGGTGATGTCCTTGTCTCCCAGCGCAATGGTTCCGGAATCCGGCTGTTCTAGACCCGCGATCATGCGAAGCAAGGTTGTTTTTCCGCAACCACTGGGACCGAGCAAGCTGATGAACTCGCCGGGCTTGATGGCAAGAGAAACGTCCTTGACTACCCTCGCCCCCCCGAAACTCTTGGCAACGGAGTGAACGCTGAGCGCAGCTATCGCGATTTGTCCGAGCATCATCGTCTTACGACTTTAACGTTCGCTCGATGAGGGCCTTCGTCGCCGCAAACTTGGTGGCGACTTGCCGCGCGTCCAATCTGATGAGTCTCTTGCCCGCGTCCGCAGCCGAGATCACGGCGGCATTGGTTTGAAGCTCAGGCGGAATTGCCAACGATCCGATGGCGGGCGAAATGAGAGCGTTCTTTAGCCAGGCCGCCTGGCATTCGTCTGACAGCCAGACATTGAGATATCGTTGAACGAGCTCGGTAACCTTCGGCGAGAATCCCGCGCAGGACTGCAACTGATTGGACCATAATGTCGCGCCTTCCCTTGGGAAGGCAAACGCGACGCGCTTTCCTTGAAGACGCGCCTGCTCGCACCAGGCCCCCCAATGAGGAGCGAGCCATACTTCACCCCGGTGAACCAGGTCTTCTTCCGCGATGGGCGACGTCGACCATACGCCGATATTTTTGCGGTAGGGCTCCCAAGCCTTGATACCCTCCTCCACGGACGCAGACTTGCCGCTCGCGACGGCCGCCATTGCATATGCGTCGAAGTACGCGTCCCACATCGCTACGCGACCCTCGTACTTCGGATTCCAGAGATCTGTCCAGGATGTCGGTGGCGCGACCCGATCGGGGTTGTACATGATCCCGAACGGAGTCTGCTGGAACGTGACACCCTCGCCTCCGGGTAGCAGGAGATCCTTCGGAACGCGCTTGGCGTTGGGCATGAAGTCCGTGTTGATGGGGGCCCACATCTTGTCGATCGACCCTCGCGCGGAGAATAAATCGTTGAACATTCCTCCGCTGATCACCGGATTGTTCCTCTGAGCCAGCATCTTCGGATATGCGGCGGCGTTGGCGGAAACTTCCAACTGAATGCCGACTCCGGGGTATTGGCTCTTGAAAATCGGCAGCGCGACGTTGTTGATGGTATCCGCTACGGGACCACCCTGAATGAGGACCGTCAGTTGGCTCACTTCTTCGGAGGAGGATTGCGCCAGTGCTTCTGCAAAGGTCGCAAGATCACCTCCCGCTGCCCCCAACGCCGCGAGTCCCTTAAGGATCGTGCGCCTGTTGATCGATTTAGATCGAGAATTCAGTCCAGAAAACCTCATCAGATCCTCCTCTCGTTGGTTGCGATCGCAGGAAGGCCCCTGCCCTCTCCAAGATCCCAATACAATCCCGCCATTCCTCGTAGCCCTTCCCGGACCACAGAGGTGGGTACATGCTCATTGACGCCGTGGTTTGCGGCGGCCGGATAGGAATGCGGTATCCAAATCGTCCGCATGTTCAGCAAGTCGCTGAAAATGTCGTTAGGCAGCGAAGCACCGACATTCGGAAGGACAACGACCGGCTTTCCGATCGATCGCTCGAGCGACTCGCGAACCCAGCCAACCCAGGGATCGCCAGGATCGAGACGGGTCGCGTGGAACACCTCGTCGTCCGTCTGCGAGACTTGGATCATGTCCAGCCCGCAACGATCGAGATGCTCCCGAAGCGCGGGAAGTATCCGATCCTCATCCACGCCAACTACAAACCTGAGTTGGCAAACCGCAAAAGCGGAGGCCGGAACCGCGTTCATCGGTGACCCGGGACGCCCCGCTTCGAAGGCCAGCACCTCGAACGACGTCCAACCGTAGACTTTCTCAGCGGCGCTCAGACCGGGCTCGCCCCAACGCGAGTCGATTTTCGGACTCTGCTCATCGTCCGAAACGACGCATTCGCGCAGCGCTTCTCGAACAGCCTCCGGAATTTCAGGGGGAAGCCACTCGGGGATCCTGATCTGACCGGTCGCCGAGGCGACCGAGCTGAGGCCGTGTGCAAGCTGAAGTGCCGGATTGCTGAGCAATCCACCCCAATTGCCGGAGTGATAGGTGCTGCTCCTCGCGTCGATGGAGAGCTTGAAACTAATTGCGCCTCTCGCTCCGAGATAAATTGTCGGCCGATCGGCTGAGATGCGCGGGCCATCCGAGGCAACGAGGATGTCCGCGCGTAGAAGATCCTTGTTCTCAGCGCACATCTGACGCAGGCCCGGAGATCCGACTTCCTCGCCGGTCTCGATCAGAAACACCGAATTGAAGCCAAGATATCCGCGGGTCTCCAGTACCGCTCGCATCGCGGTCATGTTCAAGTAATGCTGGCCCTTGTTATCGGCGACACCTCGGCCGTACCAGCGCCCGTCAGCGGCGGTCAGCCTCCAAGGCGTAAGCCCCTCGCGCCAACCCTCCAACCCTTCCACCACATCGCCGTGTCCATAGCACATGATAGTCGGAAGCGACTCGTGCTCCTGCCTTCGCGCGACCAGGAAAGGGCCTTTCGCGTGCGAATGTTCAATGATGCGACAGGAAAATCCCATGTCCTCAAGGTACGGGGCGACGAGCTCGGTCAGATACGCGACAAGGCTGCTCCGGGAATCGGACCTCTGGCTCTCGGTACGACAGGCTATCGCACGCGAAAGATCCTCGAATAGGGTCCCGTCGTCCAATGCCGCCTCGGCGGCAGCGATCGCAGCCCCTCGGGTCGGCCGTTCTCGCTCGGTTCCGCTGACCGTACGATTTGTGTGGAGTATTCTCATGAGTTGTCGCGCACCCAACGAGCGACTTCACCATGCGAGGCGAACCAAACATCGCCTAGCGACCTAGCGTACCGAATGATCTCTTCGAGGATCCAGATCCGTGACCTATAAGTGATGATGTGCGGGTGCATCGTGAGATTGAAAATGCCACCTTCGCTGTATGCAGCGTCCAGCTCCCGCTTGAAGATATCAAAGACGTCGGCAGGCGGCGTGTAGGGGCGCAGACCTTGGAAGCGGTTCATCATGAAGTAGACCGCATCATCACGCACCCACTCAAACGGCACCTCCACGATTCCCGAGGGCTCGCCGTTGAGAAGTAGCTCGTAGCAATCGTCGTCAGCGCCCAACGATGAATCGTATTCGAGGCCGGTCTCCTGCAACAGTCGTAGGGTGTTCTCGCTGAAATCGGCGGATGGGCTGCGCAGGCCATAGGGGCGCTGCCCCGTTATTTTTTCGATGGTGTCGATGGAGCGGAGCATGAGATCTCGCTCATCGTTGATCGGCAGGACGGAATTAAGCTCGTGAATCCAGCCGTGAATGCCGATCTCGTGACCGCCGTCTACGATGCGCTTCTGCTCGTCCGGATACAGCATGGCAGTGACGGCAGGCACGTAGAAACTCGCTGCGGCCTCATATTTCTCAAGCAGCGACAAGATCCTGGGTACTCCTACGCGGTTGCCGTATTGCCCCCAGGCAAGCCGCCCGATCGACTTGCCGCCGTCCCTCAGCTCGCTCGTGTCATGATCGGAATCGAACGAAAGAGCGATGGCGCATTTCGCGCCGCCCTTCCATTGCTTCGGCTTGAGAGACCGCCCTGCGCGAACTCTGGAGACGAGCCCGCGCCAATGCGTCTCCGGCCATTGCCACGGTTCCAAGCTGCGGGCGGTATCGCTCATGATGGCATTCCCGTTCGTTGAGGATGCCCGACGCTAGGGATTATCGGAATACGAATCCAATCCGAAATCCTTTTGCCTGCGGTAAGCGAAACTTTTGACGGCCTGAGTACCGGGAAAAACAAGCGGCGATCAACGCGCAAGACGCTCGTTTGACACCGCCGTCAGACGATATCCGATCGAGCGCTTTCGCCATTCGGTTCGATCGCCACCATACGTCGCGACTTTTCAATGAGGCCGACGCTAGTCTAATGTCCTTCCGGAAAAATAGATCAGAGGGCGCGAGCCTTCATCGAACGTCCAGTTGACGATTTCTCCGATCACTATGACACTGTCGTACCGTTCGATTTCTTCGACTACACGGCACTCCATCGCGCCAATCGCGCCTCTCAGAATAGGTGCTCCCGTCAGAAGTTGGTGCCATTGCCCATCCGCGAAACGATCGGATCCCTTCAGGGCCGTGCGACCTCCAAATACGTCCGCCAACCCTGAAAAAGATGATGGAAGATAGTTTACTGCGAAGTGCCCGGAGGCTCTGACCGCCGACAAGGCGGATGTGCTTTTCCCGATTGACAGCATCAGCGTGGGTGGGTTTTGCGTCAGGTGCGTGACCGATAGCGCCAGAAATCCCGCGTCGCCATCAGGACCGCGCGCAGTCACGACAGCGCCTCCGATTGCGCGCATTCCGAGTATGCGCCAGAATACCTTTGGGTCGATCGTCGAAAATGATGTTGGCATCTCGTTCTCCTCAACTCGTATGCTCGACAGCCAGCCATGCAGGCGAACAAAACGACGCGCGATCCGCATCACGACTAAATAGGATTATCGAGCCGCCCTCTGAGCATCAGCTTTGGACCGATCAAGCCTTCGCAGGCGAACGCCTGTCTACGCCTGCAGACCAAGAGGTATCTGGCGAGCGTTTAAGCCCGCCCACCATCTACCGAGATGACTTGTCCAGTAATCCAGCTCGCCTGCTCACTGGCGAGAAAGACGGTTACGTTGGCTATATCTTCGGGCGTGCCCAGACGTCCGGTATTGATTTGTGCTAGTACCTGTGATCGACGCTCGGGCGTCCACCCTTCCCACTGATTGCGCGCATCCGGACTAGAGAGAATGAAGCCTGGGGCAACCGAATTGACGGTCACGCCGGCACCGGCCAATCCTACTGATAGTTGCTTCATCAGTCCGATGACCGCGTGCTTGGAAGATGTGTAACCATGGAGACCGGTTAGGCTTGGTCGAAGGCCTGCTCCCGACGAAATGACGATGATCCTGCCCCACTTGGCTTTCGTCATTATCGGAGCCGCAGCCTGTGATAGCCAAAGCGCGCTCTTCACGTTCGCGCCCATGATACGATCCCAATTCTCGTCGGTGATCCCATCCAGCGGCAGGCCGGCAAGACCTGCAATACCTCCCGCTGCGAGCGCTAGGATGTCCAGACGCCCCTCCTCCGTGACGACGGAGCGCACAAGCTCTGCCGACGCGTCGCGTTTAGAAAGATCCACCACGTGAGCGGGCATCTTCAGATTGTGGCCTACCTCGATGATCTTAGGATCTCGGTCGACGAGATGCACCCGCGCTCCTGAATCGCGAAATGCGGCTGCTATTGCCTGTCCGATCCCCTGCGCGCCACCGGTGACGATGACGACTTTTCCGTCGAACCTAATGTCCATTTTCGATCCATTTCACTCTTTGTAGGTGGCGTCCAACGCCGCAAGCGCTTCATCGATGGCAAGCGCGACACGATTCAGGGCCCTCCGCGCGGCGACGCTCGCGAAGAAGAATTGATCTGATCCTGCAGTAGCGGTTGCGACAGAACGGAGCGGATCGAGCACCGGGTATGGGTTCTGCCGTAGGGCTGGATCAGGATCGAAGCGGCTTCCACGAGTGTAGTCGATCGGCACCAAGGCCCTGGTAACGCCAATAAGAGCCCGATTGATGCTCGTGGCATCATCGCCAGAGGCAAGCTTCACCCTTTCTTGGAAGCGCTTTACCGCGTCGCCCAAAATTCCGGCGCTTTGGACGACGGACTTGATGTCTATGCGACCCTCAAGCGCTTCCCCCAGCGACGTCAATTCCCGCCGCAAAGCGTTCACTTGCCTTTCAACATCGAGCGGTAGAACCTCGTCGGTGAGGAGCCGTCCGATGGCGTGTACGTAGATTGAGGTGTCTCTTACGAGGAGTTCGGGATCGATCTTGTCGAGGGTATCATCGGGAGTATGCCACCACCAGCCCAAGCCGGCCCCCTTGCGGGCACCACCGCCACCAATGGCAGGCCCCATGACGCTCTCGCCCTTCCCGGCCGGTTGTTCGCCCATGGCCATGAAGATAGAAGGAATGCCAATGCCCCAGAAGGATTGATCTCCGGCGCGGCTCATTCGGTGACCGTCAATCTCCTGGCCGCCCTGGGCGCGGACGGCTTCGGCCGCGAGCGCCTGGAGTTCGTTCGACGAAAGCGCGTCAGAGAGCACCGTGTTGCCTCGCGCTCCGATGGAGTCGATATTCACGTGCGCGACGCAACGAGCCGAGAGCTCCTTGAACTTGACATCCGCGTACCAGGATGAACCCGAATAGCGTCCGTGCGAATGACCTGACCAGAAACAAAGCCTTAGATGACGGCGGAGAGACTTGCGATTCAACGCGAAGATGCGGGCGGCCTCGAGCATGGCCGCGTTAGCACTCCCGTTGTCCATCACGCCGTAGTACCAGGTGTCGTGATGACCAGAGAACAGGACGAAACTGTCGTCCAATGGACGGCCGGCCTGTAGATTAGCCTCCAGCATAGGCGTCTTCCGCCAGCCGGTATCAACTTCAGCGGTCAGAACCGCCGAGATGGCTTCCCCATTCGACAATCGACCCTTCAGGGCCTCGCCGTCGCTATTTCGTACGCTCATCACGACGGTCTTGGGGAGCAGGTCAAGCTGCTCCGGATTTGGACTCCCCCAGATCGGCGAAATACACATCTCATAGAGATGCTTTGCTGGAGAAATATGGATCTGCCCTATGGCACCCGCCTGGGATGCGCGCAGGCTTGCGGCTGGATTTGCGATTCCTTCGAGTAGAACGATCTTCCCTCGCGCGTCCGTTCTCGCGAAGTCATCGGGCCCTCCAGATCCGGCATAGACCAGGTCGCCGCGTACGCCCTGCGGCCCGGAGGCACGGGAGAACGAGTGGGTGATGCACTCGGGCGCCCAGTCTCCGATCGAGATCCGTGCCCGCCCGGGCAGACTGATATAGGCATCATGCTGCACTAGGTTTGTACTGAGCCCATAGCTCTCGAGCTGGCCGCGGAGATACCCGAAGCTCTCCAGCTCCTCCGGACTTCCGGAGAGTTTCACGCGGCGAGAAAACTCTTCAAGATGCCGCATCATCGACGTGGATTGGACAGACGTACAGAATTGTAGGATTACCGAGCTATCTGCACGGTCGCTTGCTGATGTCATCTTCCGTCAGGCCCTGTGTATTGGGAAATGAGTGAATGGGACTGCCGTTACCAGGAATAATCCCTCGTCTGCGGATGCACCCGAACTCCCTCGTGCTCTAGGATCTCGAAGACCGGGCCCAGTCTTAGGACCTCCTGGGGAGACCAAACGGGCAGGCGAAAGAGCACGCCGGTCAGTGTGTGATTTGACTTCGCCTCGATCAGCTGCTCGGCAACTTCGCTTGCCGTTCCGACGAAATAGGGAAACTTGAAGGGCGTCTTCTTTTCGTTTCGGAGACGGCCGATTTGACCTGACCATTTTTGTCCAGCCTCGTTGGTCTCGATGCTGGCCATCAAGCTCTCGAACATTCCTTTAGCTTCGCCAGGTTCATTCCGGATTAGGAGGTCCGCAACGACAAGAACTTCAGGGGGCTGAACGCGTTCAGCCTCGCTTGCATGGCGGGTCAAATCTTCCTTGATCGGAGGCAGGTCCGACAAATGGGTCGGCGAGGCAAACATGTACTCGCAGTGTTTCGCCGTGAAGCGTCGCCCACGCTCCGATGCGGCGGCACAAACGAATACCGGACGCTCCGCAGGATACGGGCCCTTCATCTTGCCGTGACACCTGTAATGCACTCCCGAAAATTCGGTGCGCTTCGACGGATCCCACAGCGATTGGATGATCTGCACCGCTTCTTCGCATGCATCGTAGAGAGTCGCACTATCGGGCAGTGTCTCGAAACCAAAGAGGCTCGCTTCGTAGTCTCGATAACCGTTGACGATATTCCAACCCCACCGGCCACCACTGAGCCAATCCATGTTGGCACCGAAACGAGCTATGTGCGCAGGGTGGAAGAACGTCGAATGGAGGGTCGATATGACACCGAGATGTTCTGTCGCCATGATCAGAGGAGCCGCCAAAGTAAGGGCGTGGAGGCCTGGATCCTGAAATCCAAAGCGGGTCCCCTCTTCCGAACTTGGCGCATAACCATCCCCAAGTAACACCAAGTCCAGCCCAACGTGTTCGCAGGCACGGGCAAAATCCAATTGGATTGCCAGGTCGAGGGGATCAGGATTGAGAGAGGCAATTCTTTCCGACGGTAACAGGGTACGCGTCCCTGGCCAGAAGATGCCGAACCGCATGGTTCCGTCGAAAGCCTTCGGCTTGCGGCTCCTGCTCTGGGGAACGACTTTGAGCATGAAAACTCCCATATTGACTGCATCGGCTATCTATCCCATGTTATATCATCATCTGAGTTTATGACCAGCTTGTCATACAAAAAACTTGTAAGGTAATTTTGTTGCGTGCTGATCGCGAGCAAGTTAAGCGCTGTGTGGCGAAGGAGCACGCGACGATGAACGGGATGAAAGCCGACGATCTGTCTGTGGCTGGTCAGACGATCAGCCTGCGCAGCTTGGTTGCAGATCGTCTCCGTCAAGCGATTGTCACCGGACGCTTCCCCCCCGGAAGTCAGTTGCGGGAGCGAGAGCTGTGCGAATTGACAGGGGTAAGCCGGCCATCGTTGCGCGAAGCTTTTAGGCTTCTAGAGGCAGAGGGTCTCATCACGACCGCCCCACATCGGGGGCCGGTCGTCACCGCCCTGACCGTTGATGAAGTGGGACACCTGTATGCGCTCAGACGGGTGCTCGAAAGCTTCGCTGCTCGCGAGTTCGCACGACGACGCCGACCGGATGATATCCTCGCACTGAAAAGTTCAGTGAAACGCCTCGATGAGATCGAGGCGACCGGCTCGGCTTTCGAACTGCTAGAAGCCGGCACAACATACTACAGCGCGCTCGCGGCCGGCAGCGGCAACCCATACCTTGCTCAAGCTCTCGGCATGCTACACAACCGGATCAAGCTTATCCGCTTCATCTCGTTGCAGAGTGAGGGCCGCGCTCAAGGCATCGCGTCACTCCGCATTTTGAGTGATGCGATCATCGCCGGCGATGAGGAAGGCGCCGAGCGGATTGTTACCGAACACCTCGACAGAATAGGCGTCATGGCCAAGGCAATTGTTGAGTCGGGCTACGCTTTGCCGAAAGAGACGGCCGCCGCCGTCTAGGCGGAGCTTTAGCAGATCGCTCGTCGAACTCTGCGAAGGCAGCTACAACGCCACCTCCGGCAAAGCGGCGCATTCCGGCATGTCTCGGATTTCTTCCGCAACGACATGTCGAATCAGCTCTCTCACGGCCCTGTTCGAAGAGCCCTCTCGATGTGAAAGCAGATATGCGTTTCGCGTTAAAGTCGGGCCCGTAATCTTTCGGACTCGCAGCGTCCCTTGCTGGCATTCGCGCCTGACATTTGCATATGGCATCACCGTTGCGACGTGCCCCTCTTCAACGAGGGTCTTAACGAGATCCGTCGACGGGAGCACGTTCTGGATATCCAGCGAAATACCTGCCGTTTCGGCGGCTGCGACGAGCTTGCGGTAGAGTAGTTTGGTCAGCATGGGATCCGCGATGGCGAGCGGAATCGTTGAAAGCTCCCGGAACGGAATAGGCGGACCGATCAGTGGTTCACCTGGAACGGGCTTTTGAACCAGATATAGCCATTCGTGGAGTAATTCTTCCCTAATGATGTTCGGATCGAGCGGCCCTTCGCAAGCGATAGCAATATCCACTCGCTTTGCCGAAACCCAATCAGCCAATATCGGTGTGGGCGCTTCCAGGAACTCAAAACGGATATGCCTAAGCTTCTCGCTGGCCTTGCGAGCCAGGGAAATTGCCATCATCGCCGCCATGCTAGGTGCGAGCCCAAGCCGGACTTCTCCCTTCTCGAGCGTTCTACAGTCGCCGACGGCCCGCACGGCTTGATCGACATTGCTGAGTATGACCTGCGCGCGCTCGAGAAGGACCTTCCCTTCGGGGGTTAACTCGACCCCTCGCGAATGACGCACAAGCAGGGGCACCCGCAGTTCTTCCTCCAGATTTCTGATTTGAAGGCCAAGGGCAGGCTGCGTAATTCTCAGAGCTTCTGCCGCGCGGGTGAAGCTCCCGTGCTCGACGATTTTACAGAACGAGCGAAGTTGACGAAATTCCATCACAACCTCCAGCTTGATAGGCTTTCCGATCGAGTCGCAAGAAAGATGCCAACTGCGCCTTGGAAGCAGCACACCTGAGCCGATCTGCTCGTTCCTCTCTACTTCACCTCGACATCCGGTTGATCCTGACTTGGGTCCTGGGATCTTGGACTCTCGTGGAAGGTAAACGCACCTCCTCCGTCGGCAAATATCGCAAAGGAATCTTTGGAAACGTTGCGCAGGAATTTGCCCAACCTCGCGGCAATCTTGCGAATTGATGAGTGTTCATCGCCACTGCTCCTGGACAATTTAGACTCCGCTCTGCTTGTGCCTGCTAACCAGCAGGTCGCAGTTCATTTTCGACGCAGCGTGGCGCGATCCGCTTCTCCGATGTCCCACCAGACGCCCGCCATCAGTCCAAGGCCGTCACGAAACAGCGACGCCAAACCGTGCTCGTCCGGACCATGTTGATTGCAGCCCCCATACGAGAACGGGAGCCACAGCACCGGCGTACCGAGTTCCTGGCGAAAAAGCTCCGAAGGACCGGATGCGCCAATATTGGGGACCACGTTGGGAGGACAGCCCGAAGTGTCCGATATCGATTTCACGACAAGCCGGACCCAAGGATCGTCCGACGGAGTCCTCGACGCGGGGAAGGCATCCCGTTCCTGCACGGGCAAAACCTGCACGTTAGTGAATCCCTCTTTGTCGAGGTGTTTTCTTAGCGAGCTCAGCAACCCGTCGGACGGCACATCGACTGTATGCCGCACCTGGATGCGGGCGCGCGCGGAGCCCGAGACAGCATTGACTGGAGCATCTGGTTGGCCCGAAACGCTGGCAAGTACGACGGCGCTGGTCCACATGAAAATACGTTCCGCGCGAGTGAGGCCGGGTTCGCCCCATTCTGGGTCCGGTGAAGGACCATTAGGCAGCTCATCCACGACGATCCTGGCGCAGGCGCCGCGTACGTCCTCGGGAATCGCCGCGGGCGTCCAACCATCTACTAGGATACGACCGTCTCGGGAGATGATACTTGCAATCGCGTGCGACAGAACCACGGCCGGGTCGGTGAGGAGTCCACCCCAATGGCCTGAATGAAAACCGCCCTTTCGCAGGTTCACCACCAAGTCCATGGCAACGCCCCCCCGCGTCCCAAGGGTTACCTCGGGAATGGAGATCGACTGGCGGAGACCATCCAGCGCGATAAAGACGTCCGCTGCGCAAGCATGACGATTCTTCTGGAGTATGGCGCGTAAGCCCGGCGAACCAGCTTCTTCGCCGGTTTCAACGAAAATCTTCGCGTTGAAGCCCAATCGTCCACGAACCGACAGCACCGCCCGCAATGCCTCGATCGCCAGCAGATGTTGGCCCTTGTTGTCGACGACGCCGCGACCGTAGATCTTGTCGCCTTCAACCTTCACGGTCCAAGGATCGAGGTCGGCCCGCCATTTCTCCGGCATGGCGCGCACGACGTCTCCATGTCCGTAAATCAAGATTGTTGGCAGCGATGCATCCTCGAGCCGCGTAGCGAGCATCACGGGACCGTGCTGCCACTCGGGATTCTCTAGGGTCGAAACCGAAAACCCAAGCTCCTTGACCAGTGGGCCGAGTACCTCGTTGCAGTAACGGACCAGGTCTTCCCGGTGCTCGGGAGGGTGGCTCTCCGTAGGAACTGCAACAAGCCTTTCGAGACGGCGAAGAAAATGGCCCGCGTCGTAGCTGGCTTTTGCCTCGGTGATCGCAGCTTCACGGGAGGATATCATTCAAAAGCCTCTTATCGGTTCTTCAAGCTTGGAGAGCAGCGTCAGTTGGCGACCGCGTTAAGTCGAGCGAGACCTTCCAGGCGAAGGCAGAGTTCATCGGCGACGCCTTCCCCTTGGTCGCGGCGCGCATCCTCGATATCCTCAATGAAGCCGACGAGGGCCCCGAAGATGGGTAGCTGCAGACCATGACGATGGGCGATCTGTTCGATCGGTCGGAATTGGGCCGCGACCTCGGTCTTGCGTTTTCTAACCGCAAGATCGCGCCAAATTCCGCTGTGGCTCTTTCCCGTACCTCGATTGAAGAAAGCTAAGGCATCGAGACTAGCGTCCATGGCAAGATCATCGCGCGCGATGAACGCAGTAGGCTCGAACATATCAAATCCGAGCGGGGAAACCCCTTCCGCCAGAGCGACGTCCAAGACTTCTTGTGCCAGCTCCTTCAGTAGAGCGCGACGCTTTGGGCTCGCAACGAAATCGGCAATTGTGGCGTGGGTCAACGCAGAGGCCGTGAGAATGGCGCCATAGGCCGCCTTGCCCCAGAGATAACCCATGATGTTAGTGCTAATCAAAGCGTCAGGCTCGAACAGCCTCAGGCAGCGTT
This sequence comes from Bradyrhizobium sp. LVM 105, assembly GCF_003957705.1. Lineage (NCBI taxonomy): Bacteria > Pseudomonadati > Pseudomonadota > Alphaproteobacteria > Hyphomicrobiales > Nitrobacteraceae > Bradyrhizobium > Bradyrhizobium sp. LVM 105. The sequence goes on along the minus strand of NZ_QZMV01000007.1, from coordinate 312,313 downwards.
GCAACTCCTCAAGTCGAGGCGTGATTGCACCGTGAAGCTCTCCAATAGCGACTGTGCCTCGCAATCCATATCGGATGCGGCCTGGCTCAAGATAATCCCCGGCGAAGTTAACGAAAGCTCCCACTGTCCTTTCTTGGCCGACCGCATCTGCAATGACTGGTTCGTTAAGTCCATTTTGACAAGAGACGATGTAACCGTTCGGCGCCAGATATTGGCGTATCAGTGAGCAAGCACCGGCGGTGTGCTGCGATTTCACCGCCAACAGGACTAAATCTAATTTCTCGTTGAGCTGGTCCGGTGTGATTGCTGGAACATCAACCGAGAACTCGCCATTCGGGCCCTCAATGGTTAGCCCCTTACGCGCGATCTGCTCCACATGATCGTTAGCAGCGTCGACCAGGAGCGTGTCCTGACCGGCGCGCGCAAGATGGGCACCGATTATGCCGCCGATCGCTCCCGCACCCCATACGCAGATACGGGCATTCGCTTTATTGAGACCGTCCGTCACGACAGTTCCTCATGGGCCGTCTCTTTCGAAAGCGCGACCGTTACCGTGGCTATCAATCCGTTCACGATGAGCAGATAGGAGGGCGAGATCGGCGAACCGGTCGTGTGAATCAGCCAAGTCGCGATGTAAGGCGAGAAACCGCCGAATATCGATACGACGAGTGCAAAGGCCAGGGAATTCAGGAACGATCGAGACTTCGTCGGGAATATCTCGGTGATAGCGGCTGGTCCAACACCGGTATGAATCGATGCGATGATACCGAGCGCGCATTGCGCAAGGACGATCCAGACTAGCCCAGGCGCGGAAGCGATGAACCAGAAGATCGCATACCCCATGACCGCAAAGAAGAGATTCACCGCGATCAGCAACGGTCTCCGCCCAATCCGATCAGAAAGCATCCCCCAGATCGGCGTGAAGACGATCGCGAAAATGATGCCCGTCGTGTGCGACCAAAGAGACTGTGTTTCGGTCAGACCGCCCTGCTTGGCGGTGAACGTCGCCATGTAGCTCAGGATAAGGTACTGGCAAGTCGTCCAGCAGATCCCGAAGCCTACAGCTCGTAGAACCATGATCGATGCCGACTTGACGGGTGTCGGTTCGGACTTCAAGTGTTTCGACTCCCGGAAGATCGGCGTATCTTCCAGGTCTCGTCGCATCCAGATGCCGATCGGCAAGAGCACCCCACCTATCGCAAACGGAATGCGCCATCCCCAATCGAGCATCTGATCGGGCGTCAAAACGCTGTTCAGTATAGCCGCGACGCCGGAACCGATCAGCAGCCCGACAAGGGTGGATGCCTGCTGAAAGCTTCCGTAGAAGCCTCGTTGACCGCGCGGCGCCCATTCTACGATGAACGCCAGAGAACCACCGAGCTCGCCTCCCGTAGAAATTCCCTGAAGCAAGCGAGCACACACAAGCAGCACTGGCGCCCAGATGCCGATAGTGCTGAATGTCGGAATGAAAGCCGTCCCGACCGTCCCGATTGCCATGACATAGATGGTCACCATGAGAGCCGATTTCCGGCCGTACTTGTCGCCCACCCAACCGATTAACAGCGCGCCGACAGGCCGAGCGACGAAGCCGGCGCCGAAAGTTGCAAAGGTGGATAGCAACGCGGCTGTGGGATCCTGCGAAGGAAAGAAGTTTCGCGCGATGTAGGTGACCACAAAGGCAAAGACACCCCAGTCGTACCATTCGAAGATGTTGCCTACAGTTGCGGCGGCAATGAACTTCCTGAAGACCGGACGATCCTGTGTTCGATCGATCGTCGCGCTGGCGAGATGCAGTTGAGAAACGCTTGCCTGATCGGTCATGGTGCCCCTACTTCCCTTTAATTCAGTTGCGCGCCAACAAGCCGCGATTTGTTACCAAGAATAGTTCCTAGCCTTCGGGTTCTTGCGAACGCCAGCGCGCTCGAGAATCTGCATAACGGGCGCCAGACGACGCACTTCTCCGGCAGAACAGATCAGGGGCCGGAACAAGACCCCGTTCAGTCCCCACTGCTTGTGCGCGGCGATGATCTGTTCTGCTACCTCCTCCGGCGTTCCGACGAAGGCCGGGAACTTGAAGGGATTCTTTTGCTCGTTGCGTAGACGCCCGATCTGTCCGGACCACTTGCGACCAGCTTCATTGGTCTCCATGCTGGCCATCAGATCATCGAACATCAGCTTGGCTTCGCCTTGCTGGTCGCGAATGTGGAGATCGACTACGACGAGGATTTCCGGCGCCTGGCGGCCGGCTTCACAGGCGTGGCGAACGACATCTCGCTTGATGTCCGGTAGAGCCGAAAGCTCGGTCGGTGAAGCAAACAAATAGTCGCAGTAGGTCGCCGTAAACTTTCGGCCGCGGTCGGAAGCGGCAGCGCAGACGAAGACCGGTCGCTCCGGAGGATAAGGTCCCTTCATCTTGCCGTTGCTTCTGTAATGGCGGCCAGCATACGCCGTGCGGCTTGATGCATCCCAGAGAGATTCCATGACGGCTATTGCTTCCGCCGCCGCGTCATACAGAGCAGCGCTATCGGGCAGCGTCTCAAATCCGAAAAGGCTGGCCTCGTAGTCTCGATAGCCGTTCACGATATTCCATCCCCAGCGACCGCCGCTCATCCAATCCATGTTTGCCGCGAACCTCGCGATATGGGCGGGATGGAAGAAGGTCGTATGGAGAGTCGAGATCACGCCCAAATGGCGCGTGGCCAGAATGATCGGAGCCGCCAATACGAGCGCATGCAGCCCGGGGTCCTGAAAGCCTATTCGTGTGCCCTCTTCGGAGCTCGGAGCATAGCCGTCGCCGAGGAGTACTAGATCGAGCGAAACGTCCTCGCACGCTCGAGCTAGGGATAAGTGATTTTCGAGATTGAGCGGATCAGGGTTGAGCTCCGCGATACGCGCAGAGGGAAGCTTGGTTCTGGTCCCCGGCCAGAAAATGCCAAAGCGCATGCTGCCGTCCCAGCACTTCGGCTTCCGCACGCTACCGCCTTCGGCTCCTGGAAATTCCGTACCCGTCATCATCCCTTCGCGTCCGTTCGAAGCCGCCCACACCCCGGGGCCGATTTATAATTCACCAATCTGAGATGATTGACAACATGCTTGTCAACTCGTCTGACAAAATTGGTGAAATGGTTCGCAGGCGATCTAATATCGTTCAATATCAGAGACTTAATATGATCGGCTTTGAACAGCCCTATTCTGCTGCTGCCGGATCGTGGTATTTAGATGCTGCAGGCTCTGCCAAATTTGACATCGTGAAGCAGAGGACTTGAGTGAACAAAGCGCACTCTTCCAAGCTCGCAGAGCTGGATAGAAATCATCCGGAAGAAACTATGAGCGTTGCATTTCCGCTTGTTCGGCGGGCCGATCACGCAATCAGCTGGCGACTAGGCTAGACGCCCGCCGTCGATTGGTAGGGCTATGCCGGTTGTAAATGCAGCCTCATCGCTCAGCAGGTAAAGGACGGCCCCGACCACTTCCGAGGGCTTACCGAACCTGCGCATGGGATGCATGGATTTTTGCAGGCTCTCACGCGCGGCTTGGGCAACCGTGTCCCCGGCCTCCTCAATTGACATGCGAACCATAGGCGACTCAATTGTCCCTGGGCACACGCAGTTGACGCGGATATTTTCGGTCGCATGATTGAGGGCAAGGCTCTTCGTCAGGAGCGTGACCGCTCCTTTACTTGCCGAGTAGACAGGCAGCACGGGCGAACCGCGGAGGCCAGCCGCGGAGGAAAACAGCACAACGGATCCGTGTCCTAGTTCGCGCATATGCGGAATTATGTACTTCGCGGCTAACCAGCTACCTTTGACATTGACATCGAAGAGCAGGTCGAATTCGTCTTCTTCCACGTCTATGGCTGCTTTCGACGGCCCTGCAACACCCGCAGCCGCGACGAGCATTTCCACGGGACCGAATCGATCGCGTGCCACGTCTGCGACACTCTTCACGTCCGCGGCGGACCTCACATCCCCGGTCATAATCTCTGACCCTGGGCAACTTTTCGCCGTCTCCGACAATCCTTCCGCGTCACGATCGAAGAGCACCAATTTTGCGCCTTCCCGGGCAAGCGATGTCGCACAGGCGCGCCCAAGTGCACCGGCGGCGCCCGTGATCACAGTTACCCGTCCTTCAAATCTCCCCTGTGGTCTCACACCCATACGTCCTCCATTCACCGGAGTCTAACCGGTGTCGCCGGCCGCTTCGTCAATGCTTCTCGCCTCCAAGATAAAATTCCTGGAGCTCATTCATCGCTATTCCGCTACCGACTTCTCGCTCGTAGGCTATGCGACCGCCTCGGATGACGTAGACATAATCGGCGATATCGAGCGCCATACCGACATTCTGCTCGACGAGAAGCAAGGTGAGCCCCAAAGAGCGCAGATCGAGTATGGCTTCGGCGATTTCCTCGACCACGCGGGGAGCAAGGGCCGCAGACGGCTCATCAAGCAACAGCACACTGGGTCGGGCCATCAGCGAGCGTCCGATCGAGAGCATCTGCCGCTCACCCCCAGATAGCAGCCCGGCACTCACGGCCCGACGGTCCTTTAGTCGCTTGAATCGGCAATACACGCTCTCCAGATCTTCGGCGATTTCTCTCCGATCCTTACGTCTATGAAACGCGCCCATCAGAAGATTTTCTTCGACACTCATTGCGCCGAATACTTCCTTCCCCTGGGGCACCATAGATAATCGATGAGACACCCTTTGCTCGGCTGGAACCGCGTTGATGACTTTGCCGTCCAGGATGACATCTCCCTCCTGCACGGCAATGAGGCCAACGATCGATTTCAAGGTTGTCGATTTCCCGGTGCCGTTTCCGCCCAGAAGCGCAACTAGTCCTCCCTTCGGCACATTCATACTAACGCCGTGAAGAATTCGGGTGCGGCCGTAACCGGCAATGACGTTCTCAAGCTTGAGCACGGCGCTTCCACCCAGAACCGATATATGCCTCGATTACGACCGGATCGTTCACGACGTCCTCGGGGCGCCCCTCGGCTATCTTTTGACCGGCGTCCAACACCACCACATGATCACAGAGATCCCTCACCACTCGCATCACGTGTTCGACCAGCAGAATCGAGATCCCGAATTCGTCCCTCAACCGCCGAACGAGATCAATCAACCTGTCGACATTCGGCGGCGAAAGGCCCGCGGCGGGTTCATCCAAAACGAATAGGCTAGGTTGGCTCATCATACCGCGTGCTATCTCCACCATGCGTTGTTGACCGATGGAGAGCGCGGCCACGGGTTGCGACGCGAATTCCTGAAGGTCGAACCATGACAGCAGCTCTCGGGCTCGCGTCCTTGCGGTCGCTTCTTCTAAGCGGGCGTTCTTTCGGCTAAGGACAGAATCTACGAACCCCGCCTTCATCCGCATGTGATTGGCGAGGACGAGGTTGTCTTCCACGCTGAGTGAGCTGAATAAGCGAAGCAATTGGAACGACCGTGCCATACCAAGCCGAGCGCGCCGATAGGATGGAAGGTGCGTCACGACCTCACTGTTGAAGGAGATCTCGCCTTCGTCCGGCAGAAACTCTCCGCTTACGAGATTGACCATGGTGGACTTCCCGGAACCATTGGGTCCGATTAATCCGACGATCTGCCCCGTTCCGACGGCCAGGGTTGCACCGTTGACCGCCGTAACGCCGCCGAAGTGCTTTGCGATCCGCCGCATCTCTAGGATGGCTCCGCTCATCGCGCCGTACTCCGGCGAAACCGGCCGACCACCCCCTCCGGCACGAACGTCATGCCGAAAATGAGCACGATGCCGTAGATCAGCATTTTATATTCTGCATATCTTCCCAAGAACTCCGGTAAAAGTGCGAGCAAGATCGCACCGATAATCGGACCAACGAAAGTGCCACGTCCTCCGAGCACCATCATCGCCACGACTGTCGCCGATATCCAGATCGTGAAGTCGTCCGGCGTCACACCGCGGAGAGAATGCGCCGTAAGGACCCCCGCAATCCCGGCCAAAGCCGCGTAAGCCACGAAGGCTGTCAACTTGCCGAACGTCGTATTGAGGCCGACGGCGCAGGCCAACGTTTCGTCGTCGCGTATCGCAATCCATTCGCGCCCAAGGCGAGAATTTACAAGCCGCCAAGCTATGAGCACGCAGGAAGCAGTCACTGCGAGCGTCACCCAATAATAGGACTTCAGAGATCCGAGCTCGAATAGTTCGATGCCGAATATTCTTAACGGGTCTGTTCCGCGTAAAGACAGACCGACCTGGCCTCCAGTGAACGAAGTCCACTGAGAGATCGCTAAGTACATGATCGTCTGAAAGGCGATTGTCACGATCGCCAAGAAATGCCCAGTCAAGCGGAGGGCGGGGATGCCAAGCATCAACCCGAAAGATCCGGCCACGATTGCCCCGGCGGGCAAGTGCAGCCAAATCGACGTGCCGAGATCCCTGTTCATGATCGCGGCCGTATATGCCCCGATCCCGTAGAACGCGCCCGTAGCGAATGAGAACTGCCCACAATAGCCGGTGACGAGGTCAAGTCCGAGCGCCAGAATGATATAGAACAGGATCATCAGCAGCACACTGATTTCGTATCCACCGAGACCTAACGGCGCCGTCGCAAGTAGAGCGACCAACGCCAACGCAACGATATATTTCTTCATGATCTCTCGACCGCCTTGCCGAAGAGACCGTTCGGCCGTAGCAGCAGAACGCCGATTACGATGACGAAGCCAACTATATCTCGCATGGAATTGGAGATGTATGCGGAGGTCAGCGACTCGATGACACCGAGAAGGATGCCGGCGCCCGCTGCGCCGGCGACGTTTCCCATTCCTCCGAGGATCACGACCGTGAATGCCTTCAATGCAATCATGTTGCCCACGATTGGATATACGAGGAAGACCGAAGACATGAGCATCCCGGCTATTCCAGCCAGCGCTGCCCCTGTCGCAAAGGTGACCAGCGCTACGCGCTCGACGTGGACGCCGCAAAGCCTGGCGACGGTCGCGTGTTGCGCCATCGCTCGCAGGCTCCGTCCGGTCCAGGTATATCGAAGCACTACGTAAAGAGCGGCGATCAGCACCACCATCGTCAAAGGAATCAGCATCCGCTGGTGCGGTAAAAACACCGGCCCGATTTCGGTGGGCAGGTCGGAAAGAAGGGGCATCTTCGAGGCATCGAGGTTCAGTCGCTGGGGCTGCGGACCCATAACGATCAGAGCGGCATTCTGCAGCGCGACAGCCAGTCCGAACGATGAAACGATGGAGCTGGTGGCATCACGGTTCTTCATGGGTCTGTGAAGAATGACTTCTGCACACAGGCCGACGCACGCGGCGACGGCCAGAACCAGGAAGATTGCAGGCAGCACGGGCAGATGCATGACAGTGACCGCGAAGATCCCGGCATACCCTCCGATCATGTAGAACTCGCCATGAGCGAAGTTCACTACGCCCAATATGCCGAAGATCAACGTAAGGCCGACCGCGACTAGAACGTACGAGCTTCCCGTCACGATGCCGTTAGCGAGATATTGAAGGAGCAGATCCATGGTATCAGCGCTCGGCCCCCTTAGACCTCTAGCCTCCGTTTGCCGTCCTTGATCACGGCAATGAAGTCGGGAAAATCGACGCTCCCCTTCTCGTTGAAAGCGGCGGTCGTCCCTGCCGGCCCCTGCACGAGCGCAAAATCCTTCATTCCTCCCTTGATCATCTTCTGAATTTCCTGCCCATCTGGTTTTCCAACTCGGCGCATCGCTTCGAGGCCGATCGACGTCGAATCGAAGCCGAGCGAGGAGAACGTGTTCGCATCCTGATTGTATCGCGCACGGAAGCGTTCGGCGAACGCTCGCCCGATCGGATTGGGCGTCGAGGGCTCGAAGACCGTCGCGACGGCGAACCCCTCCGACGCGGGGCCGGCAAGCCTTATGAAGTCGTCCGACAGCATCGATCCGGATCCTACGAACTGCGCTCGGAGGCCGATCTCAGCCGCTTGGCGGACGATATTCGCGCCGTCACCTGCCCACCCCCCGATGTAGACTGCCTCGGGCCGTAGTGTGCGAATCTTGGTCAGCATGGACGAGAAGTCTTGTTCGCCGGCGTTGTAACTGTCCCGCGAGACGATCGAGCCGCCCACTCCCGTGACTACACGGGTGACCTGGTCGGCCAGCGTCACGCCGTAGTTGGTATTGTCGTGAATGATGGTGACCTTCGTCTTCTTGAACTTCTCCACGATGGCCTTTGCCGTGTCCTCGCCTTGCCTATTGCTGTCGGGCCACGACCGGAAGAACCATGGATCTCCTGGAGTATTTTGATCCGTTGCTGCCGCGGCGGTCGAACCGGCCGAGAGCATGGGAATCTTGTACTCGGCGGCAACTTTGACGGCGGCAACGACGACGGCCGAAGCGTATGTGCCGACGATAAACGGTACTTTATCTCGCTCGATCAGTTTGCGAACCGCCGTTACGCCTTTCGTCGAGTTGCTTTCGTCGTCCTCGACGACGAGTTCGATCTTGCTTCCGAACAATCCCCCCTTGGCATTGACCTCCTCGACCGCGAACTGCAGGCCGAGGAGTATCTGGCGACCTTCGATACTGGCCGGCCCCGACATCGGCAGCATTCCGCCAATCCTGATAGGCGCGGCCGACTGAGCACGTACGATGTTCGGTGCCACAACGGAAGCTCCGGCCGCCGCCAAGAACGCTCTGCGAGAAAAACCGCTCATGACCATATCCTTTCGATGTGCTTGCTATTGCCAATGTTGTTTAATCGCTCGGTCCAGATAGCGACCTTTCAGCCGCCGTTCGTCTTCTCGTATTCCTTGACCCAATGCTCGGCGATTTCGGTGCCGGTGGCGAACCAGACGCCGGGAAACGTGCGAATGAAAGCAATCAATTCTCTTATGAGGGCGATCCGGCTGGGCCTGCCGCTGACCTGAGGATGGAAGATGATGTCGTAGAGCCCTCCCCACCGGTAGATCTCTCGAAATTCCTCCTTGAACACGGAAAGCATGTGCTCGTTGGTGAAAATCGGCCTCGGAGACTTGATGGAGAAGAGAGCGAACGGCGCGTCATCCAGACTCCAATGCCAAGGTAGCTCAACCGGCCCGTTGGAGCCGTCGGGCAAGCGATGACGATAGGGATTGATGTCGTCCATCAACGAGGAGTCGTACAGAAACTCGTGCTTCTGAAGCAGCCTGAAGAGCCCCTCCGAAACTTCGCCCGCCGGCGATCGGTATCCCTTTGGCACGACGCCGACCCGGCGCTTGAGGGCGTCGAGACCTCGCTCCATCTCCTCGATCTCCGCCTTGGGATCGTCAGCGAACCACCGATGCGAGTACGAGTGATGCCCTATCTCGTGCCCTTCCTTGGCGATCATCTCGACGCGGCTCGTATGATTTTCCGCTACCCAGCCGGGCACGAAGAACGTTGCCTTCAGGCCCTCATCGTGCAGGGTATCGAGGATCTTCGGTACGCCAACTTTCGCGCCATAGCGGCCCTGGCTCAGCACCCCGGGCCGCTTGGCATTCTCCGGGTCGCGGCCCGTCCAAAGAGTCTCTGCGTCAAAGTCGAAGGTCAGCATGACGGCGCATTGCGCCCCATTCGGCCAACGAACACTCATGTCGTGCATCCTCGCCTCCTTCAAATTTTCCCGTGCCGTGCCGCCAGTATTCCTCCGTCGACCGGCAAGACCGTACCCGTGATGAAGGCCGCGTCTTCAGAGGCCAGGAACGCGACCGGACCTGCGATGTCCTCGGGCTGTCCCACTCTTTCCAGTGGTGTCCCTTCAATCATGAGTCGCTGGTAGAGAGCGTTCTGCTGGCGTCCAGTGGTCATCGGCGTCGCAATGACCCCCGGTGCGATTGCATTCACGAGGATGCCTTCGGGACCGAGTTCGCCGGCGAGTTGCCTGGTAAATTGAGCCACGCCGGCCTTGGCGACGGCGTAGGCCGTGGTGCCGGGATAGCCGGTCAGGCCGAAAATCGAAGATATGTTGATGATACGCCCGCCCGGGCGCGTGAAGTGGGGAAGCACCGACCTCGTGATCCTGAGAAGGGATGCCAAATTGGTCTGAAGAAATCTGTCGATGAGTTCGTCGTCGGTATCTTGCAGCCGCTTCGAGCCGCCGATGCCGGCATTGTTCACGAGAATGTCTACTCGCCCGAGCACTCCCAAAGCAGCAGCAACGATCTTCGCTCCTGCGTCAGCATCCGTTACGCTCTTGATCAGCGCAGTTTGTCCCAAGCGACGCGCCGTCGCGTCCACGTCCGGATTGACGTCCACTAGTAGGACTTTCGCACCTTCGGCGACAAACCTCCGTGCGATACTTTCTCCGATGCCGCGTGCCGCACCGGTCACGATCGCGGTCTTTCCGGCGAACCTTCTGGTGAACGTATCGCCCGTTTTTTCAATTCCGCTCAAACCCGCACCCAATCAAGCTAACGCTGCCGTATCGCTATACGATACCATCATATTGCAATTGTCATGTAGCAGGCGGTGTATGGTCAAGCGTAATTTTTGATCAGTCGACTTTTCGTCGTTCCGACCGTGAACTTCGTGCGGCACGGAAGTTTCGCGCGATTGCCGAGTCGATTGTCGTCTCGCACAAGACGGTCATCGATTCTAAGAAATGCATTGAGAGGACGCATCGAGTTTTTCGGACGCGGAATCTCGATCTTGAAGCAAGTCGGCGAGTTCATCGCTGTGCATTGCTGAGTGGCGATCGGCTGCGACGGGCTCGCTGCCGGCGAACTCTCGTTCGAACAGCTCGCAACTATCCGGCCTTGACTAGTCGCGCGATTCAGTCCGCGCCTGAGACACGCTCTTCCGACAAATTTTCCAGCAGCGATTGTGTCGTTTAGCTTATCACCACGTTCAGTTAGGACATGGTTGGCCGGCGGCGCCCCACTTAGCCATGTCTTTGACGTGATCCTCGAATGTACCCGGTGGCGTGGTGCGGCCGGCGCCGGGCGCCCATCCGCGCGGGATGAAACCGTTCAACGATGCATCGTGCCGGAGATGCTCGAGCAGGCCAACGGCATCGCGTCCGCCATTGCGCTTGGGATCCTTGAGTTGCGCGCAGATCTCGGCGCCGCTCTTGCCGAACCAGATGAACTCGACCGGGGCGAGTTGCCAGTCGATACCGGCGCGCGGCGGCGACGGTGCAGGCTCGTTGGCCTGCGTCGAGGTCATGTGACACGTCGAGCAGGCGAGCTGCCCGGCGCCGATGCGGCTGTCGCCGCCATGGATGTTCATGCCGTGAATGCGCGGCTTGGTTTCGCCTGCCGGCGTCCAGATCGGAATCGCCTTGGCATCGACGTGACAATTGGCGCATCGCGGGTGCGTCACCACAGCTTCGATGCGCTTCCAGGCCTCCAGCCCTTCGGCGCGGCTGATGCTGCCTGCTGGCAGGACATCGTTCTTGGCTTCGTCCTTGGCGGCGACGATTCCGGTGAGGGCCGCCATTGCGGAAGCGGCGAGGGCGAGCGCGATCAGGGATCTCTTCATGGCCCGCCTCAGACGAAATCAATGAACTTGTAGAAGGGCATTTCGCGGATGCGCTGTCCGGTTGCCGCGAAGATCGCATTCGCGAGCGCTGGTGCGGCCGGCGGGACAGGCGGCTCTCCGACGCCCCTTACTTTCGGATCGTTCTCGAGCCCGCGAACCTCGATGGCAGGACATTGATAGATGCGCATAGCCTCATGGTGATTGTAATTGGTCTGCTGGACCGCACCCTTCGCGTAAGTCAGCTCGCAGTTGATCGCATGGCCCAGTCCCCAGACGACGGCGCCCTGGACCTGGTTCTCGAAATTGATGGGATCCATGACCTTGCCCACGTCGGCAGCCACCCACACTTTTTCGATCCTGATACCTTGTTCGGTCTTCGTCACTTCGACAACTTCGGCAACCGGTGTACCGAAGGATTCCACGAATGCGACGCCGCGCCCCCGGCCGTTGCCTAGCGGTCCCTTCCAGTCCGACATCTCCGCGACCGTTTCCAGCACCTTGCGATAGTGCGGCACGGTGCACATCGCGATGCGGGCTTTCATCGGGTCGAGGCCCGCCGCGTGAATCAGTTCGTCCATGAAGCTTTCGGTGAAGAAGCCCGATGTCGACGCGCCGACCGACCGCCACGTGGTGCTCGGCGACAGCCCTTGCGCCTCGTAGCTCGTCGCCCGGAAGTTTGGGATGTCGTAGTAGACGTTCCGCAGACCGGCAGCCAATTGTCCGTCCGGGTCCTTCGAGGGGGCACCCGACCGTTCGAGCAATCCCTTGAGCGGAGCCGTGGAGGCCAGTTGTAGATCAGCCGCAACGATCCTGCCCTTTTCGACGCTGCCCCGATGCCGCGCGATAGCGATCTGCCGCGGAATGTCCTGGAGGAAATCCTGTTCGCGCGAGAACACCAGCTTGATCGGCGTACCTTTCATCTGATTGGCGATCTCCGCAAGAACGCGGACGTTCTCGTACTCGAGACGATGGCCAAAGCTTCCGCCGGCCCACTGATTGTGGAAGGTGACCTGTTCGGGCTTGAGGCCGATGGCCGCCGCCGCGATGGACTGCACGAATTGCGGGCTCTGATGGCTGACCCAGATTTCCATCCCCTTTTCGGTGACGAGGCCAAGCCCGTTTAGGGGCTCTAGCGGCTGATGCGCCAAATAAGGCGCACGATACTCGGCCTCGACGCTAGTGCCGGTCTTCAACCCAGTTTCGACGTCGCCAACTTTCTTCCACTCCTTGCCGAGGAATTCTGGCTTGAACGAGGATTCGAGAACCTTCCAATGGTCGGCCTGCTCGGCGGGGTAGGTCGAGGGTGCCCACTCGCAGTTGATAGTCTCGACGGCCTTGATAGCGTACCAGCTGTTTGTCGCGACCACCGCGACGCCGTTCTTTATCTCGAGGATCTTTTTGACCCCCGGCATCGACTGCGCCTTACTCGCGTCATATGATTTCAACGGCTGTCCCTTGTTGGGGTTCAGCTTGACGGAGGCGTAGAGCATGCCGTCCATCTTCATATCGATCCCGAACTTCAGATCACCCATGACCTTCGCGCGGACATCGAGGCGCTCCATGGGCTTGCCCAGCATGCGCCATTGCGACGGATCGCGCGGCTTTGCGTCGAGCACGGGCGGAATCTTTGCGGCGTCGGCCGCGAGCTCGAGATAGGCGATCTTCTTGCCGTCGGGCAGGATCACATGGCCCGATTGTGTGCGGAGATCGGCGACAGCAACACCCGCACGCTTGGCTGCGGCGGCCTTCAGCGTCTCGCGTGCAACTGCGCCGGCAACGCGCAGCTTCTGGTAGGTGTCCGGCACAGTGCTCGAGCCGCCGGTCATCTGCAGGCCAGTTTTTCTGAGATATTCAAGCGCGGCGGCGCGCGCCTCCTCCGCCGCCGGACTTTGGTCCGCGGCAACGAAGGGCGCGAATTCTTCCGCGAAGCCGGTGTTGAAGTAGGCAGGACTGGGGCCCGCGAAGCGTATTTCGAACTGGCCGGGATCGAGGTCCATCTCTTCGGCGATCATGATCGGCTGCACCGAACCGACGCCTTGTCCGATATCGGTGTGTTGCGCAATCAGCGTGATCTTGTCCGGCCTGATCTCGACCCAGGGATTGAAGGTGACGGAGTTCGGGCCAAGCCCGGCGGAGAGTGGATTGTCGCTGGCGGTCGCGGCTTGCGCGGCATCACCAAAGGCGCCGAATGCGATGCCACCAGAGAAGGCCGCGGAGCCGAAAACGAAAGCCCGGCGGGAGATCTTCTGCATCTCACTTCTCCGCCATTTTTTTCGCAGCCGCATGGATCGCCGCTCGAATGCGAGGATAAGTTCCGCAGCGGCAGAGATTGCCTGACATCACTTCGTTGATGTCCTCGTCGGTCGGCTTGGTTATTAGATTGAGGAGGGAGATGGCCTGCATGATTTGGCCGGTCTGGCAGTAGCCGCATTGTGGGACCTGATGCTCGATCCACGCCTGCAGGACAGGGTGCTGGTCCCGCTTCTCCAGCCCTTCGAGCGTCACGACCGACTTGCCCGCGATCTCGCCGATATGCGCCTGGCAGGATCGGACCGCCATTCCGTCGATCTGGACGGTGCAGGCGCCGCATTGCGCGACGCCGCAGCCGTATTTAGGACTTGTGATACCGAGCTCGTCGCGGAGCACCCAAAGCAAAGGCATCTCGGGGACGACGTCGACCTGGTGTTTGGTCCCATTGACCGTGAGCTCGATCATGTTGTCCTCACAAGTTTAGCCTTGGCTCACGGCCAAGCGAAGGCGGGACGATATCTGGCGCCGAATGAGCTGCCAAGATCACTGATTGAGCAGTCAAACGCCATCTGGTCGCAGCTCGTAGCAATTTATCGACAGCAGAACTTCGTAAAGTTGCTACTTCGGAATCCGCCTATGATCGTGCGGCTGGGGTATGGGGCTTGCGAAGCCCGCGGCTCTCAAGGATTGGAAAGATGTCGCGGGCAAATCGCTCGATTCCGTCGTGAAAATCGACCCAAGTACACAGAACACCGTCAAGGCCCGCTTGATTGAAAACCTGAAGCTGATCGGCGATGTCGTCGGCGGTGCCTACCAGAATGTTTCCGCCGGCGCCCGCCGCGAAACGAATCCGGAAGTCACGCATCTGTTCGGGTGAGACGATCTTCGTTTCGGCGGCGAGACCTCTGGACCATGCGTCGACGCTTTCCTTGTCCTCGAGATCGACGGCATAGTGCTGCAGATAGGCCTCGGCCTCCTTCCGCGTGTCGCGCTGGACAACCGGACAATAAGTCCAGACCTGGATTTCCCTTCCGAACTCCTCCTTGGCCAACTTCTTATACTCATCGATTTGCTTGCGACACACGTCGGGATCATTCGAGCGTAAAATGACGAAAGCCATATCGGCGTGTTCGCAAGCGAAGCGCATTCCTCGCGGGGAGCCGCCGGCGTTCATGATCGGAGGCCGCGGACGCTGCAGAGGCTTTGGCATCGAAGCGCCTCGGATAACTTTGTAGAATTCGCCATTGAAGTCGAATTCCTCCTCTTCGTTCCACATCCGCTGAATGACTTCGAGCCATTCTCCTAAATGATCGTATCGGGCATCATGCTCCTTCAGAGGAGCGCCGAACATTTCGAGCTCCGGGCGATTCCATCCCCCGACTACATTCAATCCGAACCGCCCACCCGAAATGATATCGATGGTGGCGCACTGCTTGGCACATGTGATCGGATGAATGGTCGGGGCGTGTGATGTAGCGAATACCGCGGAGTAACTCGTGGCTTGGGAGATGCCCGCGGCCCAAGTGAAGGGATCGAGAACAATTCCGCTCGCGTGGTTCGGACGCCCCGGAATGTACCCCTTCCATCTCGCATAGGCGACGATCGCCTCGAAGCCCGCACGATCGGCCATCGTCGCCGTGTCGATGGAGTTCTTCCACGTCGGTTTGTACTGCTCGGGCGCTAAGGTCTGAGCGCCACCCTTGCCGTTCGTGCCAAAAATTCCAAGCTTCAGCTTGTTGGAGTTGAAAAGCGGGTTCTTCGACATTGCGCCTCACAAAAAACTTCGATTCGTATCGTATTGCAATACGACTGAATTGCGCATTAGAGTATTTTCGGCGAAGATGTCTTGTCAACTGCGAAGGGTGGGCAAAACTCGCGCACCCCCGGGAGGAACGAAATCGCGGATGAATCAAGCCGAAGAACCGAAGCAGTCCTCTCAGAAAGACCGCCTCTTCGTGGAGGCCATTGGCCGCGCATTCAGGATACTTGAGACGTACTCGGAGACGGCCGAACCACGGTCGCTTGCACAGCTGGCTGCTGCGAGCGGTTTGGATAAGAGTGCTGCTCAGCGCATCGCGCACACCTTGCGTAATCTCGGTTATCTCGAGCACAAGGCCGGCGGTTACGTCCCGGGCAGCCGCGTTTTGGACCGTACTTTCGACTACCTCCGGGCCAATCCGCTCGTCGGCCGCGCAATACCGATCCTCACCGAACTGCGCCGGAACGTGATGGAAAGGGTCGACATGAGCCTCTTCGAGGATCTGACTTTGCTGTACGCAGTGCGACTTCAAAGCAAGCGGGATTCCTTTTATGCGCACTTGATTGGGCGCCGCATTCCCACGTACTGCACGGCTGGTGGTCGCGCCGTCATGGCCTTTCTTTCCGATGAGGAAACCCGCGACATCCTCAGCCGTTCCGATCGAAAGAAGCTGACGCCGCGGACTACGACAGAAATCCCAAAGATTTTGGACCACGTGAAGCGCGCGCGCGAAATGGGATACGCGACCTCACTCGAGCAAGTCTATGTAGGTGAGCTCGCGGTCGCGGCAGCTCTTAAAGATAAGGATGGGCGACCGTTTGGCGCCATACATGTTGCCGGTTCCCTAGGTGAGTGGCAACTCGACGACTTCGAACGTCGGGTCGCGCCGCTGGTAGTGGCGGCCGCCACCGCAATCAGCTTTTGATGTTGCTGTGCCTTGAGCTGCTGCGGCCTTGGCTATTTTCGGTCGGCAGTTTCGATGTTCTACCATAATATCCTCCAGCCGCTAGCAGTCGGCTGTGTACCGATCACTCGAAGGCCGTCAGTTGCCCGTCCTCGAAGTCAGCTGATGTGAAGGGTTTCGGATGCCGGTTACTTGAGGGATGGCGCCGCGCACCAAAATCCGGCAGCTTGTGGAGGCCGTGATCGATAAGTTCAACGACATGCGCGGCGATCTCGATAAGGAACGCAAATTCATGACGCGACAGTGGGCCAAGCGCGAGATGCAGATCCTCACCACTAATTTGGCGAACGCTGGAAGCATCTGACGACGGTCACGAGGCGGAACAATCTAATCGTAGCTCGATGTTCTGGACAGAACGCCGGACCGTTTGCCCCACCCCTTCGTGACGCCACGAAAAGCGATCGAGGCTTTGTCTTTGCTGTAGTTCGTGTGTGAGGGCTCCTTCAATCGCCGCGTCTCAATGCAAGTGGCCCCCTTATGGCGCCGCTCTTCAGTCCGCCCAGTCGTATGGGCCGATCTGATCAGTCCAAAAAAGCCTGGTCCACGCCTTCAATGGATTTCTTACGTCGTGCCACCGAGTTCTCCAACGTGCCTCGGTACAATGGTTTGGAAACTGTCGATGATATAGCTCGGGTGCGAGAATGCGGGCGCGACAGATGAGATGATAACAGGAATATGATCGGTTTGACCTAGCAGCAACCAGCCGTATCGGGCTGACGCAAGTATCGCGATCCGGGCGCAAGGTGCAGCAAGCTTGCTTGCCTTGGTGTTGAACCACTAACCGAAATAATGTCTGCAATGCTCAATGAGCATGAACCGCTCTGTAGCTAACCACGCAAGTTGCCAGCGCTGACAACGCAGTCGAAAAACGATTGGATCCGCCCCACTGTCATGACCCGGCAAAAGATGAGCGCATGAGATGAACGAGTTCGGACAGAAGGGAGAGGTCCCGCTCTCGGAGCGACTCTCGGTGTCACCTGAAGAGGCAAGTGCCCTCACCGGGATCGGGCTGACTTCCATTCGCGAGGCGATCAGCGCCGGTAAACTTAGGGCCAAGAAGCACGGAAGGCGCACAATCATCTTGCCAAATGATTTGAGAGTGCGGCTCGAAACACTGCCTGACGCTCGGAAGCCGATTGTAGAAAGCCCCGCTTAGGCGGGGCTTTTATTTTGAGCTAACGGCCAATGGGACTGGTAAGAAATTGGCAAGCGAAAAAGCAAG
Source organism: Bradyrhizobium sp. LVM 105 (assembly GCF_003957705.1). NCBI lineage: Bacteria > Pseudomonadati > Pseudomonadota > Alphaproteobacteria > Hyphomicrobiales > Nitrobacteraceae > Bradyrhizobium > Bradyrhizobium sp. LVM 105. The sequence continues at coordinate 294,650 of NZ_QZMV01000007.1, read as the reverse complement.
CCCACTGAAAAACAACAACAGACACCGTATGTTATCTGATCCCGTCACGGATCATGCATCCGTGCCGGTAAGTGGTCAGCGAAAGCGGCACGTTAAAGTGGCGCTCAATTCGAACCAAGTTAAATCCCTGCAAGCTGGCGTTCATGCAGACAGGGGGCCTCTATCTGGTCGTGCGCGGGAGCGGTGATCGGGTGTGGGCCTTCCGTTTCACCGACCCCACGGCAAACAACTGGGTAGTTGAGGTAGACCGGTGATCGGGCGGCCTCAAGGTTGGCGCTGGCGCGCCACCGCCTTCGACGGCTGACGACCTTGACCCCGTCCGCTCACCGATCTTTGAGCTTTGCATTCGCTCGGCCGCGGTCCGAGCGCGAGATGGGCGCGCTCGTCAGGCGAGTTGGTATCGGTTGGGATCCCACTTCTCGCCACGGGCGATCATGGTGTTCAGGATAACGATCAGCTTTCGCATGCAGGCGATGAGCGCGGCCTTGGGCTCCTTCCCCTTGGCAATCAGGCGTTGATAGAAAGCCTTGAACACCGGATTGTTCAGCGTCGCTGCGCCGACACAGGGCATGTAGAGGGCATTTCGTACCAAGCGGCGGCCGCCTTTGATGCAGCGTTGGCCGTGACGCTTTCCACTGTCATCGTCATAAGGAGCCACGCCCACCAGCGCGGCGGCGACTTCATTGCTCACCTGCCCGAGCTCCGGCAGGCCCGCAAGCAGTGTCAATGCGGTCGCTTCGGCAAAGCCAGGCACGCTCTGGATGATCTCGGCGCGGACGGCGAAGGCCAGCGTTGCCTTCTTCGCGCCGATCGCAGTCTCGATCGCGGCGATTTCGCCGGCCAGCTTCTTCAGAAGGCGCGCGTGAGCCTTTCCAACAAGGGCCGGCACCTCATGTTCCTCCTGCATTTCCAGACGAGATCTAAGATCGATCAGGCTTTTGCGTCCCTTCACCAGCGCCTTGATTTCCTCATGCGCGGGATCTTCGACTTGGCTTGGCGCCTCGCTGAATGTCTCGGCGAACCAATCATCTCCGCGTCGATCTTGTCGTTTTTCGCAAGGCGCCCAGCCGATTCCGCGAAGCTGCGAACCCGTTTGGGATCGACAATTCGCACTTCGAGTGCTGTCTGGCGCAACGCCTTGGCCCAGACACGCTCGTAGCCGCCACTTGCCTCCATTACCGCCTTGCCGACCTGATGCTTGCGAAGCCATGCAATCAAACTGCGTCGCCCCGACGCGGTCGTTGGGAAGGACCTCCGCTCTGTTACGGTCCGAATGCATGGCATCCACCTTGTCCTTGGCAACATCGATCCCGACGACAACCAAATTGTTCTGTGTCATCATTCACTCCCTTCCTTGCCTGGTACGGGCTCGAAGCCCTTGCAACTGTTCGGGTTGAGGAAGACACCCGAGCTGTCCCTTGCTCTGTTAACAGGCTCTGTCGCCTTTGGGCGCAACGGGCTCAGTTCCGGCAACGGGCGGTTGGTGAGAACCGCCCGTTGTCACATTCTGGCAGATTTCGGGGACACAAGGGCGCAGGGAAGGCCGAGTGCTGACCTCGCACCTGCGGTCCGCTGCGCGAAGATGTAGCACAGCCATGGATCAAGGACGATCAATGATCTATCTGTCGCGTTGCTGCGCTGATCCGGCAGAAAATGGGCATTCGTCGCTCTGCCACATTCCCTCAATTACACTCGGAACTATCGAAAGCGCGCTGCGCGCTGGGTCATTTATTCCAGCGAGTTCAACTAACACCTTGAACGCCTGCTGCAGGCGCACGATCGCTCGCTGTCCATGCAGGCCGCGTCGAGGTCAAATATCTCACTACTGCTTTGGCGTTGGTGGGCGTAGGCACTGGCTTGGCAACCGTCCCCGACTACGGACGCATATTCGCACCGAACTTCAACGTGCGTTTCATCAGGCTGCGCGCTCCGGAAATCCGCCGCCATTACTTTATCTATCAGCGGCCCGTGCTCTCGCCGGCGGAGGCGCTCGACAAGCTGCTGCGCCGACGCGCAGCACGCGACGGTGGATGAGTTAGTGCACACGATCTGCGAGTGCGGGACTGCCAATCATCCCAAGAACGAGATCTCGGATGCCCATATGGAGAGAAGCTTTCGACGGAGCCGCATGCCCGCGCGTGGTGAACTTGGTGGCAGAACAAATCGCAGGACGTCCTTGTCTTGATTGCGTATTTCGGCTCTAATCGCGATTGAAGCGCCTATTGCGCGCCATCCTGCACGCTCCAGGGCCGTAGCGTGCTCCCCAGGCAAAGGCTGCCACACCCTATGCTTGAAGGGCGGCGACGCTTTGAGTTTCAAGGCATCGCTCCTTCACCCAACGGAGCACCTTATGCCGCTTGATGCGTATCGGATCAACACCGAGCCCTACTACGAGCCTCAGGCCACCGAAGTCGACATCTTCACGGCCGCGTACTGTGAGCGCCTGCCGGTGATGCTGAAGGGACCGACCGGCTGCGGCAAGACCCGGTTCGTCGAACACATGGCGTGGCGGCTCGGCAAGCCGCTGATCACGGTCGCGGCCCATGAGGACATGACCGCTGCCGACCTCGCCGGTCGCTATCTTCTCGAACCATCAGGCACCGTCTGGCATGACGGCCCTCTGACGCAAGCCGTCCGTCACGGCGGCATCTGCTATCTCGACGAAATTGTCGAAGCGCGGCAGGACACCACCGTGGTGATCCACCCGCTGACCGACGCGCGGCGCATCCTGCCGCTGGAGAAGCACAACGAGATCGTGCCGGCGCATGCCGAATTCCAGCTCACGATCTCCTACAATCCCGGCTACCAGAGCGCTGTGAAGGACCTGAAGGAGTCCACCAAGCAGCGCTTCATCGCGATCGATTTCGGCTATCCCCCACCGTCCACCGAGAGCACGATCATTGCCCGTGAAAGCGGCGCGGATAGTGATCTGGCGGCGCTTCTGGTCAGGATCGCCGAGCGCTCCCGCAATTTGCAGGGACACGGCCTCGACGAAGGCGCGTCGACCCGGATGCTGATCCATACGGGACGCATGGTCCGCGCCGGCCTGCCGCTGGCCGCTGCCGTACGAGCCGGCATCGTGCTGCCGATCACGGATAATCCCGACATCCGCGCGGCGCTCACCGACGCCATCGCCGCATGCGTTCCGTGAGCGCGAAGCCATCCGCCGCGCTGCAAGTGCCGTCCGAGCCGGAAGGCGTCGCGCGGCGGCTACATTTGATGATGCGTCAGCGCGACGCATTGCGGCCGCATTTTCTGGCGACGTGGGACGCGCTCTCGAAGCAATTCGATGCTGCCGAACTCGAAGCCTGGGCCGGCGCAGTGCTCGAACTCATCAACGTCAATGCTGGCCCTGCCTGCCTGATCGCCTATTGGGAGGCGAGCCGCAACGCCGCGTCGGCGCGCGAGATTGTACCTCTATTGGGCGCGGCGCAAATCGGCGCCGAAATCTGCCGCCATGCCGGTGCGCCCGCCGCAACCGCATCGTTGAACGCGCTGGCGACCGCGCGCCGTAGCTTTGGAGCTGCGGCGCTATCGCGATGGTGGCGCGCGATGGAGGTGCTGGCGCGGCAGGCGCCAGAGTCCGTGCTACCGGCCGCAGGCCGCATGGGACAAATCCTCCTGCCCGGCACGATCGAGGCTTTCGAGGATTTCATCGCCGCCGGCCTGCGCTCAGCTGCCGGCGATCGCAACCGGCGTCTTGCCTTCTTCTCCCTGCAGGATGACTTGGCGCGCCGCATGGTCGCGCGCGATCCTGGCGGCGTCGGCTTCCCCAATGTCGAAGCCGAGGTGAAGGCCTTCACCACCGCATTGTGGGGCGAGCTACCGTTGCTGCGCGGCATGGCTGGCGACAACATGGACAAGCCGCAACGCCGCAGCACGATTTCCGGTCCGATCATCCGGCTGCCGGAAACCTATCGCGGTGTGCGGGGCGATGCCGCCCGCGGGCTGTTTCGCGCCGCCACCGCACATGCGCAGGCACATCTGGTGCTCGGACGTGCCCGGTTTCCGATCGGGACGCTGAAGCCGCTGCAGGTCGCCCTGATCAACCTGATCGAGGATGCGCGTGTCGAGACACTGGCAATGCGCGCCTTGCCCGGACTGCGCCGGCTGTGGGCGCCCTACCATGTCGCCGCGCCCGGCGGCGTAGCGACCGCGACGGTGTTGCTGGCGCGGCTGGCGCGTGCGCTGTTCGATCCGGACCATGCCGACGATGACGGCTTCGTCGCCAAAGGCCGCGCGCTGTTCGCGGCCGCGCTGCCGCGCATCGGGGATTCCGCGATCAGCCGCGAGATCGGCGCGTTGCTCGGCAACGACCCCGGCCAGATGCGGGTGCAGTTCAACGCCAGGACCTACGTGGTCGAACCGGTGTATCGCGACGACGGACTGGGACTGTGGGATTTCGGCGAAGACGCGCAGCCTCCGGACGACGTGCTCGACCTGTTCATCGATGCCGTGCGCGTGGACTCGCAGGAGCGTGCTGACGGCAGCAGCCAGCAGACCGAGCCTGGCAACGCCGAGGCCGGGATCGGCCGCGGTCGCCCTGTCGCGCCCGATGACCGCGGCACGGTCATCGCGCGCTATCCGGAATGGGACCGTGTCCATGGCATCGAACGGCCCGACTGGACCGTCGTACGCGAGGTCGCGGCCAAAACCGCCAATCCGCATACGATCGACGAGGCGCTCGAACGCTCGGGCGCCGTGCGCAACCGCGTCGCGCGCCTGGTGCGGGGCCTCCGTATCGGCCGCACGGTGCGCCTGAAGCGGCAGCATGACGGGCACGATCTCGATGTCGATGCGATGCTGGACGCCGGCATCGCCTTGCGCAGCGGCCGGGAGCCTGACCCTCGCGTGTTCCGCTCATCGAAATCGGTGCACCGCGATCTTTCCGCGCTGCTCCTGATCGATATTTCGCAGTCGACATGCGACCGGCTGCCATCGGGCGCAACCGTTCTCGATATCGAACGCCTTGCCGTTGCGGTTCTCTCCGAGGCCATGGATCAGCTCGGCGACCCCTTCGGCCTGCTCGCCTTCGCCTCCGACGGCCGCGAGGATATCAGAATGACCAGTATCAAGGGCTTCGATGAGGCTTACGACCGGCCTTGCCGGGCGCGGCTGGCGGGGCTCAGCTCCGGCCTGTCGACCCGGCTCGGCACGGCATTGCGCCATGCCGGCAACGTGATGGCGACGACCACCTCGACCAGCCGAAAGCTTCTGATCGTGCTCACCGACGGGGAGCCGTCCGACATCGATGTCTCCGACCCGCTCGATCTCGTCGAGGATGCCAGACGCGCAGCGGTCGATCTCCGTAGTCGCGGCATCGACGCCTATGGCGTCGTGCTCGGCACAGCCTGCATCGCCTCCGCCCCGCGCATCTTCGGACGCGGCAACACCATGCTGGTGCCCCGGGTTGAGAATCTGCCGGCACGGCTGTCGGAGCTCTATTTCCGTCTGGCGCGGCGCTGAGAATGGCTCCCGTCCGATTCTGATTTCAGCGCCCCGGAACGACTGGGATTCCGGTACCCTAGAGATCGCTGAACCGGACAATGGGAACAGGCATCACTTCCTTCGACGCGCCAGGGGGGCATCGAGTGCAGCATGGGCTGCGACATGGAACGACGCGTCGAGTGCGCGTGCCAAGACACCGCCATCCGGGGCAAGAATACGCGATACGAGGCCTGCACCGTTCGGCGCCAACGAACATCCCGCCAGCGCGCCACAGCGGCCGGCGGCCTGCTCCATGTCGGCCAACGCCGGCAATCGGTCCGGCGGCGCAATCAGCACGAAGTTTGCCACAGCGGCCATCGAACCCAGCGCCCCGTTGCGCGTCTCGTCGCCGTCGATCGCGCCGATGTCCTTCATCAGCAATTTGACGCCCGGGCGTGATACGTTCAACCGGCTCTCGAAGCGCGCGAACGGCCTCGCCTTCGCTTTGGGATCGTGGACCGCAAAACCATCGGCGAGACACAGCACGGCATCGTCGGCAACCACGGCTTCCGTTTCCAAGGTGAGATCGGCACCTGGAAACAGCACGTAGGGATCGCTGGTCAAGGCGCAGAACGCACCCTCTTCCACCCTCACGGCTTGTCGCTGGATCGCGCCGCTCGCGCGGCCGTCATGCACGACGGTCGCGGCCTGGGTCGTCATGTGGAACGCCGCTTGGTCACCAACGCGCACGTCAAGCCTGATGCGGTCGCCGGCATACAAACCGCCCGAGGCGGATTGCAGATAGAGCGTGAGCAGATCGGGCCTGACTGTATCGAGATAGAACCCGCGGGTGATATGCAGGGGGTAGCCGATCTGCTGACGGCGCAAGACGCTGCGACCGCCGGCGCGATCGACGACCAACGCGCCATCGAGCGAGCGCCCCGTCTCAAACCCGGAATAGGACTGCAGCAGAGATCGCATCGACGACCGCCTCTACACCGACGCCGCTCTTCAAATTGGTCGGTATCACCGGCTTCGTGCCCCGCACCTGCCGCGCATCCGCCAGCATGCGATCGAGATCGACGCCGACATGGGGCGCGAGATCGACCTTGTTGACGACAAGCAGGTCGCAACGCAGCAGGCCGGGCCCTTTCTTGCGCGGAATGTCGTCGCCGCCGGCGACGTCGATCACGAAGATCCACCAGTCGACCAGATCGAGCGAGAAGGTCGAGGCGAGATTGTCGCCGCCGGATTCGAACAGGATCAACTCCAATCCCGGGAAGCGGGCCTCGAGCTCGTCCCCCGCCGCAATGTTCAGTGTGGGATCTTCCCGGATCACGGTGTGCGGGCAGGCGCCAGCCTCGACCGCCGAAACGCGGGCAGGATCGATCAGTCCGGAGCGCCGCAACCGCTCGGCATCTTCTTTGGTGACGAGATCGTTGGTGACGACGGCAACGTCGATGTTGCGCCTCTGAAGCACCGGGATCAGTGCCTCGATCAGCGCCGTCTTGCCCGAACCGACCGGGCCGCCAATTCCGACTCGTGCCGCACTGGCGCCGCTGCGGGCCTCGTTGTCAGATACGCGCAAGGCATGAAACACGGCTCACCTCAACATGTAGCGGCGGGCCAGCGGCAGTTCACGGGCCGGCTCGCAAGTTGCCAGCACACCATCGACAAACACATCGAAGGTCTCCGGATCGACGGTGATGTGCGGACATGTGTCGTTCCACAGCATGTCTCGCTTGCTCAGCTTGCGGGTGCCTTGCACCGGCAGCAGCTTCTTCGCCAACCCCAACTCGGCGCCCAGGTCGCGCGCCAGCGCCAGCGGATGGACGAAGCAGGCCGACAGCGCCGACGCGGCCCTGCCGAACGCGCCCCATTGCGGCCGCATCAGGATCGGTTCGCATGTCATCAGCGATGCCGCGCTGTCGCCCATCGCGCCCCAGGCGATAAAGCCGCCCTTGATGACGAGCTCCGGCTTGATGCCGAAGAAGGCCGGCCGCCACACCACGATGTCGGCGATCTTGCCCGGCTCCAGCGATCCGACCTGGTCGGCGATGCCGAACGTCCTGGCGGCATTGATGGTGTATTTGGCGATGTAGCGCTTGATACGGGCATTGTCGCCAAAGCCCGGCTTGTCCTCCGGCAACGCACCGCGCTGGTCCTTCATCTTGGAGGCAAGCTGCCAGGTCCGGCAGATCACTTCGTGGATACGGCCCATGCCCTGGCTATCGGAGCCCAGCATCGAGATCGCGCCAATGTCGTGCAGCACGTCCTCGGCCGCGATGGTCTGGGCACGAATACGGCTTTCCGCAAAGGCGACGTCCTCGGGAATCGCCGGATTGAGGTGGTGGCACACCATCGTCATGTCGAGATGTTCGTCGAAGGTGTTGACGGTGTAAGGATTGGTCGGATTGGTCGAGGACGGCAGGCAATGCATTTCACCGGCGACGCGGATGATGTCGGGCGCATGTCCGCCGCCCGCGCCCTCGGTGTGGTACATGTGAATGGTGCGGCCACCGATCGCTTCCAGCGTATTTTCGACGAAGCCGGATTCGTTCAGCGTATCGGTATGGATCTGGACCTGGAAATCGTAGTCATCGGCAACATCGAGGCAGGTGTCGATCGCCGCCGGCATCGAACCCCAATCCTCGTGCAGCTTCAGCCCCATCACCCCGGTCTCGAGCTGCTCGACCATCGGCGCCGCCCGATGGGCATTGCCACGGCCGAGAAAACCGAAATTCATCGGCCACGCCTCGGCGGCCTGCAGCATCTTGCCGGTGTTGAACGGTCCGCCGGAATCGATGCCGACCGTGATCGGTCCGAGCGAGCCGCCGATCATCGTGGTGATGCCGCTCGCGATCGCATGCTCGACGAGGCCCGCGCTGTCGAAATGCACGTGCACGTCGATGGCGCCGGGGGTCGCGATCAGCCCCTCGCAATCCCGCACGGTGGTGCCGGTGGAGACGATCAGGTTCGGATCGACGCCGTCCATGATGGCGGGATTGCCGGCTTTGCCGAAGCCGACGATGCGGCCATGGCGGATACCGAGGTCGCCCTTGACGATCCCGAGCACGGGATCGATCATCAGCACGTTGCAGAGCAGGAAATCGAGCGCGCCCTCGGCGCTGGTGATCCCGGCCATGCCGATGCCGTCGCGCAGGGTCTTGCCGCCGCCATGCAGGCATTCGTCGCCATAGACCGCGTGGTCGTGTTCAACCACGGCATACAGCGACGTATCACCGAGCCTGACGGCATCGCCCGTGGTCGGGCCGTAAAGGGCGGCGTAGTCACGCCGGTCGATCATCGCCACGTAGCAGTCTCCTTCCAGATTTCAGGCGCCCTTGAAGCCGCGCGAACGGGCCCGCGCCAGCGCCGCCGCTTGAACACCGGGATCGGACGCCGCACCATCGGTGAGATTGTTAAGTCCGGTCAAATGCTGATCGCCGCCGAACTCGACCAGATTGACCTCCTTCGAGGCACCCGGCTCGAACCGCACCGCCGTGCCGGCCGGAATGTCGAGCCGCATGTTGATGGCGCTGGCGCGATCGAACTCGAGCGCCTTGTTGACCTCGAAGAAATGAAAATGCGAGCCGATCTGGATCGGGCGATCGCCGGTGTTGACTGCAGTCAAGGTCAGTGTGCGTCGTCCGGCATTGAGTGCGATCTGGCCGTCCGGCGCCAACACGACCCCCGGACGTTCGGTGTCGGCCTCCGTGCCCGGAGCGGGCCGGATCGGCTCGTGCACCGTGACGAGTTTGGTACCGTCGGGGAAGACACATTCCACCTGGATGATATCCATCATCGCGGCGATGCCGGGCAGCACGTCCGCAGACGACAGGACGGTCGAACCATAGCCGATCAGGTCGGCGACGGAGCGGCCGTCACGCGCGCCCTCCAGGATCTCGTCGGTGATGAACGCGACGGCTTCCGGATAGTTCAGCTTCAGTCCGCGGGCGCGGCGGCGGCGCGCCAGCTCGGCGGCATTGAAGATGGTCAGGCGCTCCAGTTCGGTTGGCGTCAGCAGCATTCGAAATCACCCTCAATTGGCGAACAGCCGCAGATCGGCCTGGGCGTGCCGTGCCGCGGCAATATCGAGGAAAGGCACGAAACTGGACAGTTCGACGTCATCCGGAACCTCCTGAGCAGCGAGTTGCTCGATCAGCGGCAGGCATCGCTGCAGCACGCCCTGCCCTTGCAGCGCGCCTATCGCACCCAGCCTGATCGCGGCGGTGATCACGCCGGACGCCGCCGTATAGCCGGAGCAGAGTTGCGCCAGCGCCTCGTCAAGCCCGAGCTCTGACCACACCGCGCCCTGCATGACGGCGATATGTCCCAGAGAATTCCCCGCCTGCACGTCATCGCGTAGCGCGATTGCCAGTGGCTGCCCCAGCCGTGCGTGCGAAGCAAGATAGGCGCCCCCATTGCGGCGCGAGCCCGTGCGCAACGTCTCGATCAGCGTGGAGGCCTCGACCTCGCGATCGACCGCCGCGATGGCCTCCAGATCGCCCCCGGCACGATACGACCACAACAATGCGACCCTGTCGTAGCTGGCCCAGCGCTGCTTCAACATCGCAGCGACCAATGCCTCGAAGTCGCCCAAAGTCATGTCGCGGCGAAGCGCGAGAGCGCCCTCGATCCCATAGGAAAACGCGAAGGCCCCGCTCGGAAACGCGCCGTCCGCCTGCCAGATCGCCTGCAAAACCCGGAGCATGACTCAATGATCGTGATGATGGTGATGGCCGCCGTGGGCACCACCAGGCTGGGGCGACTCGACGGCTTCGACCGCGTCCGCAGTATCTTCATCGAGTATCGTGACGCCGACCCGGCGGGCGCTGATCAGGTTTTCCAGGCGCGCAGTGTAGTCTTCCGGCCGGCCTTCCAGCGCGACCAGCAGCACCTCACCGCCAAACCGCACCCGCCAGTGTAGATTGCCGACGTGGTAGCCGAGTTCCACCGCGTCGGCGATCGAGCGCGGCTCCAATCGCAGCCAGCGTTCGGTTGCGGCGCGGACCACGATCGCACGGTCGGGCTCCAGCAGCAGCACGGCGCCGTCGAAAAGCTTTTCATGACGAGGCAAGGCGATCGCCAACTCTTCACCGCCGCGCGTGGTGATCAAGAGACGCCGCCGCGCCAGATCGGTCGCCGGCACATTGGCGATATCGACCGTCCCCTCATGCTCAAGACGGTGAAGCGCCTCGGACAAGGCGGGCTCGACCCGGCTCCCCAGCACGCGTTCGATGCGCAGCATCGCAGATACCTCGCGAATTTGATGATCAAGCAAAATGGGCGGCGGATATCAATCCGCCGCCACCGACGATATGCGTTCTAGCGGTGCGCCACCTTCTTGTTCGGGATTCCCTCGATCGGACATTCCTCGGTCCCCACTGTGGTGCGCGTGAAGGACTCGACCATCTCCCGCGTACCTTCCGGATCGGCGATCCACTTGGCGTAGAAATCATATGGGCAGGCCGCAACGCCGCGATCACCCTCCCCGGAATTGATCATCCCCGTGTAACCGCGATGCACCAGCTTGAAGAGATGGTTCTGCGACTGGCCGTTTTTGCGGGCGTCGCGGATCAGCGACTTCGACAGCTGGGCGTAGTTGACGCCGTACTCTTCCTCGCCGCATTCGCCGAGCGTCCGGCCGTCGAAGCCGATGATCGCGGAATGGCCGAAATACGAATAGACGCCGTCAAAACCCGTGGCGTTGGCGACCGCGACATAGACATTGTTCGCCCAGGCCATCGCCTTGGCCATGACGACCTGCTGGTCCTTGGCCGGATACATATAGCCCTGGCACCGCACGATCAGCTCGGCGCCCTTCATCGCGCAATCGCGCCAGATCTCGGGATAGTTGCCGTCATCGCAAATGATCAACGAGATCTTCAGCCCCTTCGGGCCCTCGGAGACGTAGGTGCAATTGCCGGGATACCAGCCCTCGATCGGCACCCAGGGCATGATCTTGCGATATTTCTGCACGATCTCACCCTTGTCGTTCATCAGGATCAGGGTGTTGTAGGGCGCTTTGTTCGGATGCTCCTCGTGGCGTTCGCCGGTGAGCGAAAACACGCCCCACACCTTCGCCGTGCGGCAGGACTCGGCGAAAATCTCGGTTTCGTCGCCTGGGATCACCGAGGCCGTCTCGTACATCTCCTTGGAATCGTACATGATGCCGTGGGTGGAGTATTCCGGGAAGATCACCAGATCCATGCCGGGCAGACCGGTCTTCATGCCGACGACCATGTCGGCGATCTTGCGGGCGTTGTCGAGCACCTCCGCCTTGGTATGAAGGCGCGGCATCTTGTAGTTCACGACGGCGACGCCGATCGTGTCATTGCTTGACGTGATATCACCGTGCAGCATCTCGCTCTCCTTTAAGAAGTTCTTGCAGCTTCAGCTCACACCGCCATGTGACGATGAACCATCTCGTCGGTCAGCTCGGAAATCGCGCCGGCCACGACCACACGTCCCTTCTCCATCATGGCGAAGCGATGCGCGGCACGGCGCGCGAACGAGACGTTCTGCTCGACCAGGATCACGGTCAGGCCCACCTCCCGATTGAGGCGGATGATGATCTTCTCGATCTCCTCCACGATCGACGGCTGGATACCTTCGTTCGGTTCATCGAGCAGAATCACCTTGGGATCGGCGGCAAGCGCACGAGCGATCGCGAGCTGCTGCTGCTGCCCGCCCGAAAGCACGCCGCCGTTGCGGGTCAGATTGTTCATTAAATAGGGAAACAGCTCGCCGACCAGTTCCGGGATCTCGCGCTTGCCGTCATGCCGGGCGAACGAGCCCATCAGGATGTTCTCGCGGATCGTGAAATCCGGAATGATCTCGCGCCCCTGCGGTACATAGGCGATGCCGGCCCGCGCCCGTTGGAACGTCGGCTCCTTGCCGATCTCGCGCTCGTTCAGCCTGATCTGCCCGTCTATCCGGTCGGTCAAGCCCATCAGCGTCTTCAGCAGCGTGGTCTTGCCGGTGCCGTTACGTCCGAGCACCGCAGTAACCTCGCCGTCAGGCACCTCCAGGCAGACGTCGTGCAGGATGTGGCTGCGATCGTAGAAACTATCGACATGCGAGAACGCCAGCATCAGGAAATTCCCTTCGAGCCGAGATAGGCTTCCTTCACTTTCGGATTCGTCTCGATATCCGTAACGCTGCCCTCGGCGAGAACCTGGCCCAGATGCAGCACGGTGATGCGTTCCGCGATCTCGCGCACAAAGGCCATGTCGTGCTCGACTACGATGATGGTGTGGCGGCCCCGGAGGTTGTTGACGATCAGGGAGGTCTTGTGCGTCTCCGCCTGGGTCATGCCGGCGGTCGGCTCGTCCAGCAGGATGATCTTTGGATCCTGCGTGATCAAAAGGCCGAGCTCCAGCCATTGGGTCTGGCCGTGGCTCAGATAGGCGGCAACGCGGTTGGCTTCCTCGGCCAGCCCGATCAGTTCCAGTACCTCGTCGACCTTCGCCTTGGCTGGAAAGCCGAAGCCGAGATTGGCGAATACGCCGGGATTCTTGCAGCTCGCCACTTCGAGATTGCGGCGGACCGTGAGCTCCTTGAACACACTCGGAATCTGGAACTTGCGGCCGATGCCGGCGCGAGCGATCCGATGCTCCTCCCAATTGGTGATGTTGGTATCATGCAGAAAGACGCGGCCTTCGGTCGACTTGGTCTTGCCCGAGATCAGATCCATCAGCGTGGTCTTGCCGGCGCCGTTTGCACCGAGCAGAACCCGCAACTCGCCCTCCTCGATGATCAACGACACGCCGTTGACGGCCTTGAAGCCCTCGAAGTCGACGCCAAGCCCGTCGATGGTCAATGCTGCCTGCGCCATGGGCTACTCCGCGAGCTGTGAGGTGGCATCGTGGACACGCAGCGCGGGCGACGCACGCGGCGTCTTGCGCGCGACCACGCGATCGATCAGGTCGTGAGCAAGCCCTGCAATGCCGCGCGGCAGATAGAGCACGACCAGCACGAAGATCAGTCCGATGATGGCTTTCCAGGCCTCTGCAAACCCCTCGGCTTCGCTGACGGTTGCCGAAATCATGTTGATCGCAATTGCGCCGATGCAGGCGCCGAGGATCGAGGCGCGGCCGCCGACTGCTGCCCACACCACCATGGTGATCGAAAAGCTCAGATCCATGAAGGTCGGCGATGCGAATTCCGAAACGATGACATAGAGCATGCCGGCGAAGCCCGCGATGGCCGCCGAGACCGCGAAGAAAAAGGTCTGGTAGGCCGGCACGTCGAAGCCGAGATAGCGGGCGCGGTTCTCGTCGTTGCGAACCGCCTGCAGGATCACGCCCGCGCGGGTGTCGATGAGCAGCCGCGCTGCAAGCAGCACCGCGCTCAGCGAACCCGCGATCAGGTAATAGGTCGGCACGATATAGGGATCAAATTCGAACTCGCCGATCTTGAACCAGCCCAGATCGGTCAGGCCGTTGAAGCCGTTCGTGACCGGCTGGGCATCGATCATCACCAGCCGGACCAGCAGCACCAGCGCCAGCATGATAATGGAAACGAACACGCCGGAGATTCGCTTGCGGAAGACGATGAGGCCGACCACCACCGCCATCAGGACCGGCAGGATCAGGCCCATGGCGAAGCCAAACCATTGGCTCTGAAATGGCAGCCACAGGAACGAGGCCTTGGTGATGCAGCAAAGCTCGGTCTTGGCCCCCGGCTCGGCGTTCCACAGCATGAAATCCGGCACCGGCTTGTCGGAGCCCTGCTGCAGACTGGTGGCGCTGGCCAGCTTCAATGACATCGCCAGCATGTAGGCTCCAGCGCCGAAGAACAGTCCCTGGCCGAGATTAAGGATGCCCGCATAGCCCCACGACAACGCGACTGCGATACCGAGCATGCCGAACACCAGATATTTGGCGATGCGATTCAGCCAAAACGGGTCCATCACCAGTGGCACCAGCATGATCAGGATCACGAAGCCGGCGTAGATCGCCCAGTCGATGCGGCGCTGCGACGACATCTCAGCGTCCCCTAAGGGCGAACAGGCCCTTCGGCTTGAGAATGATGATCGCGATCACCACACCGAACACCACCGCGCGCGCCAGAATGTCGTTGGTCCCGGCGGCAACCACACCGTTGATTTCGCCGAGAATCCCGGCCGACAGCACCGACCCGAGCAGGCTGCCGACGCCGCCCATCACGACGACCATGAAGCCGTCGACCACCATCGGCGTGCCCATGTCCGGAAACACCGTCTTGAAGCCGGACATCATCACGCCGGCGACGCCGGCAAGGCCCGAGCCGAACGCGAAGGTCAGCGCGTTGACGCGGTCGACATCGATGCCGCAGGCTGCGGCCATCTTCGGATTGCGGATGATGGCGCGGACCTGGGTGCCCGCGACGGTGTGGTAAAGCAGGAACCACGTGGCGAGCGTAAGAACCGCTGTGACGAGGATGATAAAGGTCCGGTAGCGATTGATATCGGCACCGGCAACATGAAGAGTTCCCTGCAATATCCCGGGTACATCGACGTTCTGGAGGCCCGGGCCAAGTCCCTGGATGTGAATGCCGAAGAACGAGAGCCCGAACTCCAGCCGCACGGCCTGCTGGATCAGGATCGCGACGCCCCAGGTCGCCAGCAGGGTATCGAGCAGCCGTCCGTACAGTTTGCGTACCACGATGCGCTCGATCAAGAGCCCGAGCAGCGCGGTCACGATGAAGGCTAGCGGGATCGCGACGAAGATGTTCGTTCCGAGCCAGAGGCCCGACAATACCGTCACATAGGCGCCGACCATGACCATCTCGCCATGCGCCATGTTGATGACGCCCATGGCGCCATAGGTGATCGCAAGGCCGAGGGCGACCAGGAGAAGGATCGAACCCAGGCTGAGACCGATGAACAGAACTTCGAGCATGGCAACACCTCATCGTCCATCGCACGGGAGACCGCGCGATGGACGAGGTTTCCTTGACGTCAGGTTTTCAGCTTGCTTGCGTCGAGCCCCTTCGACGTGCAGAAGAGGTTCGTCGGCGTCTCGCCATAGGCGACATAGGGCAGCGGCATCACCGGCTCCTTGTAGGCGTCGATGATCTTGCCCTGACCGTCCGGCTGCCACTGCGCGATGCGCGGGGTCAGGTAGGTATGCAGGTTCTCGGTTTCGATCTTGACGTGGCCGTTGGGCGCATCGAACTCCTGCCCCTTGACCGCCTCGCGGATCGCAACCGGCGTGACCTCGGCGGCCTTCTCGACCGCCTGCTTCCACAGGAAGACCTGGAAATAGGACGATTCCAGCGCGTGGTGCGTCACCGCCTTCGGATCCTTCACGAAGGCCCGATAACGCTCGATGAAGGCCTTGTTGCGGTCGGTATCGATGGCCTGGAAGTAGGGAAACGAGGTGTAGGAGCCGACGGCATAATCGGCCCCCATCGCCGCGATCTCTATCTCGGAGGTCACGGTCGCGCAGATCGGAAGCTTGTCGTGGGTGAGACCTTGGTTCTTGTACTCGCGGTAGAAAGCGATCACGGAGTCGCCGACCACGTTGGACAGCACGACGTCACAGCCCGAGTTCTTGATCTTGTTGACCATCGAGCCCCATTCGGAATGGCCAAGCTCGAGATATTCATCGGCCATCCATTCGCCGCCGTTCTTCTCGATCAAGATCTTGGAGACTTTGGCCATCTCGCGCGGATAGATGTAATTCGATCCGACGATGAAGAACTTCTTCTTGCCGAGCGTCTTGATGATCCAGGGAATGAAGTTCGAGAGCTGCTGGTTCGGAACGGCGCCTGTATAGACGACGTTCTTCGAGCACTCGAAGCCTTCGTAGTAGGTCGGATAGAAATAGAGGTTGTTGCGCTTCTCGAACACCGGCAGCACGGCCTTGCGGCTGGCCGACGTATAGGAGCCGAAAACGGTCGGCACGCGATCCTGGATCACGAGTTTCGACGCCTTCTCGTTGTAGGTCTTCGGATCCGACGCGCCATCTTCCGCGATCGCCGCGATCTTCATGCCCTTGACGCCGCCCGCCGCGTTGATCTCGCTGATCGCCATCATGGTGGCGTCGTGCAGCGACTTCTCCACGATCGACAACCCGCCGGTCAGCGAGAACAGCACGCCGACCTTGACCTCGCCCGCAGCATGAGCGGCCGTCGAAAACACCCAGGGGGATGTGATCAACGCGCCGCTCGCCAAAGCGCCGCCCTTCAGAAATTTACGTCTATCAACTGCCATTGCACACTCCCCGTTAGCTCCAGACACGGATCTCCGATCGCGCCGAAGCACGTTGCTTCCGTCAGACAATCGCCAAGACTCAAGCGGGCATCGTCAACACTGAGGTGGCGACAACACCACGCGCCCCGAAAAACAAAAAAAAGCCCGACGGACCCTCGCGGGTCCTTCGGGCTGCTCAGCCAGGGCCAAACCAGCATCATCGATGGTTCGGCAAAGTCGCAAAAGATTTTCTCTTCACGACGGACGAAAGCTAATCACCTTTGGCGCGATATTGCAACAGCTCGTTTGCGTGAATGATCGCGGAGGCCATGTCGTCCATGGACAAGCGCTTCGACATGGCTTGTCGCCGGATGCTTTCGTACGCATCTGCCTCGCTCAATCCCTGGCCGTCCATCAGGATCGACTTGGCCTTCTGGATACGTTGAATGCCCGCGAGCTTGCGTTCGAGCTTGCGTACACGCTTGTCAGCTTCGCGACGCTCCATCCACAGGCTGCGCGCGATGGTGATGTTGGTCAACAAGCCGAACGGCCGGATCGGACGCTCGATGACTGCGACGGCGCCGACCTCGAGCACGAGTTGCAGCGTCGACGGATCCTCGTAGGACACGACAGCGATCAGGGTCGGCCGGCGATTGACGTCGGATTTCAACAGGCGCTGCATCTCGGTCCGCATGTCGTGCTCGATCGCGAGCAGCACGATGTCGGCCCCTTCCTGCCAGCATTCCGGCACCGGCCACTGCATCTCCACCATGCAGCCAATGCGGCGCAAATGCTCGACCAGCTTGGTCCGCTCCGAATCCGGCGGATGCACGACATGAACCCGCAGACCACGCAGATCGCGGAGAATTTGAATGGCCACGCCCGGTTCTCCGTCCAACTAGGCAACCATGGGGATCATGGACGAATGAGTTGCTGGTCATCGACGGACCAATCGTCGAGTCTCTGCACGACACAATAGGGATCCGGTTTCACGCGCACACCTGGATTCCACACGACCTGGAATCGGCCGTTTCGATCCAGCCGCGCGATCCGCGGCCAAAGATAGGTGTGGTTGTTTTCGGGATCGACACGCACTCTTCCCTGCGGCGCATCGAATTCGAAATCCCTGAGATTGCCAAGCACCTGTTCCGGATCGTCGGAGCCGCACTTTCCGACGGCACGCATCGCCAGATGCACCTGGAAATAGGACGCTTCGGCGCCGGCCGTCACGGGCGCATCGTCTCCGTATTTTTGCTTGAAGCTCGAGACGAAACGCCGCGCAGCCGCCGAGGACAGGGTCTCGAAGAACGGTGCCGCGGTGATGTGTCCCTCGGCAGCCTCCGCGCCCATTTCGGCAACCTCCGCCTCGTTGGTGGCGAGACTTGCTATCGGCATGCGTGCGGGGTCGAACCCTGCCGCCCGATAGGCACGGTAGAACGCCGCAGTGCCGGCTCCAACCACGGTGGAGAAGATCACCTCCGGCGAGGTCTTCTTGATCCGCGCGATGACCTTGTCGAAATCCCCCTGGCTGGCCTGCAGCGGCACATAGATCTCGTCGAGCACCTTGCCTTTGCTCTGCACGACGAAGTCCGCCATCAACCGGTTCGATTCATAGGGATAGACGTAATTGGAGCCGACGAGCAGAAAGCGGTTGCCGTAAGTGGAAAGCAGGAAACGTGCAAGCTGGATCGAGTTCTGGTTGGGCGCCGCGCCGGTGTAGATACAATTGCGCGAATACTCGAACCCCTCGTATTGCGTCGGATAGAACAGCAGGCCGCGGTGGCCTTCGACGACCGGAAGCACGGCCTTACGCGTGCTGGACATGTAGCAGCCGAACAGGATCCTGATGCGGTCGAACTGAAACAGCCGCTCGGCAAAGGCGCGGTACTTCTTCGGATCCGAGGCGGGATCGTAGATCACGGGCTCGACCTGTCGGCCGAGGAGTCCGCCATTGGCATTGATCTCTTCGATCGCGAGCAAGGTCGCATTCAGCTGCGTGCGCTCGATGGCCGACGTCACGCCGGTCTGCGAGAACAGCACGCCAACCCGCCAACTGTCCGAATGGTCTTTGGCTGACACCATCAAATCGCGATCGTTGGCTGCATCCGTCAAAGCCGCCCCTCTTCTCGCTGTGCCATATCGCGCCCTTGCTGGATCTCCAGTCTATGATGAATAATGGGGATGACGTCAACGGCCGCTTCAACGCCCGGAGCGGCCTTAGGCACGACGCATTTCGTTCGGACATCAACAGTCCAGGGTGTTGTCTCGCTCCCATTGGGTCAGATGGCGTGCGTAGTCGTTCCACTCCTCATGCTTCAGCTTGAGATAAGCGGGTACGAACTCCCCGAGATGATCCCGCAGCACGCTTGAATGTTCGAGCGCTCGCAAGGCATCGAGCAGGTTCATCGGGAGCCGCTTGGCCGAGGTTACGGTGTGCCCCTCGGTATACATGTTGATGTCGAGCCGCTTTCCGGGATCTCGCTTGTTGCGAAGGCCGTCGAGTCCGGCAGATAGAACCGCGGCCTGCAGCAGGTAGGGATTGGCAGCACCGTCGGCGAGCCGCAGCTCGAAGCGGCCCGCCTCGGGAATTCGGATCAAGTGGGTTCGGTTATTTCCGGTGTAGGTGACCGAGTTCGGCGCCCAGGTCGCGCCCGAGACCGTTCGCGGCGCGTTGATGCGCTTGTAGGAATTGACCGACGGATTCAGGATAGCGGCCAGAGCGTCGGCCGAATTGATCACGCCGCCAAGGAAATGATAGCCGAGCTCGGAGACGCCGAGTTCGCCGCCTTCGTCCTCGAACAGGTTTCGTTCACCTTTCCACAGCGACACGTGCACATGACAACCGCTGCCGGTCAGCGAGATGAATGGTTTCGGCATGAAGGTCGCGCGGAGGCCATGCTTCTCGGCGATGGAGCGCGCCATGTATTTGAAGAAGGCGTGCCGGTCGGCCGTGACCAGCGCCTCGTCAAATTGCCAGTTCATCTCAAACTGGCCGTTGGCATCCTCGTGATCGTTCTGATAGGGCTGCCAGCCGAGCTCCAGCATGGCGTCGCAGAGCTCACTGATCACATCGTAGCGCCGCATCAGCGCCTGCTGATCATAGCAAGGCTTTGTCTGCCGGTCGGCGGTGTCGCAGACTTCGCGGCCATCCTCGGTCAGCAGGAAGAACTCACATTCCACGCCGGTCTTCATCGTCAGGCCGGCGCCCGCAGCCTCTGCGATCTTGCGCTTGAGCACGTTGCGCGGCGCGTGCGCAACCGGCTTGCCGTTCATCCAGGGATCGGCGGCCAACCAACCGACCTCGCGCCGCCATGGCAATTGGATGAGCGTATCGGGATCCGGCACGGCAAACAGATCCGGATCGGCAGGCGTCATATCGAGCCAAGTGGCGAAGCCGGCAAATCCCGCGCCGTTCTTGGCCATGCCGTCAATCGCCGCAGCCGGCACCAACTTGGCCCGCTGCACGCCGAACAGATCGGCATAGGAGATCAAAAAGTACTTGATCCCCTTCTCGCGCGCTGTATCCGAAAGCTTCGTTGACATCGTTGTCTCCACACCACTCGCCGTTGAGCAGGTTCACGCTAGATCCGTCTTCGGATCGTCATGACCCGGGTATCCACGAAGTGCCGGCCAAGGGGACGCGCGCCATCGCCGCGGCTTCGAGCGTCAGCGCGACGAGGTCCTCGGGCTCGAGATTGTGGACATGGCTCTTGCCACAGGCACGGGCGATGGTTTGGGTCTCGAGTGTCAGCACCGAGAGATAGTTCGCGAGACGCCGGCCGGCCTTGACCGGGTCGAGCCGCGCGGCAAGCTCCGGGTCCTGCGTCGTGATTCCGGCGGGATCGCGCCCGTCCTGCCAGTCGTCATAGGCCCCTGCAGTGCTGCCCAGTTTCCGATATTCGTCCTCGAGACCGGGATCGTTGTCGCCGATCGCGATCAGCGCGGCCGTCCCGATCGAGACCGCGTCCGCTCCCAACGCGAGCGCCTTGGCCACATCCGCGCCGTTGCGGATGCCGCCCGATACGATCAGTTGGACCTTGCGATGCATGCCGAGATCCTGCAAAGCCTGTGCCGCAGGCCGGATCGCAGCGAGGATCGGCAACCCGACATGCTCGATGAACACATCCTGCGTCGCAGCCGTGCCGCCTTGCATGCCATCAAGAACAACGACGTCGGCACCGGACTTCACCGCGAGCGCCGTATCGTAATAGGGCCTGCTGGCACCGACCTTGACGTAGATCGGCTTTTCCCAGTCGGTGATCTCGCGCAATTCCTCGATCTTGATTTCGAGATCATCCGGCCCGGTCCAATCCGGATGCCGGCAGGCCGAGCGCTGATCGATGCCTTCCGGCAACGTCCGCATCCTGGCGATGCGCGGCGAGATCTTCTGGCCCAGCAGCATGCCGCCACCGCCAGGCTTGGCGCCCTGCCCGATTACGATCTCAATCGCATCCGCGCGCCGGAGATCGTCCGGGTTCATGCCATAACGCGAAGGCAGATATTGATAGACCAGGATCGACGAGTGCCCGCGTTCCTCGTCAGTCATGCCGCCGTCACCGGTCGTGGTCGAGGTACCGACTGCGGATGCCCCGCGTCCCAAAGCCTCTTTCGCTGGCGCCGACAGCGCACCAAAGCTCATGCCGGCGATCGTGATCGGAATCTTCAACTCGATCGGCTTGCTGGCAAAGCGACCGCCCAGCACGACATTGGTGCCACAGCGCTCGCGATAACCCTCCAGCGGGTATCTGGAGATCGACGCGCCGAGAAACAGCAGGTCGTCGAAATGCGGCAGCTTGCGCTTGGCACCGCCACCGCGGATGTCGTAGAGGCCGGTCGCCGCGGCGCGCTGGATCTCGGCGATGGCCTGCGGATCGAAGGTCGCGGAGAACCGCGGTGGGGTGGCGGCTTTCGGACTCTGTGCGTTCATCGGGAAGCCGTTCTGCCTCAGTAAGCATCGACGTTGTCGATGTGGAAATGATAGAGCTTGCGGGCCGACCCATAGAGCCGGAAACCGTCTGAGCCGCCGTCCGAACCGGCCGACAGCCCTGCCCGCTCCAGCACTCCGCGAAGAATGACCTTGTCCTCGTCCGACATCGGTTTCTCGATGCAGTCTGCACCGAGGCTTGCCACCGATCCGCGCACGAAAATCCGCGCCTCGTAGATGGAATCGCCGAGCGCCTCGCCGGCATCGCCGAACACGACGAGAGTGCCGGCCTGCGCCATGAACGCACTCATCGGACCGATCGAGCCCTTCACGACGATGTCGATGCCCTTCATCGAAATGCCGCAGCGCGCCGACGCATTACCTTCGATGACCAATAGCCCGCCGACGCCGGTCGCTCCCGCCGCCTGGCTGGCGTCGCCCTTCACCCGGACCTCGCCGGAGATCATGTTCTCTGCAACCCCGACGCCGGCATTTCCATCGATCACGATCGTGGCATGCTTGTTCATGCCGGCGCAGTAATAGCCGACATGCCCCTTCACCTCGACGGTCACGGGGGCATCGAGACCACAGGCGATGGCGTGCTTGCCTTGCGGATGCTCGATCACCCATCCCGTCTCGTTGGTCTCTGGTGTGAGCCGATGCAGCTCGCCATTGAGTTCACGGACGCTGCTTTCCTCGAGATCGACGGAGCGCATCAACGCAATTCCCACGCATAGACCCTGGCCGGCTCCGGTTCGAAGACCCGCGCTTTTCCGGCATAGGGAAGCACGGCGAGCGCGCGATATTCCGATCCGAACGCGACGTAGTCGTCGGTCTCCGCCATGACCGCCGGCTTGCAACTGATGGGGTCGCGGAGCACCGCGAAACCACTCTTGGTTCCGACCACGAACGTGAAGAACCCGTCGAGATCGGCGAGGCTGTCCGTCAACGCCTGCTCCAGCGACGCCCCCTGCTGCATGCGCCAAGTCAGGAAACCCGCGGCAACCTCGCTGTCGTTGTCCGTTTCGAACGTCAGTCCTTCCCGGCTGAGAAAGCGCCGTACGCCGCAATGATTGGAGAGCGAGCCGTTATGAACCAGGCATTGGTCCTTTCCGGTCGAAAACGGGTGCGCACCACGCGTCGTGACGGCGGATTCGGTCGCCATCCGGGTGTGGCCGATGCCGTGCGTGCCGCTCATTCCCGACAATTCGAACCGCTTGGCGACTTGCTCCGGAAGCCCGACCTCCTTGAACAGCTCCATCCTGGCGCCCACGCCGACCAGCGTCACGCGGCTGTCGCGCGCGATCAGCAACCGCAGCTCGTGTTCACGCGCCAACGGCACCGAGACCACGGCGTGGGTGTCGTGAAAGACGGCGTCCAGATCACCCGCGCCCGCCTTGCCGAGAGCCGCCACCGCCTCGCGAATCTCGACGGCTGATGAGGCACGCAGTGTAAGCTTGACGTGATCCGCTTGCTGGCTGCCGTAGACCGCGAACCCCGCGCTGTCGGGACCGCGATCGCTCATCACGCCGAGCATGGCCGAAAGGTGAAACCCGAGTTCAGGATACAGCCCCGGATTCTTGAGGAATAGACCGACAATACCGCACATGCCTGCTCTCCATCGGGCGAACCATGCATATCGTCCGGTGTGGACGGCTGTCAACTATCGAGAACAATGTTTTCTTGTGAGGAAATCTGGAATAGTGTGGTCCGGGCTCGGCTTCCATCACCCCCAATACGATCCTCTCCATGTACTACTCGATCTTCAGTCTCGCTCATCAAGCGCTGCTCGGCCATCGCGGCTGGACGGCGGCTTGGCGCGACGCCAGCCCAAAGCCGTCCTACGACGTCATCGTCATCGGCGGCGGCGGGCACGGCCTTGCGACGGCTTACTATCTCGCGAGACAGTTCGGCATCTCCAACATCGCCGTGCTGGAAAAGGGCTGGATCGGCTCCGGCAATGCTGGCCGCAACACCACGATCATCCGCTCGAACTACCTGCTGCCCGGCAACAATCCCTTCTACGAATTCTCGATGCAGCTCTGGGAGGGGCTGGAGAAAGATCTGAACTACAACGCGATGGTGAGCCAGCGCGGCGTGCTGAACCTGTTCCACTCCGATGCACAGCGCGACGCCGCAGCCCGCCGCGGCAACGCGATGCGGCTGCATGGCGTCGACGCCGAACTGCTCGACCGAACCGCGGTCCGGCGCATGCTGCCGTTCCTCGATTTCGATAATGCCCGATTTCCGATCGAGGGCGGCCTGTTGCAGCGACGCGGCGGAACGGCTCGTCACGACGCCGTCGTATGGGGCTATGCGCGCGCGGCCAGCGACCGTGGCGTTGACATCGTCCAGAACTGCGAAGTTACCGACATGATCCGCGAGGGCGATCGCGTCGTCGGCGTGGAAACCACGCGCGGGACGATCCGCGCACCGAGGGTGGCGCTGGCGGTCGCCGGAAATACCTCGCGGCTGACGGCGATGGCCGGCCTGCGCATGCCGATCGAAAGCCACGTCTTGCAGGCCTTCGTCAGCGAGGCCGTCAAGCCGTTGATTCCGGGCGTCGTCACCTTCGGCGCAGGCCACTTCTATATCAGCCAGTCCGACAAGGGCGGCCTCGTGTTCGGCGGCGACATCGACGGCTACAATTCCTATGCGCAACGCGGCAATCTGCCGACCGTAGAGGATGTCTGCGAAAGCGGAATGGCATTGATGCCCATGATTGGACGGTTGCGGATGTTGCGCTCATGGGGTGGCATCATGGACATGTCCATGGACGGTTCGCCCATCATCGACCACACCCCGCTTCACGGCCTCTATCTGAATGCTGGCTGGTGCTATGGCGGGTTCAAGGCCACGCCGGCATCCGGCTGGTGCTTCGCCCATCTGATTGCCCGCGACGAACCGCATCCGGTGGCACGCGCCTTCCGGCTTGACCGTTTCGCGAGCGGCCATCTGCTCGATGAAAAAGGCCAGGGCGCCCAACCCAATCTGCACTGAAGGTCGATCGGCATGCGCATTCCCTGCCCGTTCTGCGGCGATCGCGACGTCAGCGAATTCGCCTATCTTGGCGATGCCGGCGCCCCGCGGCCGGCTGCCGACGCCGCCGACGCCGACCGTCAATTCTTCGAGGCGGTCTATCTGCGGGACAATCCGTCCGGACTGCATCGCGAACTCTGGTATCACGCGTCCGGCTGTCGAAGCTGGCTGGAAGTCGAGCGCAATACCAGGACCCATGACATCACCAAAGCGACCTTTGCCCGCGACCGGGTCCGTTCATGAGCGACATCAGCGCCCCGCAACCCAACAGAATCGACGGCGGTCTGATCGACCGTACCATAGCCTTGCGCTTCCGCTTCGATGGCAGGTGCTATCAGGGCTTTCAGGGCGATACGCTGGCATCCGCTCTTCTCGCGTCCGGCGTGAGGATCGTCGGCCGCTCGTTCAAATATCATCGTCCGCGCGGCATCATGACCGCCGGCGCCGAGGAGCCGAATGCGCTGGTCGAACTGCGGAGCGGCGCACGTCGCGAGCCGAACACACGCGCCACCACCATCGAGCTGTATGATGGGCTCGAGGCCCGGAGCCAGAACCGCTGGCCGTCGCTACGTTACGATATCGGTGCGGTCAACTCGCTGTTGTCGTCCCTGTTTGTCGCCGGCTTCTACTACAAGACCTTCATGTGGCCCGCTTCGTTCTGGGAGCGGGTCTATGAGCCTCTGATCCGACGGGCCGCTGGCCTCGGCAGGGCCAGCCTGCAGCCCGATCCCGACCAGTACGAGAAAGCGTACGCCTTCTGCGACGTGCTGGTCATCGGCGGTGGCCCCGGCGGTCTCGCCGCCGCGCTGGCAGCGGGACGCGCAGGCGCCCGGGTCATTATCGCGGATGATGATTTCATCGCCGGCGGCAGACTGAACAACGACGTCCACACCATCGACGGCCTCTCGGGCGTTGAATGGGCCAAACACACCGCCAAAGAGCTGGACGCACTTCCGAACGTCACAATGATGCTGCGGACCACGATCTTCGGCGCCTATGACGGGGGCACTTTCGGCGCACTCGAACGCGTTTCCGATCACCTGGCCGTCCCCCCCGCACACCAGCCGCGGCAGCGCCTATGGAAGATCGTGGCGCAGCGATCCATCCTTGCGGCAGGCGCCATCGAACGGCCGATCGTGTTCGGCGGCAACGACCGTCCCGGAATCATGCTGGCTTCCGCGGTGCGCACCTATCTCAATCGCTACGGCGTGGCGCCGGGCAAGGCGGCGACCCTGTTCACGAGTTGCGACGACGGCTGGCGCACCGCGCTCGACCTCGCGCGTGCCGGGGTCAAGGTCCAAGCCATTGTCGATGCACGATCCGAGATTTCCGCATCGCTGATCGCCTCCGGCCGGACGATCGGCGCCAGACTGTTGAAAGGCGCGCAGGTCGTCGACACACGCGGCGCACATGGTCTCGACCAAATTCGCGTGCGAACGAATGAAGGCGACGAGATCGCGATCGAGTCCGACCTGCTGGCGGTCAGCGGCGGCTGGAATCCGAACCTCGCGCTCTCGACCCATCTTGGCGGTCGTCCGCGCTGGTCCGAGGAACGCTCCGCCTTCCTGCCCGGCGATCTGCCGCGGGATCTCGTCGTCATCGGGGCCGCGAGCGGCGCACTCACGCTGGCGGACGCGCTGAAACAAGGGACGGCTGCCGGAGCGGCCAGTGCGGATGCTGCCGGATTCAAATCCGGCGCCGGGCCCGAATTCGTCGACGATGACGAGAGCATCGCCGGCGAGCCGCTGTGGCAAGTCTCAGCATCCCGATCGAAGGCTTTCGTCGACTACCAGAACGACGTGACGCAGGCCGACATCGCGCTTGCCGCCCGCGAGGGCTTTACGTCGGTGGAGCATCTGAAGCGCTACACCACGCTCGGCATGGCCACCGACCAGGGCAAGATGGCAGCCGTGATCGGTCACGCCATGATGGCGGCGCTCACGGATCGTCCCATGCCGCAGGTCGGCACCACCATCGCGCGACCGCCCGCCACGCCGGTCGCGATCGGCGCCTTCGCCGGCCATCATCGCGGCCAGGATTTCCGCCCGGCCCGGCTGACGCCGAGCCACCGCTGGGCCGAACAGCTCGGCGCGACCTTCGTCGACGCCGGCCCGTGGCGGCGCGCGCAATGGTTCGCGCGAGCAGGCGAAGCGGACTGGCTTGCAACCGTGATTCGCGAGGTCCAGACCGTGCGCAGCGCCGTCGGCGTCTGCGACGTCTCGACCTTGGGTAAAATTGACGTCCAGGGCGCCGATGCCGGTATCTTCCTCGATCGCATCTACATCAACACCTTTTCCACCCTGCCAGTCGGCAAGGTGCGCTATGGGCTGATGCTGCGCGAGGACGGCATCGCGATGGATGATGGAACCTGCGCCCGCTTTGCGCCCGATCACTACGTGATGTCGACGACGACGGCGAACGCAGCGAAGGTGATGCAGCATCTCGATCATGCCCGACAGGTGCTCTGGCCTGAGCTCGACGTCCAGGCCATCTCCGTCACCGAGCAATGGGCCCAATTCGCCATTGCCGGACCGCGTGGGCGCGATCTTCTGGATCGCCTGCTCGGCGGTGCGATCGACATATCCGACGCCGCATTTCCGTATCTCGCCTGCACGGATTTCCGCTGGAGACAGCGGCCGGCGCGGTTGTTCCGCGTCTCCTTTTCGGGCGAGCTTGGCTACGAGCTCGCGGTCCCGGCGCGCTTTGCCGACGAGACGATCCGAGCCATCATGGAGGCCGGCGCCGGATACGGCCTCACTCCCTATGGCACCGAAGCGCTTGGCGTGATGCGTATCGAGAAGGGACACATCGCCGGCAACGAGCTCAACGGCACCACCACCGCACACGATCTCGGGCTCGGCCGGATGATGGGCAAGAAGGACTTTATCGGCAAGGTGCTTGCACGTCGGCCCGGACTCGTCGATCCGGACCGTCCGGCCGTGATCGGGTTGAAGCCGATTGACCGGCGGCAACGCCTGCGCAACGGCGCACACCTGTTCGCGCCCAATGCAGCCGTCAAACTCGAGAACGATCAGGGATACGTCACGTCATCGGCATTCTCGCCGATGCTCGGCCATTGGATTGCGCTGGCTCTGCTGGCACGCGGCCGTGAACGCGTGGGACAGATCTCGCGGGTCGTCGACCCTCTGCGAGGTGCCGATTTCGAGGCCGAGATATGTTCTCCCGTCTTCTATGATCCGGAAGGAACGCGGCTGCGTGGCTGATCGTCTCACTCATGGCTTTACGGCATCCTCGAACCCTGGCGCCACTGTCTTGATGCGCAATAATCTCGGCTGCGCGACCATCATGGTTCGGCGCGGCGCGGACGAGCAATTGAAACAGCGCGTCAAGACCGCCTATGGAATCGATCTCGTTCCCGGTCCGCGCCGCAGCGCATCCGGCAATGTGGCCTTTCTCGGGGTCGGACCTGCGACCTGGCTGGCGACGCAGGACGATGACGGCAATGGATATTCGGTCTCGTTGAAGCATGCCGTCGGCGATGCCGCATCGGTGACCGATCAGACCGACGGCTATGTCATCCATCGCGTCAGCGGGCCGCGGATCGGCCAGGCTCTCGCCAAGGGTTTTCCGATCGATCTGCACGACCGTGCATTCGCGCCGGGCGCAGTCGCCGTCACAGCCGTTTCGCATCTCGGCGCCATCATCTGGCGGCTGGATGATCTGGAAGACGGTGCACCGGTTTTCGAAATTGCGGTCTTCCGCAGCCTCGTCGAAAGTTTCCGCCGCTGGCTGGATGGCAGCCTGGCAGAGTTCGGGCTCGCGCGGACCTGATCGCCTGTCGGCAATGCATCGGAGCTGCGTGCCGTCCAATCCTGGTATACTGGTCGATCGGCCCTTTGCTATGCTCGGATCTCATCTAAAGGACCTATATGATGGCGAGGGCCAAAAGCTCGAAAACAGTCTCTCGCGAGACGCCTGAATACCGTACCGGCTCCAACGCACCGCAGGATCCCCGCAACCTCGAACGCGCCCTGGGTGCCCAGATCCGAAAGTTGCGCCGGGACGGCGATCTGTCGGTGCTCGACTTGTCAGCCGCATCGTCCATCTCGGCAGGCATGCTGTCGAAGATCGAGAACGGTCAGATTTCTCCGTCACTGGCGACGCTACAGTCGATCGCCAAGGCGCTCAACGTCCCGCTCAGCCTGTTATTTGCGGCCTCCGAAGAGCGACGCGATTGTTCATTCGTGCGCGCGAAGCAGGGCGTCGTGATCGAGCGGCGCGGAACCAAGGTGGGTCATGTCTACCAATTGCTCGGACATGTCATCGGCGGCGACGTCGTCGTCGAGCCCTACATGATCACGCTGAAGGAGGACGCCGAACCCTTCACGGCATTCCAGCACGCCGGAATGGAATTCATCTACATGCTCACTGGCGAGGTCGACTATCGGCACGGCGATAGCAGTTACCGTCTGCGGCCCGGCGATTCCATCCTGTTTGATTCCGGCGCGTTGCACGGTCCCGAGAGGCTCGTCAAGCTGCCGATGACGTATCTGTCTATCATCGTGTATCCACGTGGGTGATTTTCGGGTAAAGAACAATCAATGGCTTATTCGTCGTACCACCGGGCTTCTCTGACCGAAAATGGGCATTCGTCGCACGATCATAGTGCTTGGTTGCACTTCCTCTTGGCGGGGCCTTGATCGTCCGCCAATGTCGAGTGCGCGATAATCTCGACGGCCTGGACCTGGCCGGAAAGCAGCGTGACGCCGAGCGCGATGATCGCCGTGGCGGTCGGATTGAGCTTCAAGCCGATCAGTGGCAGGGCGAAGAACAGAAAGAAGATTTGCACCAGGAAGGGCGTATTGCGCACGATCTCGACGAAGCCGATCACGAGGGCGCGCAACCAGGCCGCCTTCGAATCGCGTGCCGCAACGCCGGCAACGCCGATGATCATCGCGAGCGTCATTCCGGCAAGCGCGAGGCTCAACGTACCCACGCAGCCCCACACCAGCGCAGGCATTGCATGCCAAACCACCGAGAAATCTAGGGTGTAGCCCATCTTGCGTTTCCTCTCGGGCGTTGTGCGTGCCGCTCGCCCATCGGCCGGGTGTCACCCTTCCAGGGATGCAAAAGTCGCGAAGAAGACGTCTGGATCAGGTGAGATGCCCGTGAACAGGCGGAATGCTTCCGTGCCCTGGAAGATCGCCATGCCACCACCATCGGCGGGGTGCGCGACGCAGCGATGCCGCTGCCGATCAGGCCGACGAGAAAGCTGGATTTCGGATGCATGCTCGGCAGCGATCAGTGTGACCTCTGCGGGGAGCTCTTTCAACAGCAGGAGGTGCGAGGTCTACATCGTTCCGGTCGGCCAAAGAAACGAAGGCCACGCGATTTGTCGTCGTAGTCGAGCGTCTATTGAGGGCGGAAGCTAAACGTCCGGTTTGCGCAAAAGGGCTGCCGATCCGCGATGATTTCATGCCAACTTTGGAGCGATCCGTACGGTGGCGTCGGAACGAAGAGACTCGAGAGCCTTGGCTTGCGTCTGAGTCGCCGGTGCCTTGATCGCCGAGCCGGCAACCGCTCAAGTGGCAGAACTCGATACCGCCCATGCAGAGGTATTTGATTTCAACATAGTCCTCGATGCCGTATTTCGAACCCTCACGCCCGTTGCCGCTCTCCTTGACCCCGCCGAACGGTGCAACCTCGGTCGAGATCAAGCCCTCATTGATGCCGACGATGCCGTACTCTAACGCTTCGGCAACGCGCCAGACCCGCCCAATATCGCGGCCGTAGAAATAGGCGCCAAGCCGAATATTGAATCAGTCCGCGACGTAACGATATTTGCCTGCCTAGCCTGTCAGTTCATTGCGCCGGCTGCTCCTCTTCACCATGCTGTCGAAGGAGCTCGAGCAAACGCTCGCGCATAATCATGCCGGGGCGGTCGGACGGCATATGCATCTCGATCTTGCGACCCATATCGACGATAGCGTCCGGATCCGTCGATTCCAGCATGTCGCGATCCTCGGCGATGATGGCGGCGTCCCAGTCGATCAGTTCCTGCGTTGAGCAGTCGGCCTCGGTATCGTTGCGGAACAGCAGCTGGACGACCTGGATCTGCCCATCCGAAATCGGCATCGCGCAATTGAAGATGATGTGACGGATACCGGACGGATATTCCATGTCGAGGCGCCGGGCAGAACGGCATGAACCATTTGTTGCGCTGACGCCGTCTGGCCATCGGCTCTTTCGTCCCGGTGATCCTGTGGGCGTTGGGCGGATTTCGAACCGTGATGATGGTCTCGGCATCGAAGCCCGAGGCGGTCTCGGTGATCTCGTACTTCTCGGGCTTCGGCTGGTTGATATCGCCGAAGGTCCCCTTGTGAACGAACGCGAAGTGAGCATTGTCGAAGGAATTTTCCATCAGCCGCAGCGCCGCCGTGTTCCACTTGTCGTAGAACTGATTGATGCGGCGATAGCCGGGCATGTCATCCTCGGGGATCGCGGGAATGTCGCTCAGGGGCTCGTCGAGTGCAACCCAGACATAGCCGTAACGGGCCTTGGCGCGAAATGAGTGCGCCTTCGCATCCGGGACCGGTTGCTCGAAGGGAAATTGCGGGATCATCACCAGCTTGCCGTCGCGATCATATTCCCAGCCGTGATAGCCGCAGACGATGTTGCCGTTGTTGCACCAGCCCTTCGACAGCTTCGCGGTGCGATGGCAGCAGCGATCTTCGAGGGCTGCGGGGCTCCCCCTTGGCATCGAAGAACAGGACGAGCGGCTCGCCGAGCAATGTGAACGGCTTCGGCCCGTCCCTGACGGTGATCGACCGGCATCAGCGCGTACCAGAATCGGCGCAGCACAGGCTGTTTCGTGCACAACATGCTCGGACTCCCGGGCTAGGCGGCCAAGCGCGTCACGACACGCGCGGCATCGAATTTGAGCTTTTGCAGATCGAGCCCCGGAATGGCTCCGTCCTCAACGACGATCCGGCCGCCGATCAGGAGATAGCGGAGCTTTGCCGAGCCGCCGCAGCGCTTATGCAGCAGCTTATTTCGAAACGGCAAGCGGGCTGTCGACATAGGAAGATCACCCTGATGAGCGATCTGCATATCAGCGAACAACACTCCGAAATCGGGCTGATCTACCCCGAGCTGCAGTTGAACGGCTTTTGCCGTCAGGCCGACTTTTTCGTCCCACCACGCGACGACCCTGAGACTTCCAGTATTTGGTATTGGCCGCCTGGATTGCATACGCTTTGTGGGCGTCCAGGGGATCTAGCCAGCCCCTCAATGGTTCAACCTGGCCGATTCCGTACGCCTCGCGAAGACGCCTCGCCGCTGCTTCAATCGATTCCACGTTCGCTTCTCTCATTGCCGAGAGAAGCTATCGGCGAGCCGACCGAGGCTCCACGTCAATCTGCCGATTGTGCATTGGGTGCACCGTGGTCCGGAGCAATCTGACGAGAAGCCAGTTCGACCAACGCACCTCTGAGCTTCACTAAACTGCAGGGTTGGACATTCACCGACTTCGCGGAGGTGATCACACCCCCGCGTGTGCGCAGAGTGCACGCTGCCGCGATTGCTGTAGCAGCCTTACGGCGAATCTGATCGCAGACAGTTCTACCGAACTTGGCGGTTTCCGGATGTAAGCGAGATCTGAGATAGTTGGATACGGGCTAGATACTGGCCGCCGGCAACGCGGCGCCTATCCAAGTCCCTAGTTTCCAATGAACAGCCGAGTGGAGCGCTAAGTCCATAAGCTCCGCACCAACGTCTGCCTTGAGCGAACGCAAGAATGGCGGAATCAAAACCTGCTTGATCATATAGTGATTTTCAAGGCGCATTTGGAAAATATGGTCAGAACACGCTCCAGTAATTTCAATAGGTTGGCTACTGTTTCCAAATAAGAATGGGAGCGATCGATTGAACAAAGCAGCTGCCCTTCAGATTCGCTTAGGTATGGCGCGCGCTATCACGCAAGCAAGCCCGTTGGCATCTGAAGATCCCGATAGAGCGGCCAATTAATTAAGAGACAGCGACGGATTGAGAACAATCAACGACTTACTGGTCGTACCCCTGGGCTTATCCGACTGAAAATCGGCATTCGTCGTACGATCTAGCGATTGCACTGCCTGATCTCCGAACCCGCGCTACTTGGATTTTACGGGTTCAGCAGCGACTACGAGGCCATCGATCGATAGGTTCAAGTCGGGAGGCGCAACCATCTCAAATTGCTGTTTGAGACAAGGGCCTGAACGAGCGATCGACCCCGTTACTAGCTGTAGAAGATACCTCCGTCCACGTTGAGGGCTTGGCCGGTCACAAACGCTGAATCATCGGACGCGAAAAACGCCACGGGCCCGACGACGTCTTCCGGCTGCCCGAGCCTGTGCAGGTCCGTGACCTTTTCGAAATAGGCGACCCGCTCGGGATCGCGAAGATTGTTCATCCCCATCTCCGTCATGATGATGCCCGGGCATACGGCATTGACCGTGATGCCGAAGCCTCCGAACTCCATGGACGAAACCCGGGTGAAGCCGACCACGGCCGACTTCGACGCGGCGTAGTGGGACTGTCCCGGACCGCCCGTTCGGGCCGCGAGCGAGGCAATGTTGACGATCCGTCCGTATTTGCGCTCCTTCATGTGCGGCACCAAGGCCTGGGTCATCTGGAACACGCCGCGCGTGTTGACGGCGAACGTCTGATCCCAGGTCTCGGTGGTCAATTCGTCGATGGTCGCCAGCCTGAGTATTCCCGCATTGTTGACGAGGACGTCGACGTGCCCGAGACCCTGGATGGCTTCAGCCACCGCCCGCCTGCAATCGCCGACATCGCTCACATCGCCCAGCACCGGGATGCATCGGCCGCCAAGCTCCCTGACCTCTGCAACGGTCTCGAGAAGGACCTTCTCCTGGGCAGCGATGTCGGTCAGCGCGAGATCGTAGCCGCGCCTTGCAAGGCCGATGGCTATCGCGCGGCCAATTCCACGGCTTGCTCCCGTCACGATCGCATGTCGGGCCATGTTGCGTTCTCCCCTGTTGTTCGGATGAATGGTTTTTGCCGGTGTGAATGGATCAGGCGCGAGCGGCCTTGCGGACCGGGAGGGTGTTCATGGCCTTCACGGTCTCCTCGAACGAGACGAGATTGGCGCCCGAACCCAGCCCGGTCGCGACGATCGCGGCCGTCGCGGTCGCGAGCCTGGCGCAGTCGAGCAGGTCCCAATCGCGAACCAGACCGGCGATGAAGCCGCCCGTGTAGGAATCGCCGCATCCCGAGGTATCGCGGACCGGGACCTCGAACGCCGGCACCGTGAACTGACGTCCGTCACGAGTCATCACGAAAGAGCCATTGGCGCCGAGAGAGATGGCGCAGGCCCCCGCCCCCCTCTCGATGAAGAACCGCGCGCACGCGGCGGGATCGTCGGTTCCGACCATGGCGCTGGTCTCGTCGATGCTCGGCATGAAGAAGTCGACGTGAGGCAGCAATGGCTCGACCAGCGCCAGCGTTTCGCCTCGCGCCTGGATCAGATCGAGCGTCGTCGTGCAGCCGGCCGCTTTTGCGTCCCGCAGCAAGGCAACGGATGGCGCTCCGTCCATCGCAAGCAGGGAGCCGACCCCGCCGAGATGCAGAATCTTGCTCCGGCAAGCGGCCACCTGCGTTTCGGGCGCGATCCGCCAGCGGGCAGAAGCGCCCCTTGCGTGCATGACAGGACGCGAGCCGTCGGGCCGGATCGGCAGGATCGTGGCCGAGGTCGGACTGCCGGCCATCCGCTCCATGAGGGAGATGTCGATGCCTTCCCGCTCCAGCGCGTTCAGCATCCAGTCGGCCTTCTCGTCGGAGCCGACGGCGCCGACCGCGAGCGCCTTCAGACCGAGACGCGCGCAAGGGACGACCGTTCCGCCGGCGGTGCCTGCGACCGCGAGCCGAATTTCTTCGATCAGCAAGCGGCCGCCGCCGGGCGGAATCTCGGTGACCGGGACCCCCAGAATATCCAGAATATATGTGCCGCAGACGCTGACGTCGTGAGTGTTTGCCATGAGTTCTCGCAGGAAAGTGGTTTGAGCTGGATTCATCTAGCTCGGTTGCAGGGGTATCTGGAGCGCGCCGTCATTGTCGCGCAGGCCGTACTGCCCCCATCGCTTGAGGATGCTGTCGATCTCCTCGTCCGGCAGCAGCGGAGGGGACCCAAGTTGAAGGCAACCGTGATATTGCTTGGCAAGCACCTCCACCTCCACCGCGAGCCACATCGCCTTGCGCAGGTTGGGACCTGTGGCGATCAAACCGTGATGGGCGAGCAGGCAGGCGCGTCGATAGCGAAGCGCGTCCAGGGCCGCCTGCGAGAGCTCGGCCGTGCCGTATTGCGCATAGGGCGCGCAGGGGATGTCGTTGCCGCCGGCCGCAGCAATCATGTAGTGAATCGCAGGGATCGCGCGATTCATGATCGCGATGATTGTGCAGAAGATCGGA
The DNA here is from genome assembly GCF_003957705.1 of Bradyrhizobium sp. LVM 105. Classification (NCBI taxonomy): domain Bacteria; kingdom Pseudomonadati; phylum Pseudomonadota; class Alphaproteobacteria; order Hyphomicrobiales; family Nitrobacteraceae; genus Bradyrhizobium; species Bradyrhizobium sp. LVM 105. Next base: position 259,650 of record NZ_QZMV01000007.1, on the reverse strand, counting down.
TGCGCGTGAACGACGGCGCCGACCTCCGGTTTCGATCTCAGGATGTCGAGGTGAAAACGCCATTCCGTCGACGGAACGTTGCCGGCCGACGCGGTCCATGAGCCGTCCCACTTCATGGCCACGATGTCCTCGGGCTTCATGCGGTCGTATGGAAGAGCGGACGGCGTGAGCAGCATGCCGTCGTCGGTTCGGACGCTGATGTTTCCGGACGTCCCCTGGTTGATACCTTGCGCCGCCATCTCACGACATGCGTCGATGACGGACTGACGAAGCTCGAGTTCTGTTTCGCGACTGGTCATGTGCTGTTCCGACTCTCGTTCATGTCGTTGCTCCGAGCTGAACCTGGCGGTCGACCAGCAGCCACGTGGTTCGTGCCATCGCCAACACTTCCTGTTCCGAACTCAACAAAGCGCTCTCGGCAAAGAGCTTGCGGCCCTCCCGCCCGGTCGGCCAAGCCGTCACCACACAACGATCGCCGGGGCGTGGCCGGCGATTGATCCGCGCCGCCATGCGCCCGAGCAAGGCCGTCTCGTTACCCTTCAAGCCCAAGTGACGGGCACCCACGCTGCAATAGCCGGTCGGACAATCGAGGGCGGCCCAGACGAATTCGGGCGCGATATAGCCGTCCTCGCCGGACAGGCTGCCATGAGGTATCCAGGACGCCGCGAACACCACGGGCTTGTCCGGGACTGCTCCCGCCTGCAGCGGACCTGCGAAGATCCGGAGACCGTCGCCATGGCCACGTGCGGGGCCGCAGACGAAGCATCCCGGAAGGTCGTGGGTCTGCTCGTCGTAGGGTGTTCTGGCGACCGCTTCTTCCGCCGCCTCGCAGCTCACCCCGGGGATATCCCGAACGTCTATCCTCGTTGCGGACGCCGTCGCGAGCAGCTTGCCGTTCTCGCGCAGCTCGATGGCGCCATCAGATGCGGTCAGGACGTCGAGCGGCCGCTCCAGCGGTGGTGGCGCGCGTAACGTGACTTCGGCGTCTCCCGCGACGTGCCTTGCGAGACATCCGCAGACATAGCCTCCGTTGCCGGAGTTCGGCGGTCCCCGGAAGCGTCTGTCGATGACAAGCGATACCATTGCAGTCTTCGTCCGAGGCGTTCAGCGGCCCATCGCAAAGAATTCGTCGTTCGGACGCATGCTGGTGACGTTGGCGAGGCGGTTCGACATGCCGAAAAATGCCGCGATGGCCGCGATGTCCCAGACGTCCTCCTCCGTGAATCCGTGTCCCTCGAGATCCCGGACGTCGACATCGTCGACCTCATAGGCGCGCGCCGAGACCTTCATCGCGAAATCGAGCATCGCCCTTTGCCGCGCGGTGATATCGGCCTTGCGATAGTTGACGGCGACCTGGTCCGCGATCAGCGGATTCTTCGCGCGCACGCGCAGGATGGCGCCGTGTGCGACGACGCAATACTGGCATTGATTGGCGCTGCTGGTCGCGACAACGATCATCTCGCGTTCGGCCTTGGTGATCGGCCCGGGCTTATCCATCAGAGCATCGTGATAGGCGAAGAACGCCCGGAACTCGTCCGGGCGATGGGCGAGCGTCAGGAAGACGTTGGGGACGAAGCCGGACTTCTCCTGAACCGCCTCGATCCGCGAGCGGATATCTTCGGGGAGTGTCGCGATATCGGGGACGGGAAAGCGGCTGATGGCTGGCGCAGACATGTTGCAAGCTCCTGTTAGACTGCCGCGAGCGCGACGAGCGTTTCCTGATAGGCCTCGAACGCATCGCGCCGATCGGCGGCGTGGGGCTCGACCCGCACGAGGCAGGTGTGGGCCGAACAGCCCTGGCCGAATTGAGACGTGCCGATGTCGAGCGTGAGCACGTTCGGATTGCCGGCAACCTCGAGGCCGCTATTGCCGGTCGGCGTGAACCAGGCGCCGGTCGGGAGCACCAGCACGCTCCGGCGAACCTTGTCGGTGACCTCGGCCGTCGCCAGGCACTCCCCGCGGCAGTTCCAGATACGGATCGTCTGACCATCGGCGATTCCGAGAGCAGCCGCGTCGTCGGGATGCAGGTGAGCCCGTTCACGGCCGTTGCGTTTCATGGCCCTGCTCGATACGCCGGTTTCGAGTTGGCTGTGAAGACGGCCGACCGGCTGGTGCGAGATGAGGTGCATCTGACCGGCATCGGCGGCGTTGCCGAGCCATTCAGCCGGCTCGATCCACGCCGGATGCGAGCGACAATCGGCATAGTCCAGCCTGGCCAGAGTCTCGCTTCCAAGCACGATCTTTCCGCTTTCGGTCCTCAGCGCATGGGCCTCCGGCTCGTTGCGGAAGTCGGCGAGGAACGTGTGCTCGGCCTTGACCGGACAGCGGGCATAGCCGGCTTCCCAGAACGCGTCGAAATCAGGCATCGTGAAATCGAAGCGCTCCGAGGCGTCGCTGCGGCAGGCTTCGTAGAGATGCCGGACCCAGCCCATCTCGTCCCGGCCCTCGTTGAAGCGATCGGCCACTCCGAGCTTGCCTGCAATGGCGTTGAAGATCTCGAAGTCGGAGCGGGATTCCCCCAGCGGCTCGATTGCCTGCTTCATCGCCAGGATGAAGTCGGAACGCCTGTTGCCGGCAAGATCGTTGCGCTCGATCGACGTGGTTGCCGGCAGCACGATGTCCGCGCGCTGAGCTGTCGCCGTGAACATCGGATCCTGCACGATGATCGTCTCGGGCCTCGTCCAGGCGTCCGACAGGCGATTGAGATCCTGATGATGGTGGTAAGGATTGCCGCCCGCCCAATAGACCAGCCGCGTATCCGGATAGGTGCGGATCTCGCCTTCATAGCTGAATGGCCGGCCGGGATTGAGCAGCATGTCGGTGATCCGCGCCACCGGGATGAAGCTGTCGATCGGTCTGGTCAGCTGTGAGATGGCCGGAGACCGGGCCAGGTTGAGCGGCGCTCCCACGCCACCCAGGGAGGCGTAGCCGTAGCCGACGCCGCCGCCCGGCAATCCGATCTGGCCGGCGATCGATGCGAGCCCGAGCGCTGCCCAGAACGGCTGTTCGCCGTGATGGGCGCGCTGCAGGCTCCAGCTCACGGTCAGCATGCTGCGCGTATCCACCAGGCGCCCTGCGAGCTCGGCGATCTTCTCCGCATCGAGGCCGCAGATGCCCGCAGCCCAAACCGCCTCCTTGCGGACGCAATCCGCCTCGCCTTCGAGATAGCGAAGCAGGCGATCCGCGCCGCTGGTGCAGCGCGCAAGGAAATCCCTGTCGTGCCGGCCCGCTTTCACGATCTCGCCCGCAAGGCCGAGCATCAGCGCAGTGTCGGTGTTCGGGCGGATCGGCCACCATTCGGCATTGACCCAATCGGGCAGATCGTCCTTCAGCGGCGAGACATGAATGACCTTGACGCCGCGCGCGACGATGTTCCTGAGATGGGCTTCAAGCTGGTGGCTGCCGATTCCGCCGGCCTCGTTCTGCGCGGTTCGCGGCGAGAGCGCGCCGAACACCACCAGCGTTTCGGTGTGCTGCGCGATGGTGTCGAGCGTGTTGGCGCGGCCGCCGCATGCATCGTCGCTGCCCAGCGTGTGCCGCAGGATCACGGGGCCTGCCGCGATCGAATAGGTGTCGACATGCCTGGTGAAGCCGCCAACCAGGTTGAGCATGCGCTTCAGAAGCGACGAGGCATGGTGCAGGCGGCCCGAGTTCGTCCAACCATAGGAGCCCGCGAATATCGACGCGTTGCCGAAGGTGCCGGCCACGCGGCGCACTTCATCCGCCACCAGCGTCGTTGCCTCGTCCCAGCTGACCGGCACGAACTTCTCCCGGCCGCGGCCTCGGCGATCGCTCTTCTCGCGCTTGTCCAGCCAGCCGGATCGGACCATCGGTCGCAGCACGCGGCGCTCCGGGTTCGCCCATTCGGCGACCGAATGGATGATCGGGGAAGGAGCCGGATCGTGCTCGAACGGCTCGACGCCCGCGATGCGATTATCCTCGACGAGGATCGTATACGCACCCCAATGGCTGCAGTGCGGGATCCGCTTGACCTCGCTCATGCGTCAACCGTCCCAAGCTCGCGCCGCATCTGCGCGGCGAATTCGGGATAGGTCTCGGCGAGTTCGTCGAACACGCGTCCGCGGAGCAGGTCGAGTGTCGCTCGATCGGGCAGCGCGGTCTGCCGCGGCTCGGCGTCATGGGCGAACCGAAAGCCGGTCGCCTCTTTGATCTCCGCGAGATCATGCCCGGGATGGACACTCTCCAGCTCGAAGCCCGGCCGCGCCTTGTCGAATCGAAAGAGTCCCTTGCCGGTCAAGAGTGCAATGGGGCCGCCGCTCCGGAAAACCCCGTCCGGACTGACACCTGGAGCACTGATGAAGTCTACCTTCTCGACGAAAACACGCGGCGTATGCTCCTCCCGGAACAGGATGACGCGCGGTACGACGAAATAGAGATAGGCCGACCCGAACGAGCCGGGCCAGCGCACGCTCGATCGCGGATAGTCCCCGGCGCCGACGAGGTTCACATTGCCGAAGCCGTCGATCTGGCCGCCACCGAGGAAGAACGCATCGATCCGGCCTTGACCCGCGCAATCGAACAATTCCGCCGAACCGTTGGTGAAGAAATTGTGCTCGACGGAGCCGAGAATGGAGATGCGTGGACCGACGGCGCCCTCCGCTTCCTTCATTGCACGCAGTAGCATCGCGCCTGCGGCGGGAATCGGAGACGAGGCTCCGACCGCGACATGCCTGACGCCATCGAGCAGCCGCGCGATCGTGCAGATCAGCACTTCGCGAGGGAGGACTTCGGCCATCACGCGGACTCCATCTGCGCCTGGCCCATATAGGCGGAGAAGCCGTCAGCCGTTCGCGCGGCTTTCGCGTAGCGTGCGATCTCCCCGCTATCGGCCGGATATTCACCCCACAAACCGTAGGGCCACGCCCCCTTCGGAGCACGCGCGACTGCCGTGACGTAGAGTGCCGGCAGCACGCCGGCAGCGCCCATCTCATCGGCGAGCAGATTCTCATCGACGATTCGCTCCACCGTGACCAGAACGGTGCGAGAAGCGTAGGCCATCGCGGCAAGCTCGCGGCGCCGTCCGATCCAGACATTGCCGAAGCGATCGGCCATCGGCACGTGGAAGATCGTGACGTCGGGTTTGATGGCGGGAATCAGCACGATCGGATCGCCTCCGTCCGCCAGCGGATTGTCGACGACGCGCCAATCGTCGCGATGCCGGAGCAGATCCGTTCCGATCAGCCCCCGCAGCGGCATGAAGGGACTGCCCTTCTGCGCCGCCATCAGGCCCGCGTGGATGGCAGGACACGTCGCGTCCTTGAGTCGAACCGCGCCTTCCTTGACGGCGGCGTTGAAGCGGGGCGCTCCGCCCGCTTCGCCGAGCGAGACCGCGCTGGTCTCCACCGTCCGGACCAGACCCGCGCCGACGAGCTGGTCGACCTGCAATCCGCCGGTCGGCACGCACACGAGATCGAGATCGCCGGCGCCATGCTCGATGATCGGCCGCGTCATGGCCATGGAGACGCCGGCGTAATCCACCGGCAGCGCCACGCGCATGCCCGGCTCGATGTGCTTCGCCATTGCGCGAGGCTCGCTCAACACCATCATCCTCCCAAAATTGTTCTATATTGTAGAACACTATTCCAAATAAATGTTAGACGGATTTGAACGCGACTGTCAATCTGGCTTCAGCGAAGAAGCCTTTGTTTGCAGGGGATCTCGCCTGCGCAGGCGATCGCGGCGCGCGCGGCTGCGTCGCGGCTGAACAGCGCGACTTGACAAGTGCGCGCGCTACGCCAACAATAATTGGAATAATGTTCTACAATATAGAACGAATGGGAGGAGAAGAATGGGTGAGCCCGCGGCTCTGCGCACGACGCGCTCCGGCGATGTAGGCGCTCGGACGTCGCCAAGCGGCCTCCCCCGGGAGCGCGGCACCATCGGATCAAGCATCGCCGTCCGCGACGCCGTGAAGCGATACGGCAGCTTTCATGCGGTCGACCGGATCAGCATCGACATCGAGCCAGGTGAATTCATCACGCTCCTCGGCCCTTCCGGCAGCGGCAAGACGACGCTGCTCAACCTCGTGGCCGGATTCCAAAGCCTCGACAGCGGCGAGATCCTCGTCGACGGCAAGCCCGTCCACAACGTGCCCACGCACAAGCGCGGCTTCGGCATGGTCTTCCAGAGCTACGCGCTGTTTCCCAACATGACGGTGAGCCAGAACGTCGCGTTTCCGCTTCGCATGGCGGGCGTCGACCGGGCAACCACGGACCGACGCGTCGCCGAGACGCTGGAAATCATGCGCCTGACGGAGCATGCGACGAAGTCCCCCTCGCAGATGTCGGGCGGGCAGCAACAGCGCGTCGCGATCGCCCGCGCCATCGTCAGGAGGCCGAGGGTCGTGTTGATGGACGAACCGCTCAGCGCCCTCGACAGGCGGTTGCGCGAGTCGATCCAGATCGAGATTCGCGACCTGCACCGGACCATCGGCAGCACGATCCTGTTCGTCACCCATGACCAGGGCGAAGCCCTGACCATGAGCGACCGCATCGCGGTGCTCAACGCGGGCAAGATCGTCCAGATCGGCCGCCCCCTGGACATCTATCGACATCCAACGGATCGCTTCGTCGCCTCGTTCGTCGGCGAGAGCAACCTGATCGAAGCAGAGATTCTGCAGAAGCGCGGATCGACGCTGACGATGAAGAACCGCGCGGGATACGTGTTCAGCGCCGAAAGCCGGGACACGATCGACGTCGGGCGCGCAACCGTGCTGGTGCGTCCGGAACGCATCGCCGTATCGAACGAGCCGACTGCGAATTCCACACCCGTCAGCGTCACGTCTGCCATCTTCCTGGGCGAGATCCTGCGGATCGAGGCTCACATGGAGGGCGGAGAGCCGCTCCTGATCAGGTGCACCGACATGGCGGACCGGCCCCTGCCCTCCGTCGGGGATCGTCTGCACGTGAGCTGGGGCGCCGCGGACTGTTGGGTGCTTGCATGAGCTCGGCATCGATCGGCGTCCAGGCGGACCGTCCTGCGGAGCTTGATCTTGTCAGGAGGCTGAAGGATCCGGCCCTGCTGCTGCTGCCGGCGCTTGTCTTCCTGGCCTTCATCTATCTCCTCCCGCTCATCGATCTCATCCGTATCAGCGTCAGCGGACCGTCGTGGTCGTCGTATTTCGCGCGGGTGTTCGCGATACCGCTCTATTGGGATTCGCTCGTCCGCACGATGCAGATCTCGGTGACCGTCGCGGGCCTGTGCCTGCTGTTCGGATATCCGACCGCGCTGCTCATTCACCGCAGTCGCGGCATTGCCCAGGTCCTGATTGCGACTGCGATCGTGCTGCCCTATTTCATCGCCATCCTGATCCGGACCTACGCCTGGATGGTCCTGCTCGGCCGCAACGGGCCGGTCAACAAGCTGCTGGTCTCGATCGGCATATTGAGCGAGCCGGTGCAGCTTCTGTTCAATCGCGGCACGGTGCTTCTCGGCATGACCGCGGTGCTTCTGCCGCTGATGGTGCTGACGATCTATTCCAGCGTAGCGCGCCTCGACCAAAGCCTGACGCGCGCGGCGCTCGCCAGCGGCGCCGGGCCTCTTGCGGCGTTCTGGCGCGTGTTGCTTCCGCTCACCTTGCCCGGGATGGGCGCCGGCTTCCTGCTGGTCTTCGTCGCCGCGATCGGCTTCTTCATCACGCCGACCCTGCTCGGGGGACCCGGCGACCAGATGTTTGCCATGCACATCACCCAGCAGGCGGACTCGGTCACGTCGGAGGGATTCCTGCAAGCCTTGGGCGTGGTGCTGCTGACGATCACGTTGGCGGTGGTCGCGGTGGCCGGACGTTTCCTCGGCTTCGAGTTCATCTGGGGCGGCCGCAAGCTGACGGCGGCCGTGCCAAGAGCCACCGACGTCCACACGGGCGATGCCGGCCGCCGCAGCTTCGGCGCGTCGGTTGCCGATTTCATCGGTTGGCCGCTCCTGCGGCTGTTCGGGCGGCTGCCGGCGAGCTGCGGGACCTGGACCGTGCGCCTCATGGGCGGCCTGGTCATTGCCATTCTCATCCTGCCCATCATCGTGGTGATGATCATCTCCTTCAGCAGCGCGAGCTATCTAACCTTCCCGCCGCCGGGCTTTTCATTGCGCTGGTATGAGCAGTTCTTCTCGGATTCGAACTGGATGCGGGCGTTCTGGACATCCCTGGTCGTCGCGGCGATGTCGGCCGCCATCGCGATCGCACTGGGCGCCTCGGCGGCCCTCGGCATCGTCAGGAGTAACATTCGCGGCAAATCAGCCATCATGCTGCTTCTCGTAAGTCCGATCATCGTCCCCCCGGTCGTGCTCGGCCTGTCGCTCTACAGCCTGTTCCTGCGCTTCGATCTCGTCGGCTCCGTGTTCGGCCTTGCCGCCGCGCATGCGATCGGCGGCCTTCCCCTCGTCGTGGTGATCCTGTCCGCCTCGCTTCAAGGCGTCGATTCCAGGCTCGAACAAGCGGCCGCCGTCCATGGCGCGTCGTCCTTGACGGTGTTCCGCCTGGTGACGCTGCCGGCCATCATGCCGGGCCTTGCCGCAGCGACGTTCTTCGCCTTCCTGCATTCGTTCGACGAACTGGTGTTGACGCTGTTCCTGTCGAGCGCGGAGCTGAAGACGCTTCCGCTCATGCTGTGGGGCGACGTCAACTATCGGCTCAACCCGGTGCTGGCCGTGGTCTCGACGCTGGAGGTGCTGCTGGTGGTCGCCGGGCTCGCCCTTGCACGCCCCGTTCTCGCGACGTCGCGGAAGGCGACGTCACAATGATCGATTTCAACTGGAGGAAAGAGAAAATGCTGGGAATGAAACGCTGGCGGCTATCGGCTTCCGTATTGGCCTCGGCCCTGTTCGTCGCGATGGGAACGGGTCTGGCTCAAGCGCAGAGCAACGTCGTGATCATGCAGGATCCGGGCGGCGGGTATGGCGATGCCTTGCGAAGGGTCATGTACGATCCGTTCGAGAAGGAGACCGGCATCAAGGTCGTCACCGTCCAGGAAGCCCGTAGCGGCCCCCGCATCAAGGCTCAGGCCGAGGCCGGCAAAGCGCAATGGGACCTGACGTTCATCTTCGACCAGGAGACGAAGCTGCTCGGCGATTGCTGCCTGGCCGACATCGACTATTCCAAGCTGTCGGACGGGGCGAAACAGACGCTGGCGGCGATGCCGGACAATTTGAAGCGCAAGAAGGGCGTGGCCTTGCAGGTGATTGGCGTCGGCCTCGTCTACAACAAGGACAAGTACAAGGGCGAAAACGTACCGACGAGCTGGGCCGACTTCTGGGACGTGAAGAAATTCCCCGGCCGGCGCTGCATGCCGGCCTGGCCGCGTTTCGTGTTCGAAGCGGCGCTGATGGCCGACGGCGTGGAGAAGAGCAAGCTCTACCCGATCGACATGGAGCGGGCGCTGAAGAAGGTCAAGGAGATCAAGCCGCACATCGCCAAATGGTGGACGACGTCCGCCCAGCCGCCGCAACTCCTGCTCGACGGCGAGGCCGACATGTGCATGGCCTACACCGGCTCAATGAGCAAGCTCGCCCTGGAGGGCGCGCCGATCGACCTGACCTTCAACCAGGGCTTCGTCTACTACGACTTCTTCTCGATCCCCAAGGGCGCGCCGAACTACGACAACGCGCTCAAACTGCTGTCCTGGCGGCTCGAGCCCAAGCGCGCGGCACAGCTCACCTCGACCTTCCCGGTCGCCCTCCCCTCCCGGGTCGTGTTCGAGGCCGCCACCGACAAGAAGCTCGCCCGCTACTGGGCCAACAACCCGGACAACATCTCGAAGGCGATCGAGTGGAGCCCAGATTACTGGGGCGGACCTTCGCCGGCCGGAAACTCCACCAACGAAGAGTACGGGCAGGAGAAGCTCAACGCCTTGCTGGCTCAATAGGCAGGCTGATCCGCAGATGTCCCCGATCCGCAAGGATCGGGGACACCCGATCCGCGGGACTATGGCCGACCGCCCGGCCATGCTAGATCGGATGAAAGATCATTCTATTTCGGCTGACGGATGGACAAGGCTTTTATCAAGGGACTGCGTCTGCTGGAAACGCTTGCTCTGAGCGAGCAACCTCGCGGGGTCACGGACCTCGCGAGCGAGTTGAAGCTCACCAAGAGCAACGTGCATCGGCTGCTTATGACCTTGCAGTCCCAAGGATACGTGCGCCAGATCCCCCCGCACAGCATGTATGAGCTCACGACCAAGATCTGGGCGCTGGGCAGCCACGTCATCCACCGGATGGATCTCATCAACGTCGCGAGACCGGCAATGACGAAGCTTGCCGAGATCACCGGCGAAACCATTCACCTGTCCGTGCTCGAAGATACTGACGTCGTCTACGTCGATAAGATCGAAAGCGCTCACCATATCCGCGCCCATACGAGCGTTGGCATGCGCGCACCTGCTTTCACGATGGCGACAGGGAAAGCGATGCTCGCACATATGCCGGATGACTACCTGGAACGATTCCGGCCGCATCTCAGGCGCTACACGGAAACGACGCGAACGACGCTCGAGGAGCTGCGGGAGGACATTGAGCTCGCACGCGCGCAGGGTTACTCCTCCGTGCTGCATGGCGAGTGGCGCGAGGGCATCGCGGCCTGCGCCTGCGCGATCCTCGGCCGCTCCGGCGAACTCGTCGGAGCGATCGGCATGTCCGGCCCCGACACCCGCATCAAGCGCAAGCAGATCAAGGAATATTCAGTTCACGTGATGGAGGCAGCCAGAACCATCGGCGCCGCCCTTGGCTATTCCAGGCTGGCGGCATACCCCAAAGCAAGAGGCGATTCTCCGCCTCCCCATCAATCGCGACGCGCACCTTGATTTTGCCCGCCGCGACGTCTGCGGCAGTGCCGACAGAGCCTCCGTCTTGGCAACGAAGTCGGGCGTTCGAGTCCATGGTCCGCTACATCGCTAAACGCACTATTTTGGATTCGGGATTCCTATCGACGGGCAGCCTCACTTGGAACATCGGATCTCGACAGTCCGCTAAAAGCCGCCGGTCTTGCACGGCAAGCCCCTGTCGTCGATACCAAGCTCACGCAAGCCGAGGCCTGGCAGCCCTTTCCGCGCAAGATCAATGCGAAACGTTGAGCGCGACGAGAAAGCGGGAGACCATGTTGTACGCAGCGACGGTCGCCACGACTTCCACAATCCCGCCATCGTCGAACGTTTCCCTGAGCCTCCCAAGCACGCAAAGACGACCTGCTGACACTTCAGCCTGGTCGTTTTGACGCAAAGTCTTGCTTTGATCCATCATAGGCTAATTTGAGCCAAATTCGCCCAAACCGAGCCAGTTTGAACCAACCCGAAGAGAGAACCGGATTCGGGGTTGCAGTATCCCCAGCTACATAGGGCGCTACTTAAAGCCGACCGCGGAGTCACAGTGCGTCTGCCTTCAAGCGCAGCGGACGACAACAGCTGACGTGCCTGGCGGACGCCGTCTTTCGAAGAACCAAATTCGTCTCAGTAAAAGTCCCGCGGTCCCAAAGATACCTATCGTTCTCGAAACGCCTTGAGGATTTGGTCATGCAACGGCTTCACTAGATAGGATGCAACGGTTCTAGTGTCGGTCTGGATAAAAGCCTCTACCGGCATGCCCGGCACCAGACGTAGATTTCCAAGTCGCTCCAGCTCATCTCTGAGCAGTGCAATTCGTGCAATATAGAAGGTCGCAGCCGTCTTCGGGTCTTGGGCGATGTCTGCCGATACACGGCTGACAATCCCATTGATCTCAGGCGTCGTACGCTGACTGAACGCAGAGAATCGCAGCACAGCTTTCTGACCGATCCGGACCTGGTCGATGTCGCTCGGCGAGATCTTGACTTCGACGTCGAGTGCGTCTTCCTCCGGCACGATCAGCATCATCATTTCGCTAGCGCCGACAACACCGCCGATCGTGTGTACGGCCAGTTGATGCACGGTGCCGCTCTGCGGCGCGCGGACGTCAATGCGCTTGAGCTGATCCTCCGCCGCAACCTTGCGTTCTACGAACTCGGCAGTTTTGCCCAGCGCAATCGCGCCGGCGGCGGCGTTGATCTCGTTGAACGCGAGCAGTGCGCCGTTGAGCATCGAACGCGCGACGACGCTTTACGACCCCGTCGTCGAGAACATCACACCGATGCGATATAGCGCCCGCGTCATCACTCGATCCAAAACAAAAAAAGCGCCCGCCGGCCGTTAAGCCGAGGGCGCCCTCGCCGCCAACCAAACACGCAAGATGCGTGGCGTTGGAAATGGTTTGAACTCGTCGCGTTGACGGGCTGTGCTGCCCAACGCGCTTGAACGATACGGTCGTTGAGATCGAAATCGAAGTCAAGCGCGTTATTGCAGCGCAGATTGCTGCAATTCATATCGCCGTGCAGCAAATCTGTGCAATGCCGCGGCGTGTGCTGACGAGATGGCATGCGTTGCATTGTCGGGCATGGCAGGTGTGAACTCGAATGTGCGGATCGCGATCGGCGCCAGTAGAGGTGCAAGATTGGCTGTTCGACAGCTTGGAGACAACGCGTTGCGCCTGGTCATGCGGTCTCGTTTGCGCGTTCGGCATCCACGCGGGCATTCGGCCGCGAAACGGAGCGAGACGAGCTAGCCTTATTGCAACTGACAGGGATTACAGGTGCAGGCCACGGCCTTGCGGAGCCACTTCGTGCAAGTGCTCCTCCGGTGCCGAGGCGATCGCCGACGAGAGAGGGCAACGACGGCTGCCTTTCCTAACGGACGGATTCCGGAAGGCAAAGTGACAGATGACGCTATCTAGGCTTTCACCGACATCGCGAAGGCGATGTCCATGAGCGGCCATCCACTTCTCGATCCGGCGCACGCCTATCTGTCCCAGTCCTGGCTGTGCAAGGAGTTCGGCCCTGGTATGGAGCGACGCAATCTCGAGGAGATATTTCATGCGCGTCAACGGCTCTCTGCCGACCAACGCAGCGAGGGGGCTGTGAACCAATATGACTGCAATCCGCTCCGGCAACTGACCGTAGCTTTGCTCGAAGGCTCTCCTCAAGGTCAGTTCCACCCGAAGCTGCAAACATTCCAAGGATCGTTCTAAGATCACCTCTAGCAGAGCCGTATGGCGTTGTCCTTGCTGTACACGCCTCGGTTGATCTCGATTAGACAAGTTCTAGATCGAAGGCGCTCCAAATCGAAATCGGAACACGCCAAATTCCGTCGAACGGATCGCGAATGAAATGGGATGGGACCCGTTAAGCGATGAGTTCCCGGCGCGAGATTGTCGAGAGCAGAGACTGCGCAATCTCCTGCGACCGCACGGCAATCACCGAAAGCAGCGTGTCGCTCAGGCCGTGGGAGGATTCCGAATAGCCCTGGAGGTGGATCTGCGGCCGGAACGCCGGATTGGTCACGAGCCGGTAGTTGCGATCCAGCGCCGCATCGCGAATATAGCGGCGGATCGGTTCGAGAAACCCGTGCGGCGTATCCCTGTCGTATCCCGTCGCCAGAACGACCACGTCATAGGTCGAACGACGGTTTTCGCCGCGAAACTTGTCGATCACGCCGATCTCGATGCCGTCCGGTCCCGCATCCACATTGGTAATCTCGCTGCGGGGACGCAACACGACCCTTGCGTCGCCGCCGACGCGCTGCTGGTAGAGCAGCCGATACAGCTGGTCCAGCAGGTCGGAATCGACGACGGCATAGTTGGTGTTCCGGAAGTTGCGGACGATCGCATCCCGCCGGTCGGCAGGCTGCGCGTAGACGAAGTCCGTATAGTCGGGGTTGAAGATCTCGTTGACGAAGGGACTGCTGTCGGACGGCTTGAGAGCATGGCCGCGGAAGATCAGATCGATATGCGCTTCGGGACATCGGCCCTGAAGATCGACCGTTACCTCGGTCGCGCTCTGTCCGCCACCGACGACGGCCACGCGCACGGTCCGACCGCGCGGGACAACGCGCTCGATCAGGTCGAGATAGCGGCTGGAATGCAGCAGCCTGCGATCGTCGGCAGCCTTGGCAAACACCTGCGGAACATAGGGCTGGCCTCCCACCGCGACCACGAGATTTCGCGCCAGCCGCACGGTCTCCCCGCCGGCGAGCGAGCGCGAATGCACCCGCAACGACGTCACCGTCTGCCCGGCCGTCACCGGCTCGACGGCGACGATGGTCTCGCCGTAAGCGGCCTGCGACTTGAAATGGCCCGCCACCCACTGCAGGTAATCATTGAACTCGACCCTGCTCGGATAGAACGTCCGGCAGTTGATGAAATCCAGCAGGCGGCCGCGCTTGTGCAGGTAGTTCACGAAGGTGAAGGGACTGGTCGGATCGCGCAAGGAGACCAGATCTTTGAGAAACGATATCTGCATGTCGCTGCCCGGAAGCAGCATGCCGCCATGCCAGGTGAAGTGCGGTTGCTTCTCCACGAACAGCGGCGTGCATTTCAGCCGTGATCGCTTCGCGCATTCGTCCAATGCGATGGCGAGTGCGAGGTTGGAAGGCCCAAATCCGACGCCAATGACGTCGTGCTCGATCGCAAGTTGATGAGACATGAAGCCGCGCTCCGCTTGCGCTTTAAGAGGAGACCGTTGGGCCGGCCACTGCCGGAAGCCAAAGCCGATCGCCGAAGAAGCGCTCGCGCAACAGCATGACCAGGGTCGCGCGCTTGTGGGGAAAGTCGAAATTCTTGATCTTCGCAAACCCCGAGCGCTCGAGATTGCGAAGCTGCTGGGAGTGCGCCGCCGCCGGCTCCCCGACGATCCGCTGCGTACGGCAATCGTCGAGAAACATGTAGTGCATCAGAGACGGCAGCCACGCGCTGATGTAACGACCGCCGCGAAAAGCGTCCTCGCCCACGACCACGTGCCATCCCCGGTCATAGTCATCGGCATCATAGAACGGCGCGATGCGATTTTCCTTGGCCCAATAGAGCTCGAAATAGCCGAACGGCTCATCACCGAAGCAGCCTATCAACGGCAGTATATGGGGATCAGCCAGGATGCCGGCCAGATACCGCCGATGCTTGTCGAGATCACCCGCCTCGTTCCAGAACGCATCGACGCGGGGGTCATTCATCCAGCGATGCAACAAATGGAGATCATTCTCGAGATCGGCCACGCGAAACGAGAGGACCTCCGACAGCCAGGGAATGAAACGGCCGTACACCTTTCCCGCCGGCTTTGCGGCGCGGCGCGGATGGCGCTTGCCGTCCGTCATGACGTGGAGTTGCGGCAATGGCGGTCGCCCGGGGTTGACCAGCCAATTGTCCCGCCGCTGCATGACCAGTTCGGGCAGCAGCACCAGCTGCCCCTCGGACACGATGGCGAGACCACTCTCTGTCAGCTCTCGTGCAAGCGGCGCTCTTCCAGCGAAGTCCAGAACGAGCCGATCGGCGCCCGGTCGCCAGGCAAACAGCGCCTCGGCGGACGCCGACACCGCCCGTGCCGCAACCTCGCGGTCGTCCGAAGCATTCAGGATCTCGATGTGATCGACGCGCTCGCGCAGACGCAGTTCCAACGCGGTCACATCCGCGGCGACGACGCGAAGACGATCGCCCTCCTGGAAAACGGTCTGGGCGGAATATGGGCCGACCGGGAACGCACGAGGTCCGGTCCCGGAATCCGAAGCCTTGTTCATCCGGCCCTCGCATCTCGATCATCGCTGAGGCGTGGTGTAGATCACTCACCTACAGGCTGACAAGAAATGCGCGCACACGCAGATTAGATTCTCTACAAATCTGACGGCCTGTCGCAAAACGGGATCGCATGACGTGGTTTGCGTGCGACAGATGGCATCAGCGGCTCGCTAAAATGTGTCTAAAGCGGCGCATGGGTTGGAACAGCTGAAGCCCCAACGACGTTGCTGCCCTTCGCCTCGCTTGCGACGATCTTGCCGTCGCGCAGCCGCACCAGATGATCCGCAATCCCGAAATAGCGATCATCGTGTGAAATCACGATGATGGTCTTTCCGAGACGCTTCAGATCGGGCAGCAGCTCCGTATAGAAGATGTGCCGGAACGCCGGATCCTGATCTGCGGCCCATTCGTCGAATACGAGCACGGGTCTTTCCTCGAGCCATGCATTCATCAGCGCCAATCGCTTGCGCTGTCCGGTCGACAGGTCCGTCGTCGTGAACACGCCGTTCTCGACCGAAACCTTGTGCGCGACCTCCAGCCGCTGGAGATAGCGTTCCGCGACATCAGGAACCACGCCCTCTCCACGAATGAGATCCTCAAACAGATAATAGTCGGAGAAGATGGTCGTGAAGAGCTGGCGGTAATCGTCGCGTGTCTCCGTCAGGACCGGCGAACCGTCCCGCAGCACGGCGCCGCCATGCGGAGCATAAAGGCCCAGCAACAACTTGATCAGGGTCGTCTTTCCGCTGCCGTTCTGCCCCACGATGAAGACGATGTCGCCTTGCCGAACGAGCAGATCAACCGGCCCGAGGACAAAGGGATCGCTGCCCGGCACGGCGCGAAAAGCATAGGTTACGCCGCGGAGCTCGATGGATTCGATGGTGGTCTTGGCGGGCGCAGCGGGAGCACTGGCCAGCAGATCGTGCTCGGGGGTCGAGAACTGCTCCGAGAGCTCCGCAATGCGGCGCATCGCGACCTGGGCGCGGCCGAGCGCCGGCAGGATGCCGATGACCTGGTCGATGGGCCCGCGCATAAAGAGCAGCACCAGCACGAACCCGCTGGACACCGCAACGGGACTGTCGGGCCACAGGAACGGTCGCAAGGTCAGCGCCACGCCAATCACGACGAAGAACAGCATCGTCCCGAACGCCCGCGCCGTCACGAACAGATTGATCGACCTGATCTGCACCGAGCTGATCCGGTCGACGGTCTGCTGGAGCTGCTCGACATAGACGCGCCGACGGCGCACGCGATTAAGGCGCAGCTCCTTGGCACCTTCGGCGATCGCGCGATACTGCTTGTGCAGCTGATCTTCGGCCTCTCGCGCGGCGCTGAAGCCGCGAACGCCGCGCGTCCTCGCATATCCATGCGCCAGCGATCCCAGCACGATGACGACTCCCGTGATCAGGAAAAGCTGCCAAGACAGCACCGCCAGGTAAACCATGCAGCCGAGCGCGATCACGAGCGACACGAAAAAGGACGAAAAGAAGAACGCGAAATCGCTGATCATGTCGACATCCTGCGTGAGAACCGGGATCAGGCGATGCGTCCGGTAGATTTCGAGCTGATCGATCGGCGCAGCCAGAATTTTGGCGGCGAGCGACTTACGAAGCTCGGCGATGATCCGCTGTCCGACATAATTGGCGCTGATGTCGGCGCCAATGGAACCGATCAGGATCAGAAGGCACAGGCCAGCGAAGGCGAAAAACAGCGTTACCACGTCGGCCTGCGTGGCATAAAGCCCATGATTCACGACCGCGAGCAACGCCGCGACGGAGGCACCGCCGACCACTCCCAGAACGCTGCCGCCGAGCACGAGTGGCCAGTAAGGCCGCAGGAGCTGCAGGATCTGCGTCGTCAGGCCGCTTCGTGAGTTCATGATGAGAGCCGCGCTGGAGGAGACCTGAAGCGAACCTATATGGCCGGACAAGCCGTGCCGAAGTGATGCGAATACATGATGGCGGCCCCGCAACTCCAGCGCTTATTTTCGCTGCTCTTTCGATGGATTCTAATTTGGGATCGGCAATGCCTTTAATATGATGCGGGTAGTATCGCTTTTGCATCGCAGCCGGCGAGCGAGCAGGATTTATGATCCAGAGCCGTGCCAGGCCGCGACATCCGGACATCGAAGCACTTGCAGGCTGGCATCGGACAGGGCCGGTGGAGAATGACTTTGGACTTGCTGATCTCCGAAACCCGCATCGCGCTTCCCGACGCCGCCGGCCTCGCCGCGCGGATGATCGATCATCTGGCCGAGCATGACATCGCCTTCGAGGACCGGGACGGTCTCATGGTGGCGAAACTGCCGTTCGGCACCAGTTCCCTCGCCGTCGAGGCCGAAGCGCTCAAGATTCGCGTCGAGGCCAACGACAAGGGTAATCTGGAAATGCTGCGCTCGGTCGTCGCCTCGCATGTGATCGAGTTCGCGGGCGACATTGCCCCGACCATCATTTGGTCCGGTCACGAATCCAGCGGCGGCACGCTGGCCAATTTCCGTGAAATGCGGCTGAAGTCCGCGATCACCCTGACGCCGCACATGCGGCGGCTGACCTTCACGGGCGACGATATCGCCCGTTTCGTGAATGACGACGACCTGCACGTGCGGCTGTACTTCCCGCCCGAGGGCCTCGCCAAGCCCGAATGGCCGTGGCCCGCGCCCGACGGACGTATCCTGTGGCCGGAGCCCGACCGCAGGCCCGTCACCCGCTATTACACGATCCGCCGCATCGACTTGCAGAGCCGCGAGATCGACATCGACTTCGTGGTCCATGATCATGCCGGGCCGGGCTCGGCGTTCGCCGTCAACGCGACGGCCGGCGCCATCTGCGGCATGGCCGGCCCGCTCGGCCGGGGCATTCGTCCGGCGCGCTGGATGCTGCTGGCGGGCGACGAAACCGCCCTGCCCGCCATCGCGCGAATTCTGGAGACGCTGCCCGCGACAGCGGCGGGTGAGGCCTTTATCGAGGTCGCGGATCGGCGCGAGGAACTTCCGCTGGCCGCCCCGGCCGGGGTAGCAATCCGCTGGTTGCATCGCGAGGGCCGTCCAGCCGGGACGACGCAGCTCCTGGTCGACGCCGTCAAGGCGGTGCGATGGCCGCACCATCAGGACGTCTTCGCCTGGATCGCGTGTGAGGCGCAGGCGCTGAAGGCCCTGCGCAACCATCTGCGCGATGAGCGAAAGCTTTCCCGCCACCAACTTCTGGCCGTCGCCTATTGGAGCCTGCGCCAACCATGACGATCCAACACGCGCAGACGAGCGAAAGGACGCTCGCCTTGCCAACCGACGTCACGCAGGCCTCGCTGGAAGCGCCCGCCCCCTTGTTCCAGCTCGACCAGGTCGGCTTCGCGGTGGCCGGGCGCGCGCTGCTCGAACCGCTGACGCTATCCCTTCCCGCGCGCAGCGTCGTCGGACTGATCGGCCATAATGGCTCCGGCAAATCGACCTTGCTGAAATTATTGTCGCGCCAGCAGCCAAGCTCGTCGGGAACGATCCGTTTCGAAGGCCGCGCACTGCGCGCCTGGAGCGATCGGGACTATGCCCGCAAGGTCGCCTACCTGCCGCAGCAGACGCCGCCCGCCGCCGGCATGCTGGTCAAGGAGCTGGTCGCACTCGGCCGCTATCCCTGGCACGGCGCGCTCGGACGGTTCGGTGACATCGACCGCGAGAAGGTCGCAAACGCCATGGCGTTGACCCATATCGAACCCTTTGCGGATCGCCTGGTCGATACGTTGTCCGGCGGCGAGCGCCAGCGGGTGTGGATCGCCATGCTGGTTGCGCAGGACGCCGAGTGCCTGCTGCTTGACGAGCCGACCTCGGCGCTCGACATCGCTCATCAGATCGAAGTGCTGTCGCTGGTCAGGCAGCTCGCCCGCGAGCGCAATCTCGGCGTGGTCGTGGTGCTCCACGACGTCAACATGGCCGCCCGCTTCTGCGACGAGATCATCGCGCTGCATTCCGGGAAGCTGATCGCGCGCGGCACACCGGACAAGATCATGACGCCGGCCGAGCTCGAAAACATCTACGGCATCCCCATGGGCGTGATGCCGTCGCCGGACCATGGCCATCTCATCAGCTTCGCGCGGTGAGCGCCGTCAACCGCGCTGCGGGCGCAGCAGCCAGATGAGATAGGGTCCAGCAAGCATCATGGCGAAGATGCCGGCGGGCATCTGGAACGGGAAGATCACCATGCGTCCGGCCCAATCCGCCGTGACCATCAGGATCGCCCCGATCAACGCGGCCAGCGCCGCCTGATGCAGCGCGCGCTGCGCCCCCATCATCCGTGCCATATGCGGCGCGATGAATCCGACCAGGCTCAGAAGACCAACCATCAGCGTGGCCGTCGCCGTCAGCAACGCCGTCAGCAGCATGATGATGACGCGGCTCCGCGTCAGCGAGATGCCGATCGAACGCGAGGTCGCAGGTCCCAGCGGCAGGATATCGAGCCAACGGGACAGCATTGGCACCATGATCAGCAGAACGAGCGCCGCGGCGGCGAGGATTGCGGCCTCGGCCGGGCCGATCTGGTAGAGCGAGCCTGTCAGCAGCGACAGCAGCGTGCCGATGCGGGGATCACCGGTGGCCAGCGCCATAGCAATGATCGCGCCGAATGCCGCGCTCATGGCGACGCCTGCCAGCAGCACGCGCTCCGGACTGAACTCGGACCGCCGGCTGAACAGCAGCACCAGCGCCAGCACGATGAAGGCGCCGATCCCGGCCGCTGCAATCTGCTCCAGCCGGGTGTGGGCGGGAAAGAGATAGAGCAGAACGATTACGCCCATCGCGGCGCCATAGCTGATGCCCATGACTTCCGGCGCGGCCATCGGATTTCCGGTCATCCGCTGCAGCAGCGTGCCGGCGACCGCCAGTGTCGCGCCTGCTGCCAGCGCCGACACCACGCGCGGCCAGCGCCACGGCCAGAATTCCTGCAAGCCCGACAGGCCGCTCCAGCGCCAGCCGTCGGAGCCGACGCCGAGGGCGAGTGCGATCCAGACGGCAAGCAGCAGCAAGACGAGCGCGAACAGGATCACGCGCCAGGGATGATCGAGCCGCGCCGGAACGGATGGCGTGAGGTTTCCCATCGGCATGGTGGCCCGCAGCCGCGGCAGCAGCACGAGCAACATTGGCGCGCCGATCAGGGCCGTCACCGCACCGGCCGGCATTTCGCGATAGCCGGGCGGGATCAGAAGCACGAGCTGATCCGTCAGCCACAGCAGCAGGGCGCCGCAAAGTGGCGCCCAGATCAGCCGGTCGCGAAACCGGCGCGCGCCTGACAGCATGACGATGGCCGGCGCGGACAAACCGATAAATCCCATGACGCCGACCACGCTGACGACCGACGCGCTGAGCGCGATCGCGATGACGAGTGCGAAAACCCGGGCCCTCGTCAATCCGAGGCCCAGATTGCGCGCGGTCTCGTCGTCGAAGCCGAGCAGGGTCAGCGGACGAACCATCGCCGCGATCAGCACGATCGAAATCAACAGCCGCGGCGCCAGGAACGTGACATTGCTCCAATCCTGCTGATTGAGGAAGCCGGCGCCCCAGATGAACAGACCGATCAGATATTCGTGGTTGAGCAGTACCAGCGCCTGGGTGGTCACCGCGCAGTAGTAGCTGACGATCAATCCAGCGAGCACCAGGACGACGGGCGACAGCGCACGCTTCCAGGTCAGCCCGAACACGCACAGGAACGCAGCGAACCCGCCGCACAGCGCAATCCACTCGCGGCCGAAGACCAGCAGCGACGGCGCCCACAGGGTCATTATGGCCAGCGCAAGATAGGCGCCGTTCAGGACGCCGATGGTGCTCGGCTCCGCAAGCGGATTGCGCAACACCTGCTGAGAGACCGTGCCGGCAAGACCGAGGGCTGCGCCGGCCAGCAGCGCCACCGCGATGCGCGGAAAAACGGTGTAGTGCACGAGCATCTGTTGGGGATCGGTGACCTCCGGCCGCCACAACACCGGCAGCCAAGCGCCGGCGGGCAGATATCCGGACAGGTTGCGCCAGGTCAGCGCGGCCGCCGCTGCCAGCAGCAAGCCGATCAGCACCGCCGGATGCATCTCCAAGCCGGACCGGGCCGGCAGTGCCTCAACCTTGCTCATGGCTTTCCCGCGGCAGACGTTCGGTGAGAAGGCGGGCGAAACGTTCGGCCGCCGGCACGCCGCCATAGAAGAACTGATTACCCAGGACCGTCAGCCGATGCGACCGAAGAGACGGCAGGGTTTGAAGCACAGGGCTTGCCTTCAGTAGCGCTTCGACATCGGCGACCCGCGAGGTCATCAACACCAGCCGCGCGTCCGGAACCGCGGCGAGCACTTCGAGCCCAACACTGGTATGGCCCCATGGGCCGCTCTGTCCGGTCCAGGCATTCCTCAATCCGCACTGATCGAGCACCTCCTGATAGAGGCTGTTCGGACCGAACACGAGCGCGCGGTTGCGCGCGATCTCGCTGACGAGATAGAGGGGCTTGCCGCCGCGACCGCGGAGCTGCTCACGATAGCCGGCCATGGCGACGTCGAAACGGGCGAAATAGGCTTCGCACGCCGGCTGCACTCCGAGACGTTTGGCAAGCTCCAGCGTCGAACGGCGCGCCGTGTCGAGAGGATGCCCGCCGGGTCTGAAGATCGTGAACGTTTCGACCGGCGCGATCAGCTTGAGCCGGGGGACGGCGGCCGCAATGCTGGGATCGATGACGATGATGTCGGGGGCGAAGCTCTGCAGCAGTTCGAGATTTGGCTCCGAACGCAGACCGACCTCCTGAACGCTGGGCGGAACAGGCGGCTCGACGACGAGCCGGCCATAGCGCTCGATCTCCGGAATCACCAGCGGCACGACGCCGAGCGCCAGTATCGTCTGGGCACAGGCCCAGCCGAGCGCGGCAATTCGGAGCCCAGCTTGCGGTCCACTGGTTTGGGCAAATGCCATTGGCCATGGGCTCGCAATGGCCGTGCCTCCGATCGCTGCGCCCGCGCCGAGGAGCGCACGGCGGGACAGCCTATGGTCTGGAATAGACGTGCTCATGGGATCCGTTCAGGCGCCTCTCGCACAGAAGCGCGAGAGATGATGATCATGACATACTCTCGTTCACACTGCATTGCCATATCAGGCCGCCTTTTCGCCAGCGGCGAGAAAGGCCTTGGCCAGCGCCCGCCCGATCGTCGCCCTCGCCTGCAAGGCATCGGCCACGACATTCCCCATACGCAGGAATTCATGGATCATGCCGGGATAAACGTGCAGATCGACGGGAACGCCGGCCGACGCCAAGCGGGCTGCATAATCGCGTCCCTCGTCCACCAGGGGATCGAACTCGGCGAGGACGATGCATGCGGGAGCGAGGCCCGACAAATCATCCGCTGTGAGCGGCGCGAACCGCCAATCGTCGCGGTCCGACTCGTCGCGGAGATATTGCCGGAAGAACCAGTCGACAGTGCTGCGCTCCAGCAGATGGCCGGTACCGTAGCGCTCGTAGGATGCGGAGGTTTGTCGGGAGCTGAGGCCGGGATAAGCGAGAACCTGAAGCACCGGCTGCGGAAGGCCCGTGTTTGTCCTCGCTTCGATCGCAAGCGCGGCAGCAAGCGTTCCGCCGGCGCTGTCGCCGCCGACGGCGATCCGGCGCGGGTCGAGCCCGATCGCGCGGCCCTCGAGGCCGATCCAGGCCAGCGCATCGACCGCATCCTCGAAGGCCGTCGGAAACTTGTGCTCCGGCGCAAGCCTGTAGCCGATCGAGAGCACGGCCGCCCCGCTGTCCTCGGCCAGGCCGCGGCACAATGGCTGATGCGAGTCGAGGCTGCCGACGACGAAGCCGCCGCCGTGCATGTAAAGAAGAATCGGAATGGGAGTGCGTTCGCTCGGCTGCGCGCTCGCATAAAGCCGCGCCTCGATCAGCGCGCCATCCCGCGTCGGCAGCGACAAACGCCGCTCATAGGCCAGGGCCGGCGGATCGACATCGAGCAGCGGCGAGGACGCATCGAAATCGGCTCGCGCCTGCGCCGCGGTCAATTGCGGAAACGGAATGCGCGCGCCGCCTTCGGTGCCGGCCTGCACCATCTCGAGCAATGCAGCGATATCTGGATCAAGACTCAAAGGCTTACTCCGCCGGCTCCGGGACCGTATCCTGCGCGGTCGTCGACGCCGCCGCCGGCGCGAGCAGACCGCAGATCTCATCGAGCAGGCCGGCACCCCTCAGGATCGTGAAATGGTTGTCGCCAACGAGGCCGCGATCGACCGCTTTCGGCAACTGCAATTCCAGCCGATCACGCTGTGCCAGACGGGTCGAGGTCCACCAGCAGAGCGGCGTGGCTTCGAGGCCCCGCGGCAGCGCGGCGTTCTGCGCCAGCCTGTTGAGGTGCCGTCCGACTGCGAATGCAGCGGACAAATCATCCGCGCCGAGCGAGGCATCGTCCGCTCGCACGCTCCTGCTCTGCTCCACAACAGAAGCGACGAGGTCGCGAATGTGCTCCGGCGTCTCCGGCAAATCAGCACGTTTTGCCGCCTCGACCTGCGCCTTGATGCGAGAGGCCGCAGCGCTCGGGAGGACCGCCGACAGCAATCCGGCGAGATCGTCGGCCCAGTGGGCAATCGCCTCCTGCGGGATCGATCCGTCCGGCTGCCGCGGCACGAAGCTGTCGATCAGCGCGAGACGATCGACGCGCTCACCGCCGCGTTCGAGCTCGGCCGCGACGAGACCGACCAGCAGTCCTCCCAAGGACCAGCCGACCAGGCTGTAGGGACCGCGCGGCTGCATTCGCCGGATCTCGGCCGCGTAGTCCACGGCCATGGCTTCGAGGGAGGCGTCGGTCCACGAGGAATCGACCAGCATTCTCGATTGCAGCCCGATCAGCTGCCGGTGCCCTTCGAGGCGGCGCGCCAGCGGCCCATAGTCGAACACCGTGCCAAAGCCACCGTGCACGCAGAATACCGGATTCACGCCGCGAACCGCGGCATTCAGCGGCAGCAGCGCCGATGGTGCGACGGCGGACGCCGCGGTCGCGCTGCCGGCGAGCAAGGCGCGTATCGTCGGCTTCTGAAGCAGATCGCGCAACTTGATCTCAATCCCGAACGTCTGGTCCTGACGGACCCGCGCCACGACCTTGAGACACAGGATCGAATTGCCGCCAAGCTCGAAGAAATTGTCGGTGACGCCGACCTGCGGCAACTCCAGGATCTCGGACCATAGGCGCGCCATTGCAATCTCTGCCGGGGTTCGCGGGGGGACGAAGCTCCGCATCGACGCATCGGGAGCCGGCAATGCACGCCGGTCGATCTTGCCGCTCGACAATGTCGGCAACCGCTCCAGCACCATGATCCGCGCCGGCACCATATAGGCCGGCAGGATCAGCTTCAGGAAACCGGTCAAGCGCGCGACCAGCGTCTCGGCCGCATCAGGCGCGGCGTCTTCTGCAGCCTTCGGTGCGACATAGGCAATGAGCTGATTTCCGGCTGCACTCGGCACTGCCACCACCGCCGCCTGCGCAATCGCCTCGTGACGGAGGAGCGAGGTCTGGATCTCCCCGAGCTCGATGCGGAAGCCGTTGACCTTGACCTGGTCATCGCTGCGGCCGAGATATTCGACGGTGCCGTCCTCGCGCCACCGCGCCAGATCGCCAGTGCGATACAGCCGCGCTCCCGGGGTCGACGAGAATGGGTCGGGGACGAAGCGCTCTGCGGTCATGCCGGCCTTGCCGTGATAGCCCCGTGCCAGCCCGAAGCCGCCGAGATAGAGCTCGCCGGCGACTCCGGCGGGAATGATGTCGAGCGCGGCATCGAGGATGTAGGCGCGGCGGTCTCCGACAGGCACGCCGATCGGCGCGTAGGGCGTGTCGCATTCGGACGCGCCATCGACCTTCCAGACCAGCGGTGTGACGACGGTTTCGGTCGGACCATAACCATTGATCAGAATGCGTGGCTTGAGAACGCGCTTGACCTTGTCGAAGCCCGCCTTCGGCATCGCCTCGCCGCCGAACGAGTAGAGCCTGACCGGCGGTGGATTGCCGCCCTGCTCGACGCAATCGGCGACCTGCTGGAGGTAGGCCGGCGGCAATCCGATATGGCTGACGCGATGGGCGTGCAGGTTCTCGACCGTCTGTTCCGGCGTCCACAATTCGGCGTCACGCATCAACAGCCGTGCGCCATGCGACAGAACTGTGAGCCAGCGCTCATGGGCGCCGTCGAAGGCGAGCGATAGGAAATGCAGCTCGCAGGAGCTTTCGTCGATCTCGTAGAGGCTGCCCGTGACGTGACAGTGCATCGCCAGCGGTCCGTGGGCGACAGCGACGCCCTTCGGCGTCCCCGTCGAGCCCGAGGTGTAGATCACATAGGCAAGGTTCTCGGGGTGCAGTTCGGGCTGCGGCGGATGGTCGGGCCCTGCATCGAAATCGAAGGTGGACAGCGGGATTGTTTCGACACCATCCGCGCCGTCCTCGATTTCCAGCCGTTCCATCAGCAGGAACGCGATCGCGGCATCGCGCATGACGAATGCGCGCCGTTCTGACGGCAACTCGGGATCGAGCGGAACGTAGGCTCCGCCCGCCTTGAGCACGGCTAGCAGCGCCATCATCGTGACTGCGGTTCGCTCGACCACAACGCCAACGCGTTGTTCGGGCCTGAGCCCGCGGGCGATCAGATGATGCGCCAGACGGTTGGCCCTGCGCTCGAGGTCTCCGAACGAGAGCACCGAGCTGCCGACGGTCAGCGCCGTCCGCTCCGGATGACGCCGCGCATGGCCGCTGATCGTCTCATGCACCGGCGGCAGCGGGGCGCTTGACGTCGCGTGCCGATTGCAACGATCCGCAAGGGCGGTGTCGAGTCCGGTGACCGGATCGAGGCTGCCAAGCGGCGCCGTGGCGTCCCGCGTCAGCGCCACCAGCAAATGCTCGAACTGCGCCTTGATCTGCGCCGCATGCACCGCCGTGAAATGGCTGGGCATATAGGTGTATTCGACCTGGAGCGTGTCTTCGACCAGCACCGACAGGTCCATCGGATAGTTCGTCACGTCGACATTCTTCAGGCCGCTGAACTGCAACCCGCCTGCACCGCGGTGCATGCTGCGTTCGATCGGATAGTTCTCGAAGACGATGATGCTGTCGAACATGGTCTGACCGGCGCGGCCGGCCCAGCCCTGGATGTCATAGAGTGGCGTGTGCTCGTAGTCCCGGATCGCCGAATTGCGGTCCTGCAGCGCGCGGAGCCATTCTCCGATCGGGCTTTCGGGCGGAAGCGTTTCGATCACGGGCAGCGTGTTGATGAAGAGCCCGAGCATCTGCTGCGATCCGTCGAGACCGGCTGGACGACCGGCCACGGTTACGCCGAACGTCACGGTGTTCTGGCCCGTATAGCGTTGCAGCAGCAGCGCCCACACGCCCTGGACGATCGTGTTCAGCGTGATCCGTTCGCGCCGCGCGAACGCCTTCAGCTCCGCGGTCGTCGTCTCTCCGAGACGTGTGTAACAGCGTTCGTGGCCGGACGCCTGATGGCGGCGCGCGCCGAAGGCATCGGCGAGCTGCGTCGGCTCATCGAAGCTCCTGAGTTGCTCGCGCCAGAACGCTTCGGCAGCCTTGGCGTCCTGCGCCTGCAGCCAGGCGATATAGTCGCGGTAGCGCGTCGCATTCGCGGCGACAGCGCTGCCGTAATAGCACTCCAGGACTTCTCCGACGAACCTGGCCGAGCTCCAACCGTCCATCAAGATGTGATGGTAGGTCCAGATCAGCCGGTACAGGTGGTCCTGGAGCCGCAGAAGCCGCACCCGCTGGAGCGGCGGCCTCTGGAGATCGAACTCGGCGGCGCGCTCATCGGCAAGGGCCGCCGCAATTCTTTCATCACTGATCGCCTGCCCTCGCCAGTCCTCCTGTGCGAACGGCACGGTGGCGTCGCGATAGACGGCTTGCAGCGGGGAGCCGGAGAGCTCACGCCAGAGGAAGCCGGTCCGCAGCATCTGATGACGCGCGCTCACCTCGCGCCACGCTGTGCCGAGGCGTTCCGGGTCGAGGCCCTGGATCTCGACACTGACCTGGTTGACATAAACGCCGCTGCCGGCATCGCGCAGGCTGTGAAACAGCATGCCCTGCTGCATCGGCGACAACGGATAGACGTCCTCGACGCGGCTCCAGTCCAGACCGAGTCGTTCGAGCTGCTCACTGGAGAGTCCCGCTAGCGAGCCGCGCTCCGATGCAGGGTCTTCCTTGTCGGGCTCGACATCTCGGGACGACGCAATCAGCGCCTCGATGGTTTGATGCCGGAACACGTCGCGCGGCTCGATGAGCACGCCTTCGCGCCGCGCGCGGCTCACCATCTGCAGCGAGATGATGGAATCGCCGCCGAGCTCGAAGAAATTGTCGGTGACGCCGATATTGGGCTGGCGCAGCAGATCGGCCCAGATCGCAGCCAATGCGGCTTCCGCCGGCGTGCGCGGCGCCACATGCTGGGCGGACGCCACAAGCTGATCCGGCGCCGGCAATGCCTTGCGGTCGATCTTGCCGTTCGGCGTCAGCGGCAGGCGCTCCAGCACCACGATCCGTGCCGGGACCATGTAGTCGGGCAGCGCCGAGGACAGCGCTGTTTTGAGCGCCGCGCCATCCAGCGCCTCGCCGCTGACATAGCCGACCAGCTGACGGCCGGCGCCGGCCTCGCGCGCCACCACCACGGCCGCGCGAACGCCCGGCTGTGCCTGCAGCCGCGCCTCGATCTCGCCGAGCTCGATACGGAAGCCGCGGATCTTCACCTGGTAATCGGCCCGGCCGACATAATCGAGCACACCGTCGGACCGCCACCGCGCCACATCGCCGGTGCGGTACAGTCGCGCCCCCGGCGGACCGAAGGGATCGGGGATGAAGCGCTCCGCCGTCAGGCCGCCGCGCCGCCAATAGCCGCGCGCGAGCCCGCTCCCACCGATATAGAGCTCGCCGGCGACGCCGATCGGCGCGAGGTTGAGGTCACCGTCGAGAACATACAGCGTGGTGTTGCCGATCGGGCGGCCCAGCAGCGGACGATCGTCCATCGCATCGAGCCGATGGCGCGCCGACCACACCGTGGTCTCGGTCGGGCCGTACAGGTTCCAGACCTCGCCGGCTTGGGCCACCAGCCGCCGGGCCAGATCCGGCGGCAGCGCCTCGCCGCCGCACAGCACCCGGCAGCTCGCCGGCAGCGCAGGACCGTCGTGATCGAGCAGCATGCGCCAGGTCGATGGCGTGGCCTGGATCACGGACACGCCATGCTGCTTCACGATCGCCTTGAGCTTGGCAGGATCATGCGCGGCCGCGCGATCCGCCAGCACGACGCAGGCGCCGATCGTCAGCGGCAGCCACAGCTCCAGCACTGCGATGTCAAAGGACAGCGAGGTCAGCCCCAGCACGCGGTCGCCGGCCGTCACGCCGGGCTGCTCCGCCATGGTCGCGAGGAAATTGGTCACGGCGTCATGGCGGACCATCACGCCCTTGGGCAGACCGGTCGAGCCCGAAGTGTAGATCACATAGGCAAGGCTCTCGCCGTGAACGGCGACATCGAGATTGCCTGCATCGCCGCCCTCGCCGTCCTGTCCATCGACTAGCCAGGCCTCCGCGCCGGTCTCCGCCAGTATGCCTGCGAACTGATCGTGCAATCTCTCTTGCGTCAGCACCAGCGCCGCGCCGCTGTCGCGCAGCATGTGCGCCAGCCGCTCCGGCGGGTAGTCCGGATCGAGCGGCAGATAGGCCCCGCCCGCCTTCAGCACCGCCAACAGCGCGACCAGCATCTCGACGCCGCGGTCGAGCGCCAGCCCGACCACGACGTCGGTCCCGACGCCGTGATCCCGCAATCGCCGCGCCAGCCGGTTGGCGCGTGCATTCAGCGCGGCATAGCTCAGCTCCGCCTCGCCGAACACCAACGCAATCGCTTGCGGCGACTTCCGGACCTGTGCCTCGAACTGCGCAATGATCCCCTCGCGCGGTTCATCCCGGCGCGTACCGTTCGCCCGTGCAAGCAGGACGTCATCCGCGGGATCGCGAGCCGCGATCATGCCGACCGATCGATCGGCATCCACGCTCAGCGCCTCGATCAGCCGCACAAAGGTTCGCTGCAGCCGTGCGATTTGGGCCTCGTCGAAATATTTGCGCTGATAGTTGAAGACGAGGCGCAGGCGCTCATCGACGCCGATGCTGGCGAACAAGGGATAATTGCTGGTCTCGACGATCCGGGTTTCGCCGACCTGGATCTTCCGGTTCTGTCCGATCAGCGCGCGATCGACCGGGTAATTCTCGAACACCAGGATGCTGTCGAACAGCGGCCGTCCGGGGCGCCCTGCCAGCCGCTGGATCTCATAGAGCGGCGTCGCGCCGAATTCGCGCAAGGCCAGATTGCGATCCTGCAACTCGCGGAGCCATGCGCCGACGGCCTGCTGCGGGCTGACGCCGTCGATGACCGGCAACGTGTTGATGAACAGGCCGACCATCTCTTCGGCGCCGGCGAGTTCCGGCGGTCTGCCGGACACGGTGACGCCGAAGCAGACCGTGCCCTGGCCGGTATACTGTCGCAGCAACTGCGCCCATGCCGCCTGCACCAGCGTGTTCATCGTGATGCGCTCGCGCGCCGCGAATTCCTGCAAGCGTCCGGTCAATATAGAATCCAGCTCCAGCGCGAGCGTGCCGTGGCCGGACAATTGGGCGCCCGTCGGTTCGACGACGCTGCCTGCCAGGAAACTCGGCTCGTCCAGTTCTGCCGTCGCATTGCGCCAGAAGGCCGCCGACGCCTCGCTGTCGCGAGCCTTCAGCCACGCGATGTAGTCGCGATAGCGGTGATGCAGCGCCGGCAGACGTCCCTCGCCATTATGCTGCATCACCTCGGCGATCAGCCGCGCCGAGCTCCATCCGTCGAGCAGGATGTGGTGATGCGTCCAGATCAGCCAATGCCTGTCGTCGCCAAGCCGGATCAGCCGGACCCGCTGCAAGGGTGGTCGCGACAGATCGAACCCGGCGGTCCGCTCCTGCCGCGAGACATCGGCCAGCGCCGCGTCCAGTTGCGCCTGGTCCCACGTCGCACTCCGTGCCCGCCAGTCATCCTCGACAAAGGGCACTTCGGCCCGTCGATAGACGACCTGTTGCAGTGCGCCGGACAGGTCGCGCCAAATGAATCCCGTCCGCAGCACCGCGTGACGATCGCTGGCTGCCTGCCAGGCGCGGCCCAACTTTCCGGCTTCCAGCCCACGGATTTCCGCCGCGACCTGATTGACGTAGAGCCCGCTCTCGCCGTCATGCATCGCGTGGAACAACATGCCCTGCTGCATCGGCGACAATGGGTAGATGTCCTCGATCTCGCGCCAATCGAGCGCAAGCCTGTCGAGTTCGGTCTGACCCAGCCCCGACAACGCCACATCCGATGGAGTCAGGCCGCAAGCGCCGCCGGTGCAGTGATCCACCAGCTCACGCAACGCAGCCTCGTACAACGCGGCCAGCCGCTCGACCGTCTCGCGCCGATAGCGCTTGCGGCCGAAGCCGAATGATAGAAGCAACCGACCATCGCGCACCGTGCCGTTCACGCTCAGCCAGCGCCGCAGCGGGCTCGATGCATCCCGCGATGGGCCGGCGCTTTCCGCTGCCATCTTGAACAGCGCCGCCTCATCGCCCCCATCGATCTGGCCGAGATAGTTGAACGCAATCTTCGGCTCGCCGGCATGCGATAGCGCCAAGCGCTGCTCTTCGGAGCCAAGATAACGCAATACGCCGTAGCCCAGCCCGCGGCCGGGAATGCCGCGAAGCTCCTCCTTCACGGTCTTGATCAATGACGAAGGATCTTCCGAGCCACCGGCCAATCGCACCGGAAATGCCGTCGTGAACCAGCCGACCGTGCGCGAGAGGTCGAGATCGCCGGACAGGTGCTCGCGGCCATGCCCCTCCAGCTCGACGAGAACGTCGTCCTGCCCACTCCACTGCCAGACGGCGCGTGCAAGGCCGGCAAGAAGGAGATCATTGATCTGCGTACGATAAGCCGATGGCGCCTCCGTCAGCAGGCGCTGGGTCCATTGCTCTTCGAACGACAGCAGGATTTCATCGGCATCCGCCATGCGATCGAGGTCGGCATGATCGTCGTCGCAGGGAATGTCCGCATGCGCGCCGCGGCTGGCCCAGTAAGGCAATTCCGCCGCCAGTTCAGGGGACGTTGCGTAGGTCCGTAAGCGCTGTCCCCACAGTGCGTACGCGTGGCTCTTGGGCGGAAGCACAACTGTGGCGTCGCCGTTTCCAAACCGCGCGTAAGCTGCGGCGATGTCCTCCAGCAGAATGCGCCATGACACCCCGTCGACCACGAGATGGTGGATCACGATCAGAAAACGCTGGCTGCCATCAGCGACATCGATGCCGACGGCCCGTAACAGCTCCCCGCCCGAGATCGACAGGCTTGCTTGCGCCGACGATGCCAGCGCCGTCACGGCGGCCCGGTCGATCGCCTGCCGCACCCAGAGCAGCGCATCCGCTGCCGGAGCAGAGCCGTGCTCGGCATGCCAGCTCCCCTGCCTCTGCGCGAAGCGGAGGCGCAGTGCGTCATGATGATCGACCACGGCGGCGAGTGCGCGCCGCATCACGTCCCAGTCGAGACGCTCTCTCGGCTGCAAGAGTACCGCCTGGTTCCAATGATCCCGGTTCTCCATGTCGTCCGCAAAGAAGCGGGACTGAATCGGCAAGAGCCGATGCGGGCCGGTGACCTGCCCCTGGTCGGCGAGCGTACCCGCGCGCTGTTGCGAACGCGCTGCAAGCGCCAAAGCTTCCAAGGTCTGGTGCTGAAACACGTCACGCGGTTCGATCAAGTATCCGGCGCGCCGGGCGCGGCTCACCATCTGGAGCGAGATGATGGAATCGCCGCCGAGTTCGAAGAAATTGTCGGTGAGGCCCACGGCCGGCCGGCCGAGCAGCTCGGCCCAGATCGCCGCAAAAGCCATCTCTGCAGGCGTGCGTGGCGCCTGAT
Organism: Bradyrhizobium sp. LVM 105; assembly: GCF_003957705.1. NCBI lineage: Bacteria > Pseudomonadati > Pseudomonadota > Alphaproteobacteria > Hyphomicrobiales > Nitrobacteraceae > Bradyrhizobium > Bradyrhizobium sp. LVM 105. The sequence goes on along the minus strand of NZ_QZMV01000007.1, from coordinate 227,153 downwards.
GATCCGCACGGCCATAGGCCATGTCGGGCGCCGGCAGCGCTTGGCGATCAACCTTGCCGCTCGGCATCAAGGGCAGCCGCTCCAGCACGGCAATTCTCGGCGGCACCATGTAATCCGGCAAGACGGCCGACAGCGCGGTCCGTAAGCCTGCCTCCGTCAATTCGCCGCTGCCACTGACATAGCCGACGAGCTGACGGCCCGTGCCGACATCGCGCGCCACCACGACGGCGGAGCGAACGCCGGGCTGCTCGAGCAGCCGCGCCTCGATCTCGCCGAGCTCGATGCGGAAGCCGCGGATCTTGATCTGGTGATCCGCGCGTCCGACATAGTCGATCGCGCCATCGGCGCGCCAGCGCGCCAGGTCTCCCGACCGATAGAGCCGCTCGCCTTTCTCCCCGAAGGGATCGGGAATGAAGCGCTCCGCCGTCAGCTTCTCGCGCCGCCAATAGCCCCGCGCCAAACCGGCCCCGCCGATGAACAACTCGCCGGTCGCGCCTGCCGGAACCATGTTCAGATCGACGTCGAGGATGCGGATCGTCACGCCGGGAATGGGTCGTCCGATCGGCACGCGCGTCCCATCCTCGTCGCGACAGGTCCAATAGGTGGCGTTGATGAGCGCCTCGGTCGGTCCGTAGCGATTGTCGAACCGCACATCGGGGAACGCCGCACGCACACGCGTCATGAGATCGACCGACAGCGCCTCGCCGCCAGCAAACAGGCGCTTGAGCGAGGTGCAGCGCGCCGCGCCGGGCTCGGTCACGAAATGCTCGAGCATCTGCGGCACGAAGTGCAGCGTCGTCACGTCATGGGCGATGACGGCGTCCACCAGGAGTCGCGGCTCGCGGTGCGCGCCTGGAGCCGCGATCGCCAGCCGCGCGCCGGTTGCGAGCGGCCACAATATCTCCCAGACCGAGACGTCGAAGCTGAACGGGGTCTTGTGCAGCAAGGTCTCGCCCGGATAGAGACGATACTCCGCCTGCATCCAGCCGAGCCGGGCCGCGAGTGCGCGATGCGAGCAGGCGACGCCCTTGGGTACGCCGGTCGAGCCGGACGTGTACATCACATAAGCCAGGCTGTCCGGATGAAGCGCCGGGTCGGGATTGCCGGCATGGGCTTCGATCCGAGCTTCACCCTCGCCGTCGATTGTCCAGGCCTCGACGTCCGCATCCGTGATCACAGATGCCAGATGCGGAAGCAGCCGTTCCTGGGTCAGCACCAGCGCTGTTCCGCTATCACGCAGCATGTGGAGCAGGCGCTCGGAGGGATAGTCGGGATCGAGTGGCAGATAGGCGGCGCCGGCCTTCAGCACGGCCAGGACGCCGACGATCAGCTCAACGCTGCGCTCGAGCGCCAAGCCGACCAGCCGGTCGCGACCGATCCCGTGCTCCCGCAGCCGCCATGCCAGGCTATTGGCACGCGCGTTCAGCTCGCCATAGCTGATCTGCCTTTCACCGAAGATCAACGCGATCGACGATGGCGAAGCCGCGGCCCGGGCTTCAATCTGCGTGACGATGCTGTCGCCAAACTTCGGTGCCCGCTCGGCGCTGCCGCCCCAGCCAAGCACTATCTGTTTCTCGTCGGTATCGAGGCTGTCCAGCGCGCCCAGCGGCCGCGAGGCGTCCGCCACGACCCTGGCGAGCAGCTGCGACAGCGAGGCTTGCAGATATCTGATATGATCGTCGTCGAAGCGGCTGCGATCGTAGCGAAAGCCCAGATTGATGCCGTCGGGCTTGGCGAAGACCGCCACCGTTAGCGCATAATTGGTAATCGAGACCTGCTCGACCCGGCCGAACCGGCGTCCGCTTTCGCTCTCACCCCGCAGCGCCTGATCGATCGGATAGTTCTCGAACACGAGGATGTTGTCGAACAGCGCGCGACCGGAGCGGCCGGCAAGACGCTGAATTTCGTAAAGCGGCATCCAGCCGTGATCGCGCATATCCGTGTTGCGCGCCTGGAGATCGCGCAGCCACGCTCCGATCTCGGTTTGCGGGCTTGCCTGATCGACGACGGGCAACGTGTTGATGAACAGGCCGACCATCTCCTCGGCCCCGCTTACTTCGGCCGGTCGGCCGGAGACCGTCGCACCGAAGCAGACCGCGCGCTGGCCGGTGTGACGACGCAGCAGCTGCGCCCAGGCGCCTTGCACCAGCGTGTTCAGCGTGACGCGCTCGCGCCGCGCAAAAGCTTGCAGGCTTGCCGTCAGGTCCGCGGTGAGAAGCTGGTCCAGCGAGCCATGGCCGGAAGCACCGCGGGCTGCAGGTCCTCCCACCGTGTCCGCTAGGAAGCTGGGCTCGTCCAATTCGGCCAAGGCCGATCGCCAGAACGAGGCCGACGCCTCGCGGTCCTGCCTTTGCAGCCATGCGATGTAGTCGCGATAGCGGCCCTTCACTGCTGGCAAGCGTGCGCCGCGTTCGTGCTGCAGGATCTCGGCCATCAGATGCGCGGCGCTCCAGCCGTCGAGCAGGATATGGTGGTGGGTCCAGATCAGCCAGTGGCGCGCGTCGTCGAGCCGGATCAGCCGGACCCGCTGCAATGGCGCCTGAGACAGATCGAATGCCCTGGTACGTTCGGCTTGCGCAATACCCGCGAGCGCAACCCGCAGCTCCTCCTCTTCCATGGCGGCCGCCCGCGAGCGCCAGTCTTCTTCATCGAATGGCAAAGGCGCAGAGCGATAGACCACCTGCTGCGCGGCCCCCGACAGCTCGCGCCACGCAAATCCGGTTCGCAACACGGCGTGGCGCGAACTGATCTCGTGCCAGGCTGCGCGCAGCCTGCCGGCCTCGAGACCACGGATCTCCAGGCCGATCTGGTTGACGTAATTGCCGCTCGCGCCATCACGCAGGGCATGGAACAGCATGCCCTGCTGCATGGGCGACAGCGGATAGATGTCCTCGATCTCGCGGCAGTCGATCGTCGCGACCAGCGCGTCGAGATCAGCCTGCTTGAGGTTCGACAAGGCGAAGTCCGACGGCGTGATGCCGCGGGCGCCGCCCGTGCAATGCGCGACGAGTTCGCGCAGGGCCGCCGCGTAATGCTCGGCGAGACGTTCGATCGTTGCGCGCCGGTAACGCCTGCGGCCATAGCTGAACGACAGGCGCAACTGTCCTTCGCCGACCTGACCGTTGATGCTGACCCAGCGGCCAAGCGGCGCGCTTTCGCTGCGCATCGGCCCCGAACTCTCGGACGCGAGGCGAAACGGGGCACTCTCTCCCATGCTGGAATCGAACTGGCCGAGATAGTTGAAGACGATGCGCGGCTCGGGACGTGCCGCCAGGGCGCTCCGCTGCGCCTCGGTGCCGAGATGAAGCAGGACGCCGTACCCCAAGCCGCGGTTGGGAACGGCCCGAAGCTCCTCCTTGACGGATTTGATCAGCGAGGCATCGTCCCCGGGGCCACCGGGCAGCCGCACCGGATAAGCAGTGGTGAACCAGCCGATGGTGCGGGACACGTCCGCACCGTCAAAGACGTCCTCGCGGCCATGGCCTTCGAGCTCGACGACGACGTTCTCGATCCCGCCCCAGCGCGACGCGGCTCGCGCAAGTGCCGCCAGCAGGAGATCATTGACCTGGGTGCGGTAAGCGGTCGGGGCTTCCTTCAGCAGCCGCGTGGTCAATCCGGCGTCGAACGCCAGCAGGACTTCCTCGCCGTCTGCAACCCGGTCGACCCCGCCATGATCGTCATCGCAGGGAAACGCTGCATGCGATCCTCGCTCCAGCCAATAGTCGAGCTCGGCTGCCAGCTCGTCGGCCGCAGCATAGGCCTGCAATCGCGCGCCCCAGGATGCATAAGAGTCGCTCCTCGCCAGCGCGACTGAAGTTGCGCCCCGGCGGAGCTGATCGTACGCCGCCGCAAAGTCTTCGAGCAGCACCCGCCATGACACGCCATCAACGACGAGATGATGCACCACCACTAGAAGACGCTGGCTACCGTCCGCAAGATCCATACCGACCACACGCAGCAGCGGGCCGGCCAGCGACAGGCTGGTCTGGGCTTGTGAGGCGGCCTTCGTGACTGCGGCGGCATCCTGGAGGTCACCACGAATCCACAGCAGCTCGGATGTTGGCGACGTAGCACCGTAGGTCGCGCGCCAACCGCCGTCGATCTCCTCGAAGCGCAGGCGCAGGGCCGCATGATGCGCGACGAGAGCGGCAAGCGTGAGCTCGACGAGCTTCCAGTCGAGCCGCGACTTCGGCAACAACAGGACGGCCTGATTCCAGTGATGACGGTCCCCTGCATCCTCACCGAGCAACCGCAACTGGATCGGCAGCAGCAGGTGCTCGCGGCCGTCGAGATCGAGCTCAACGGCGACGATCTCCGCTTTGTCTTCACTCCGCGCCACGCGCGCCAGATCCTGCAAGGTCTGATGCCGGAAGACGTCACGCGGCTCGATCAGCAGGCCCGCCTGGCGCGCGCGACCGACCAGCTGCAGCGAGATGATCGAATCACCGCCGAGCTCGAAGAAATTGTCAGTGGCGCCGATGGCGGGCTGGCCGAGCAGCTCGGCCCAGATCGCAGCGAGCACCGTCTCGGCTGCGGAGCGCGGCGCGACATGCGCGGTGGTTGCAGCCGGCATCTCAGGCGCCGGCAGGGCTTCGCGATCGACCTTGCCGTGCGCCGTGAGCGGCAGCTGCTCCAGCCGCATGATGCGGGCCGGCACCATGTAGTCGGGCAGCTCATCCGAGAGCGCCGCGCGCATCGCCGCTTCGTCGAACGGCCCATCGCCGGCGACATAGCCGACCAACTGACGGCTGACGCCGGCTTCACGGGCAACGACCACGGCCGACCGCACGCCGGCCTGCCGCATCAGCCATGCCTCGATCTCGCCGAGCTCGATCCGGAAGCCGCGGATCTTCACCTGATGATCGGACCGGCCCACATACTCGATGACGCCATCGGCACGCCAGCGTGCCAGATCGCCGGTGCGATACAGACGCGCGCCCGGTGCGCCAAACGGATCAGGGACGAAGCGCTCCGCCGTCAGCTCCGCGTGCTGCCAGTAACCGCGCGCCAGCCCCTCGCCGCCGATGAACAGTTCCCCGGTCACGCCGACCGGAACGATGTTGAGATCATTGTCCAGGATGTAGGCCGAGCGGCGGCCCACCGGGCGACCGATCGGGGCATAGTTGCCGTCGATCTCCTCGCTCGCATCGACCTTCCAGACCAGCGGCGTGACCACGGTTTCGGTCGGCCCGTAGCCGTTGATCAATGCCCGCGGCTTGAGCGCGCGCTTGACCTTGTCGAATCCGGCCTTGGGCATCGCCTCGCCGCCGAACGAGTACAGCTCGACTGGCGGCGGATCGCCACGCCACATCGCGAAATCGGCGAGCTGTTGCAGGTAGGCGGGTGGGAACCCGGCATTGGTGACGCGCTGCCGGCGCAGAACCTCGATGGTCTGTTCGGCCGACCACAGGTCGGCATCCCGCATCACAAGCGCGGCGCCGCAGGTCAGTGCGGTCCAGAGCCGCTCATGGGCGCCATCGAAGGTGAAGGACAGGAAGTGCAGCTCGCGCGAGTGCCGATCCATGTCGTAGAGCCCGGCCGTCACCTCGCAGTGCATGGCGAACGGACCGTGTTCGACGGCGACGCCCTTGGGGATGCCGGTGGAGCCGGAGGTGTAGATCACATAGGCAAGGCTGGTTGGCACCACCGCGATCTCCGGATCGCTTTCGCTCTCCTTGGCGAGATCGATCGCGCCGAGCGGAACGACCTCGATGTCAGCCGGCGGCGGCGTCAACGCCGAACCATCCACGTCGACCAGCACGACACGCGCGCCGGCATTGCGGAGGATGCCGACCTGTCGTCTGGCCGGATGCTCGGGATCGAGCGGCAGATAGGCTGCACCCGTCTTCAAGATGGCGAGCAACGCTGCGACGAGGTCGGGCGAACGCCGTGCCGAGACGCCAACGAGATCGTCGCGACCGACGCCGAGACGGATCAGGCGGTGCGCGAGGCGATTGGCGCGACGGTTGAGCTCGGCATAAGTGATTTCATCGTCGCCGAAGACCAGTGCCGGCGCGTCGGGTGTTTCGGCGGCCAGCCGTGCAACCGTCCGATGCACCGGTGTGAACGATGAGCTTGCCGTTTCGTCGTCGACGCGATTCCATTGCCGCAACTGCCCCAGTTCCTGTTCGGACAGCAACGCCACATCGGCGATCCCTTGCGCGTCGTCGGCGACCATGGCCTTCAGGATCGTGGTCCAATGCGCGGCAAGACGCTCGATCGTCGCCGCCTCGAACAGCGCCGTCGCATAGGTGAAGATGGCGCGGATCTCGCCCGACGGACCCTCGTCTGTATCGAGCGCGAGGTCGAACTTGACGGTATCGACCTCTGTATCGATCGTCTCGATCTGGAGACCGGTCCGATCCGGTGGACTAGCCGACGCCCGACGACGCTGGTGATTGTAGAGGACCTGGAACAGCGGATTCTGACTCAGGCTGCGCGTGGGCTGAAGGATCTCGAGCAGACGTTCGAACGGAAGGTCCTGGTTTTCCTGTGCCTCGACAGTGGCAGCATGGACCACCGCAATGAAGTCCGCGATTGCCGCGCGGCCGTCGATCTGCGTGCGAAGCACCTGGGTATTGACGAACAGACCGATCACGCCCCGCGCTTCGTCGCGATGCCTGTTGGCGACGGGCACGCCGATGCTGATGTCGGACTGGCCGGTGTAGCGATGGAGCAGCAGCTTGAAGCTCGCCAGCAGGACGGCGAACAGGGTCGTGCGATGCCGCCGCGCGAGCGCGCGCAAGCCCTCGGCTAGCGCCGGGTCGAGCGGGATGCGATGTGCCGATCCCGCCAGATCCGGGATCGCCGTGCGCGGCCGGTCGATCGGCAGCTGGAGCACGGCCGGATCGGCGAGACGCCTGGTCCAGTAGCCGACCTGCCGTTCGCCATCGACCGCGCTCATCCAGAGCCGCTGCCATTCGGCGTAGTCGGCATAGTCAATATCCGACTCCGGCAGCGCCGGTGCTTCACCGCATGCGAATGCCGCGTACAGCTTCCAGAACTCGTCGACCAGCACGCCCATCGACCAACCGTCGGCCACGATATGATGCAGGCTGACGACGAGGAAGTGATCGCGCTCGTCGAGCGTCAGCAGCGCCGCGCGCATGAGCGGGCCGGCCTCGAGATCGAACGGCAGCGAGACCTGCTGCCGCGCCAGCTCGCGCGCCTGCCGTTCGCGGTCGTCGCCATCGAGGGCCAGGTGCCGCAATGCTGCCGGCTGCGGAACCTGGATGACTTGTTCGGCCTGCTCCCCTTCCTGCCGAAAGACGGTGCGAAGCGCGCTGTGGCGGGCCACGAGCATATCGAACGCCTGTTGCAATGCGCGTGGTTGCAGCTGGCCGCGCACGCGTACCGTCGCCGATATGTTGTAGGCGGCGCTGGACGGATCCATCCGCCACAGGAACCAGAGGCGCGCTTGCGCAAAGGACAGCGGCGCCCGCTTTCGCTCCTGGCGCACGATGGGCAGCATGGCGAGGTTGACGCCCTTCGCCGCGAGCTGCGACAGGAACGCGTGCTGCTTGCCGGAATCGAGCCGCATCAGGCGCCGTGAAATGTCGCGCAGCTGCTGCTTTTGCGTGGTTGCCGTGTCACTCATCGGACAGTTCGACTTCCTTCAACATGTCGAGCATCGCTACGATGTCGTCGCTTCGCTTGTCGGTCTCGCTCTCCAGGCCCAGCGCAGCAGCCATGGTTTCAACGGTTGTCAATTCAAACAGACGATTGAGCGGCAGGTCGTGGCCGAGATCGCGCTTGATGCGGCTGACGAGCTGGACCGCGATCAAGGAATCGCCGCCGAGCTCGAAGAAATTGTCGGTGACGCCGATATTGGGCTGGCGCAGCAGATCGGCCCAGATCGCAGCCAATGCGGCTTCCGCCGGCGTGCGCGGCGCCACATGCTGGGCGGACGCCACAAGCTGATCCGGCGCCGGCAATGCCTTGCGGTCGATCTTGCCGTTCGGCGTCAGCGGCAGGCGCTCCAGCACCACGATCCGTGCCGGGACCATGTAGTCGGGCAGCGCCGAGGACAGCGCTGTTTTGAGCGCCGCGCCATCCAGCGCCTCGCCGCTGACATAGCCGACCAGCTGACGGCCGGCGCCGGCCTCGCGCGCCACCACCACGGCCGCGCGAACGCCCGGCTGTGCCTGCAGCCGCGCCTCGATCTCGCCGAGCTCGATACGGAAGCCGCGGATCTTCACCTGGTAATCGGCCCGGCCGACATAATCGAGCACACCGTCGGACCGCCACCGCGCCACATCGCCGGTGCGGTACAGTCGCGCCCCCGGCGGACCGAAGGGATCGGGGATGAAGCGCTCCGCCGTCAGGCCGCCGCGCCGCCAATAGCCGCGCGCGAGCCCGCTCCCACCGATATAGAGCTCGCCGGCGACGCCGATCGGCGCGAGGTTGAGGTCACCGTCGAGAACATACAGCGTGGTGTTGCCGATCGGGCGGCCCAGCAGCGGACGATCGTCCATCGCATCGAGCCGATGGCGCGCCGACCACACCGTGGTCTCGGTCGGGCCGTACAGGTTCCAGACCTCGCCGGCTTGGGCCACCAGCCGCCGGGCCAGATCCGGCGGCAGCGCCTCGCCGCCGCACAGCACCCGGCAGCTCGCCGGCAGCGCAGGACCGTCGTGATCGAGCAGCATGCGCCAGGTCGATGGCGTGGCCTGGATCACGGACACGCCATGCTGCTTCACGATCGCCTTGAGCTTGGCAGGATCATGCGCGGCCGCGCGATCCGCCAGCACGACGCAGGCGCCGATCGTCAGCGGCAGCCACAGCTCCAGCACTGCGATGTCAAAGGACAGCGAGGTCAGCCCCAGCACGCGGTCGCCGGCCGTCACGCCGGGCTGCTCCGCCATGGTCGCGAGGAAATTGGTCACGGCGTCATGGCGGACCATCACGCCCTTGGGCAGACCGGTCGAGCCCGAAGTGTAGATCACATAGGCAAGGCTCTCGCCGTGAACGGCGACATCGAGATTGCCTGCATCGCCGCCCTCGCCGTCCTGTCCATCGACTAGCCAGGCCTCCGCGCCGGTCTCCGCCAGTATGCCTGCGAACTGATCGTGCAATCTCTCTTGCGTCAGCACCAGCGCCGCGCCGCTGTCGCGCAGCATGTGCGCCAGCCGCTCCGGCGGGTAGTCCGGATCGAGCGGCAGATAGGCCCCGCCCGCCTTCAGCACCGCCAACAGCGCGACCAGCATCTCGACGCCGCGGTCGAGCGCCAGCCCGACCACGACGTCGGTCCCGACGCCGTGATCCCGCAATCGCCGCGCCAGCCGGTTGGCGCGTGCATTCAGCGCGGCATAGCTCAGCTCCGCCTCGCCGAACACCAACGCAATCGCTTGCGGCGACTTCCGGACCTGTGCTTCAAATTGCTCGATCAACGCCTCTCGCCGATCATGCGCCTGCGTCCAATTCCACGTCTCCAGCAACAGTTGGCGCTCGTCGGGGGGCAAAATGTCGAGCTGCCGGACCGGCGCACGCGGCGCATGGTCCAGCGCATCGGCCAATTGGTCGAGCGCTTGCTGCATCAAGGCGCAGATGCGATCAGCCGAGAACGGATCGACGATCTGAGCGGTCAGACCAAGCGCTCGACCATAATCCTCGACGGCCAGCATCAGCGGATAATTGGTGCGCTCCTCGCCACCGAGCCATTCGATGCCGGAGTGTTCTCTGTTGGCAGCCAGATCCGCCGGCATTGCATTGTGCCGATAGTTCAGTATCGCGCTGAACAGAGGCGCGGGTGCCGTGACGCCGCTGCATCGCTGTGCGAGCGCCAGCGAGGCGTGCTCGTGTGCTATCAGCTCGGTCAGCCGACGATGCGCATCACGAACGCCGTCCTCGACCGCCGTGTCGTCGAGATCGAGCCGCAGCGGCAAGGTGTTGATGAACAGGCCCATGGTGCGATCACCGCCGGCGCCAGCCTGCATGCGACCGAACAAAACAGTCCCGAACACCACGTGCTCGCGCCCACTGGTTCGCGCTATCACCTGGCCCCAGGCGAGGTGGCAAAGGCTGGCGAGGCTGACGCCCAACCGCCGCGCCTGCGCACGAAGCCTTGCGTTCAAGCTCTCGGGCAGCATCAGCCGGGCTTCGGCCATGCCGGCACCGTCGCCGTGCACTCGGTCCAGACCAAACGGCGTGGTCGGCTCGTCGATGTCGGCGAGCATGCCGCGAAAAAAACGCTCATGCTCCGCGGTCGCCGCCGATCCGCGCGTCTGTGCCACCAGATTCCGGAACGGATAAGGCGGCGGCAATTCGTGACTCCGCCCGGACAGGATCTTACCGACCTCCTCGTGCATCACTTCGAGCGTGGAGTGGTCGCCGATCAAATGATGCAGCAGAACAAGGAGCAGCCAGCGCTTTCCGCCGGGATCGGCCGCGACTGCAAATCGCAGCAGCGGCGGCCGCCCAAGATCGATCCGATGCAAACGCGGATCGAATCGTCGAGCCAGCTGCTCATCCGCCGGACCTTCGCCATCCAGCACGACCTCGCTGACGACCAAGGGCGCCTGTCGCCAGACCACCTGAGCCGGCGTGGACAGTCCGCTCCACACGACGGACGTTCGCAGAATGTCGTGACGGGCGACCACCTGCCGGACCGCGTCGAGATAGCGATCGAGCAGGTCGCGGTCGGAAAAAGCCATCCGGCCAACCAGCAGATAGGGATCGCCTTCCTTCGACAGCAGGTGATGGAAGAGGATGCCATCCTGAAGTGGCGAGAGGCCGTAGACGTCCTGGATGTTGGCGACGCCGCCGGGAACGTCGGCCACGATGCTGTCGATGTCGGATTGCGTTAGCGTGATCAGCGGCAACAATTCCGGTGTGATCGCCGTCGTCTGCTGGGTGATCCGATTGACCGGAACGTCGGCTTCTACGCCGCCATCGAGGCTGGCGGCAAAGTCCGCCAGCACCGGCTTCGCGAACAGCATGCGCGCATCCACCCTCAGCGCATGCCGCTGCAATCGTTCCAGCATGCGCACTGCGAGTAGCGAGTGGCCGCCGAGCTCGAAGAAGTGGTCACTGCGTCCGATCCGATCGACGCCCAAGAGCTCGGCCCAGATATTTGCGACAATCTGCTCGACCTCGCCTCGCGGCGGTTCGAAACGGCGCCGCGCATATGCATCGTTCTCCGGCGCCGGCAGCGCCTTGCGGTCGACCTTGCCATTCGGCGTGAGCGGGAGTGCATCGAGACTTACGAACGCTGACGGCACCATGTAGTCCGGCAGACACGCACGCAGGTAATCGCGCAACGCGCTGGCAAGCTCTCCGCCATCGCGCCTTACGCCCCCCCTAGCGGCCACATAGGCGACCAGCCGCATATCGCCGCCATGATTGCGCTGCACCAGCACGATTGAATCGGCAACGTCGGCGTGCTCGTTGAGCCGAAACTCGATCTCGCCGAGCTCGACGCGAAAGCCCCGGATCTTGACCTGGTGGTCGTTGCGGCCGAGAAACGCAATATTGCCGTCCGGGAGATAGCGGCCGAGATCGCCGGTGCGGTACATGCGTGCATCGGCATCGCCGCAGAAGGGATCGCGCTCGAAGCGTTCCGCCGTCAGATCGGCGCGATTGAGATAACCGCGCGCGACACCGACCCCTCCGATATGGATTTCACCGACCGCGCCGAGCGGAACGGGCGTACCGAACCGGTCCAGGAGATAGATTCGCGCATTCGGCAGCGGTCGACCGATCGGAGCGGCGGCGCCGTCAAAACCCTGATGCCGCAACCAGCTCGTGGCGCAGACCGTTGCCTCCGTCGGCCCGTAACCGTTGAAGACGGCGATGTCAGCAGGCACTTCCTTGACCAGCTCGGCCCTGGGCAATTCACCGGCAAGAACGAGGACCCGCAACGAGGCGAGCCGATCCAGATCGGTCCGCCCGTGCAGCATCGCCGGCGGCAGGGTCGCATGCGTGATCGCGTTGTCCGCGAGATAGCCGAACAATGCCGCGGTGTCCTGATGCTCGCGCGTGCCGGCCAGAAACAGCGCGGCGCCCGAGCACAGCGCCATGACGATTTCCCAGATGCTGGCATCGAAGCTGAGTGAGGCAAACTGAACGACGCGGCTGCTCGAATTGACGTTGAACAACGCCCGCTGCGCCAACGCCAGATTCACCAGGCCACGGTGCTCGACCATCACCCCCTTCGGCCGACCGGTCGAGCCGGACGTGTAGATGATGTAGGCGAGGCTTCGCGCAGTCAGTCCTTCGAGAAGATCACTCGGATCCGACGTCGCCTGCCCCGCGTCTGCGTCGGGGTCGACCATCTCGCAGGTCCCATCTGGAATGATCGCGCGTCCTGTGCCGTCTGCGATCAGCAGGCGCGGCCTGGCATCGTCGATAATCTGACGTAGCCGCTCCGCAGGATAAGCGGGATCGAGCGGCAGATAGGCACCGCCCGCCTTCAGCACGGCCAGCAGGCTCACCACCATTGCGATGCCCCGCGGCAGGCAGATCGCAACGGGCTGATCCGGCACCACTCCCAAGGTGATCAAGTGCCGCGCAAGCCTGTTCGCTCGCGCATCGAGCTCGCTATAGCTCAGACGAACGTCCTCGTACGCCAGCGCAATGGCGTCCGGCGCCCTTCTCACCTGCTCCGCAAATAGATCGTGAATGCAGCTTTCGGAGGGAAACGGCGTGGCCGTCTCGTTCCACGCGTCGAGAACGCGCCTGCGCTCATCGACACCAATGATATCGATCCGGTCGACCACCTGGTTCGCATCGGAGATCATGGCCCGCAGCACGGTCAACAGATAGCCCCGATAGCGCGTGATCGTCGCTTCGTCGAACAGCGACGTCGCATAATTCAGGGAGCCGACAATGCGCCCGTCCATCTCGCCGAGATTGAGCTCGAGATCGAACTTGACCTGTTGCAGCGGAATATCAGCGACCTCGGCCTTGAGGCCGAGCAACTCGAGGGGTCCCATGTCGCTGCTTTGCCAGGCGAACGCGACCTGGAAGACCGGCGTCTGCGCCGGCCGTCGCAGCGGTTGAACGATCTCGACGACCTGCTCGAACGGCAGATCCTGATGATCCTGCGCCGCGAGCGCCGCCGCGCGCACGCGACGGAGTAGCTCGGTGACGCTCGGCTCGGCCGCGAGATTGACGCGGAGAGCGAGCATGTTGACGAAGAAGCCGATCAGGCCCTCGATCTCGGGCCTGTTTCGGTTGGCGGTCGGCGTCCCGATCACGACCTCCGTCTGACCGGAGAGTCTCGACAGCACGACTGCCCAGGCTGCCAGCACCGTCATGAAGGTGCTGGCGCCATGCGACTGGCTCAGTCGGCGGATGCCGGACGCCAGCTCCGCATCGATCTCGATCGGCAGGGACGCGCCGGCGAGCGACCTGATTGGCGGCCGCGGCCGGTCCGTCGGCAATTCGAGCACAGCCGGAGCGTCCGCGAGTGCTTCTCGCCAATAGTCGACCTGCCGCTGCAAGCGTTCGCCCGACAGCCATTGTCGCTGCCAGGCGGCATAGTCTGGATACTGAATTGCCAATGGCGGCAGAGGATCGTCCTTGCCTGCGGCAAAAGCCGGGTAGAGAGCACCGAGTTCGCGCACCAGAACGCCGATCGACCAGCCATCGGACACAATGTGATGCTGGGTGAGCAGGAAGAGATGGTCGCGCTCTGCCGTCCGGATCAGCCGGCCGCGGATCAACGGTCCTGCGGCGAGATCGAACGGCGTCGCGGCCTCCTCGCGGCAGAGGCGCGCCAGCTCCTGCTCGCGATCGTCCCGGCTACTGAGATCATGTTCGAGCAGCGGCACACGTTCATCCATCGGCAGCAGCACCACGCGGGGCTGTTCGTCCACCATGCGAAAGACGCTGCGCAGCGATTCGTGGCGCGCGAACACACGGTCGATGCTGCGACGCAAGGCTTCGAGATCGAGCTCGCCCGAAAGCCGCAATGCGCCGCGAATGTGATAGCTGGAATTCGCACCATCGAGCTGCGCCAACATCCAGAGCCGCTGCTGCGCAAAGGACATCTCCAATGATCCGCCCCGGGCCACCACCGGAATGGCGCTAGCGCCACTCCTGTCGGCACTCCGGCCACGATCCCTGGCCAGCGCGACGAGCTTTCTCATCTGCTGGGGATCCAGATCGCGTAAGCTCGGCTTTGCCGTGTCAGCCATGCTCACTGCTCCGTTCCCACCAGTTCCTGAAGCTCTTCGGCATCGAATTCTTGCTCGATGAGCCTGATCGACACGACCCGGGCAAATGACGCAAGATCGGGATGAGCGAACAGGTCCGAGACCGCGATCGACACGCCGACCTCCTGTGACACCCGGCTCAGAACCCGCACGGCGAGCAGGGAATGTCCGCCGAGCTCGAAGAAGTGATCGTTGCGTCCGACCTGATCGACGTCGAGCAGCTCCGCCCAGATCCCGGCCAGCGCAAGCTCGATCTCGTCTTCGGGTGCCTCGTAGGTGCGACGCGCCAATGCATCCTCGCCCGGCGCTGGCAGAGCCCGCCGATCGATCTTCCCGTTGGGGGTGAGCGGCAGCTGCCCCAGCACCGTCACCGACGACGGCACCATGTAGTCCGGCAGAACGGCGGACAGCGCCTCGCGCAAGGCGCGGCCGTCGAGCGACGGCTCGCCGCTCGCATAGGCGAACAATTGGCGCCCGGTCCTGCCCTCCCCCGTCACCACGGCCGCCGCACGCACGCCGCGCTGCTCGAGCAGGCGCGATTCGATCTCTCCGAGCTCGATGCGGAAGCCGCGGATCTTCACCTGCTGGTCTGCACGGCCGACATACTCGATCACGCCGTCATCGCGCCAGCGCGCGAGATCGCCAGTGCGATAGAGGCGCGTGCCATCGTCGCTGAACGGATCGGGGACGAACCGCTCCGCGGTCAGTGCAGCCCGGTTCAGATAGCCGCGGGCCTGGCCAACACCACCGATGAACAGCTCGCCGGTGACACCGACGGGAACGATATTGAGGTCGGAATCGAGGATGTGCGCCGACCTCGCACCGACGGGCCGTCCGATCGGTGCGGGCTGGTGGGGTGTCAGCGCGGCGGCGTCGACGATCCACACCGTCGGCGCGATCACTGTCTCGGTCGGGCCGTAGGCGTTGACCAGAAGATCGATATCAGCAGCTTCTCGAAATGCCCTGACCCCGGTATCGGACCAGGCTTCGCCGCCGACGATACAGGCCCTGATCGCCAGCCTGCGCCCGCCCCGCCGCAATGCCGCGCTCAATTGATCCGCATAGGCCGGCGGCAGGAAGATCGAGGTCACCGCATTGCGGGTCATCTCGCTGACGAGATCGTCAATCAGAAGACCGGGCTTCGAAGGCAGGACGAGCGAACCACCCGTCATCAGCGGCACCAGCCATCGCTCGTGGGCGATGTCGAAATTGATCGATGCCGTCTGGAACTCGCGGTCACGCGAGGTCATGCGGTACAGCCGGCCGATGGCTTCGCAATGCATCGCCAGCGGCCCGCGCGCAACCGCCACGCCTTTCGGCGCGCCGGTCGACCCGGACGTGTAGATGACATAGGCCAGGCTGTCCGGATGGATTTCGATGTCGAGGTTCCCGCCGTCCTCGTCGGCGCGCGGCGATGGCTCCTCGATGCAGAGCGCCTCGACCCCGGCTTCGCGCAGCACCGGTGCAAGCGGCTCGAGCAGCGCGCCTTGCGTCAGGACCAGCGCCGCGCCGCCGTCACGCAGCATGTAGGCAAGCCGCTCTGACGGATAATCCGGATCGAGCGGCAGATAGGCGCCGCCGGCCTTCAAAACCGCAAGCAGCGCGATGATCATGTCCGGGCTTCGGCTCAAGGCAATGCCGACCAGCCGATCCGGACCGACGTTCCAGAGGCGAAGGCGTCGTGCGAGCGCGTTCGCACGCGCGTTCAACTCGCCATAGGAGATGCGCTGGTCGCCGCAGACGATGGCAATGGCAGATCGCGCCTGCGCGGCCTGCGCTTCGATATGCATCACGACGTCGGCGCAGGATGATGCGGAGGTCAGCCGCGCTGCGACACTCCATTCGAGAGCTCGTCGCGCGTCCCGCTCGACTGCCGCAGAGAGATCACCGAGCGCACGTTCCGCATTCGCCGCGATCCGTTCCAGCAGGCCGTGGAGAATGTCGCGAAGGCGCAGGATCGCTGCCTCGTCGAACCGGCACCGGTCATAGTTGAACTCAATTTTCAGCCGATCGCCTGCAGCGAACACCGCGACCGCCAGCGCATAGTTCGTCGGCGTCACATGCGCCACACGTCCCAGCCGCGGACCACCTTCCCCGCCTCGCAGCACCCCCTCGTCGATCGGATAGTTTTCGAACACCAGGATGCTGTCGAACAGCGGCTGCCCGGCATGGCCGGCGAGCCGCTGAATGTCGTAGAGCGGCGTCCAACCATGCTCACGCAGCGCCAAATTCTGTTCCTGCAACTGGCGCAGCCAATCGCCCACGGCGGCTTGTGGGCTGGTCGCGTCGACGATGGGAAGCGTGTTGATGAAGAGGCCCACCATCTCCTCCGCGCCGGGCAATTCGGCCGGACGGCCCGATATCGTCACGCCGAAAGAGACCGCGGACTGCCCCGAATGACGCCGCAGCAGCTGCGCCCATGCCCCTTGTATGAGCGTATTGAGCGTCACCCGTTCGCGCTTTGCGAAGGACTTCAGCCGCTCGGTCAACGCCGCGTCCACCGCAAGCCCGACGCTAGCATGGCCTTCGGCCAGGGATGTTTTGGGGGACGCCAGTGTGTTCGCGAGCAATGTGGGCGTTTCGAGCCCTGCCAAAGCCTCGCGCCAGAACGTCTCGGCGCTTTCGCGATCACGGCCCTGCAACCACGCGATGTAGTCGCGATAGCCGCCCTGCACGGCCGGCAGCGGGTGACCGCTCGCCTGCTGCAACACCTCCGCCACTAGCCGGGCCGAGCTCCAACCATCGACGAAGATGTGATGATGGGTCCAGATCAGCCAGTGCCTGTCGTCATCGAGCCGGATCAGACGGATACGCTGAAGCGGCGGCTGCGAAATGTCGAAGCCCATCGCGCGCTCACGCCGGGATATCTCGGTTAGCGCGGCTTGCAGGTCCGCAGGCGCGCTGTCGCGCCAATCCTCCTCGATGAACGGCACCGTCACTTGGCGATGCACCATCTGCTGCGCTGCGCCCGACAGGTTCTGCCAGACAAACCCGGTCCGCAGGGCCGCATGCCGGTCGCTGACCATCTGCCACGCGGCTTTCAGCCTGCCAGCATCGACGCCGAACAGCTCGAGCCCGACCTGATTCACATAGGCGTCGAGGGCACCATCGCGCAGCGCATGAAACAGCATACCCTGCTGCATCGGCGAGAGCGGATAGATGTCCTCAATGCCGCGAATATCCAGGTTCGCAGCCAACCGATCGAGGTCGGCTTGAGCGAGCCCAGACAGCGGGACATCCGATGGCGTGAGGCCGAACGCTCCATTGCAGCAATGGGCGATCAGTTCGCGCAGTGCGTCTTTGTAATGTGCGGCGAGCCGCTCGACCGTCGCGTGCCGGTAACGCTTGCGTCCGTATCCGAGAGACAATTCCAGTCGGCCCTCACGCACGAGGCCTGTAATGTTCAGCCAGCCGCGCATGGGCGCTGTGGCGCTACGCGAAGGACCTGCGCTCTCCGCTGCGAAGGAGAAGCGCTGGTTGGTTCCTATGTTGGCGTCGAAGCGGCCTAGATAATTGAAGACGATCTGCGGCTCCGCCAATTGCGCCAGAGCATGGCGTTGCTGCTCGGAGCCGAGATGGCGCAGCACGCCATAGCCGATCCCGCGGTTCGGAATCGCGCGAAGCGTCTCCTTCACCGCCTTGATCAGCGACGCCTCGTCGCCTGCATCTTTCAGCCGGACCGGGAAGGCCGTCGTGAACCAGCCGACGGTGCGGGACACATCCGCATCCGGGAAGATCTCCTCGCGGCCATGGCCTTCGAGCTCCACGGTGATCTCGTCGTGCTGGCTCCAGCGCGACACCGCGCGCACGAGACCGGCGAGCAGGAGATCGTTGACCTGGGTCCGATAGGCAGCCGGCGCTTGTTCGAGGAGCTGTGACGTCAGGTCGGCATCCAACACCAAGGACACCTCGCCGCCATCACCGACGCGATCGACATCGCCATGGTCGTCGTCGCATGGCAGGCGCGCGCCGGCGCCACAATCCAGCCAATACGGCAATTCGGCCGCGATCTCCGCCGTTCCCGCATAGGCATGCAGCCGCTCGCTCCATGAGGCAAAGGAGTCGCTCTTCGGCGGCAGCGCGACGGGACTGCCACGCTGCAGCTGGTCATAGGCCAACGCCAGGTCTTCCAGCAGGATACGCCAGGACACGCCATCGACGACGAGATGATGGATCGCAAGCAGCAAGCGTTGGCTACCGTCCGCCAGGTCCATGCCGACCGCGCGCAGCAGCGGTCCCGAAGACAGTGAGAGGCTTTCCTGCGCGGCACCGGCGAGCACCGTGACCTCCGTCGCGCCGCCGACGCCCGCATAAAGCCATAACAGTTCGGCTGACCCCGGCGCCGGCCCCTGCTCCGCCCGCCAGGCGCCATCCACCTGCCTGAACCGCAGGCGCAACGCATCGTGATGGTCCGAGATGGCCGCAAGCGCGCGCCGCAGCGTCTCCCAATCCACCTGCATACGGGGCAGCAGCAGAACCGCCTGGTTCCAGTGATCCCGGTTGGCAATGTCCTCGGCGAAGAAGCGCGTCTGAATCGGCATCAGATAGGGCATGCCAGATGCGGTGTCACCGCCGACTGACGTCCTTGCCGCCGGTCTCTCCTTCTTGGTCGTCCCCGCCGATATCACGGCGACCGTCGCCAACCCGGCAATCGTCTGCTGGCTGAAGATCTGCTTCGGAGTCAGCCGGATGCCGCGCTTGCGCAAGCGGGCGATGATCTGCAGGCTCAGAATCGAATCGCCGCCGAGTTCGAAGAAATTGTCATTGCGGCCGACGCGCTCGCGAACGAGCACCTCGCACCAGACCGCCGCGATCGCAATTTCAATATCCCCCGCAGGCGCGGCATAGCCAGCCGACGCCCCCTCTTCGGGCGGTTCGGGCAAGGCGCGACGATCGACCTTTCCATTGGGCGTCAGCGGCAATTGCGCCAACATGACGATGTGTGACGGAACCATATAGTCCGGCACGATTGCAGCCAGCTGTTGCTTGATCGCATCGGCCTGTGGAGCGGCGCCGCTCTCAGCCACGCAATAGGCGATCAGCTCCTGGCGCTCACTTGCACCGATTGGCCGTGAAACGACCACCGCGTCACCGATTCCCTGCAGCGCCTTGATGACGCGCGCGACCTCGCCCAACTCGATGCGATAGCCGCGCAACTTGATCTGGTCATCAGAACGACCCAGGAATATCAGCCGACCCTCGCGGTCGCAGCGGACACGATCCCCGGTTCGGTAGAGGCGCTCGCCCGCGGCGCCGAACGGATCCGGCACGAAGCGCTCCGCGGTCAGGCCCGCCGCGCCGCGATAGCCCCGCGCCAAACCGGCTCCGCCGACATAGAGCTCGCCAACCACGCCGATCGGCACCTCGTTCAAGGCGTCGTCGAGGACATGGACGCGCAGATTGGCAAGAGGCAGACCGATTGGAACCGTACCGTCCCCGCGGCCTGCCGCGCACTCATGCGTCACCGCACCGACGGTCGTTTCCGTGGGCCCGTAATGATTCAGGATTCGGCATTCCGGCCGCAAGCGCCGGACGTCGTCCAGCAGCGCGCCATCGGACGCCTCGCCGCCCAAGACGAGCGCGTCGCGGGGGAGCAGATCGGCCGAGTGCGAGGCCTGAAGCAGCCCTCGCAGATGGCTCGGCACGATCTTGAGAATGTCGACCTCGCCCTCGCGCATCACTTGCGCAAACGCATCCGCATCGAACACGGCCTCCGGTGACAGCAGATGCAACGTGCCGCCGGATGCGAGCGCACCGAACAGGACAGTGTGGCCGAGGTCGGCCGCCACCGTCGAAACCATCGCCATGCTCGCCGACGGGCGCGGCTTCAGGCGCTGCAACAGGGCTTGCACGTAATTGGCCAAGGCCCCGTGCGAGACGCTGACGCCCTTAGGCGCGCCGGTCGATCCGGAGGTATAGATGACGTAAGCGGTCTGCGTTGGATGAATGGTCGTGTCGAGCGGCAGGCTCGACACCTCGGCGCGCACCGCTTCCGCCTCCGCGTCGAGCACCAGGCAGCCCAGCTCGCGCGCATCCGCCAATTTGTCGCCCGCCGCAAGCATGATGTCGATGCCGCCGTCGGTCAGGATACGGCGGACGCGCTCCAACGGCCATTTCGGATCGAGCGGGACATAAGAGCCGCCCGCCTTCAGCACACCGAGCAAGGCGACGACAAAGGCCGGAGAGCGCTCGATCCACAGCGCAACCGGTGTCTCGCGTGCCACGCCCTTGGCGATGAGGGCGTGCGCGATACGGTTTGACCGCTGCTCGAGCGCCGCAAAGGTCAATTGCCCCCGGCCGCATCGAATGGCGATAGCGGTCTGTCGATCCGCGGTCGCCGCGCGATGAAGGCTCACCACATCGGCGAAGCCGAACGCCGCAGCCTCACGAGGCACGGTCTGCTGGTGTCCGTCGTCGATGACGAAGTCCGATATCCGCCGCTCGGCATTGTCGGCAATCTGGCGCAGCATCGAACCGAATTGCGTCGCCAATCGCGCGATAGTCGGACGATCGAACAGATCGGTAGCGTAGTTGAACGTGACCTTCATGCCGACGCCATCGATGACGTCGAGGGCGACATCGAAATGCGAACCAGCGAGATCGACAATGTCGATGTCGGCAGCGAGCCCCTCGACGCCGGAGAAACCGCCCGGCGCCGTCATGTAGTTGAACTTCGCCTGGAACAGGGGATTGTGCCCACCGCTGCGTTCGGGCTTGAGGCCGTCGACCAGCATTTCGAACGGAAGATCCTGGTGCGTCAGCGCCTCGACCACCGACTCCCTGACCTGACGCAACAGGCTGGTGAAGCTCGATTCGGCGGTCATCTCGGCCCGCAGCACCAGCGTGTTGACGAAACATCCGATCAGTCGTTCGAGCTGCGTATGCCGACGCCCGGCGACCGGCACGCCGACACGCAAATCACTCTGCCCGGTGTAGCGATGGAGCAGCGCGTAATATGCGCCGAGCAGCAGCATGAAGACGCTGACGCGCTGCTTGCCGGCGATCCCCCGGAGCCGGGACGCGAGCGCGCCGTCGATGGCCAGTGCGATCGTGGCGCCGGCATGGCTCTGGATCGTCGGGCGCGGCCGATCATGCGGCAGCGCCAGCACCGGGTGAACATCGCCAAGCTTGGCGCGCCAATAGGCGAGCTGCCGATCGCCCTCGCCGCCCGCAAGCCAGCTTCGCTGCCAGGCTGCGAAATCAGCATACTGAATTGCCGGAACCGGCGGCACGCCTGCGCCTTGACCGGTACCGCCTCGATAGAGAGCGGCCAGCTCTTCGAGCAACACATCAAGCGACCTGCCATCGACGATGATGTGATGGGCCAGCAGCAGCAATTCATACGCATCGTCCGCGAATTGAAGCAGCACGGCGCGCAACAATGGCCCGTTCACGAGATCGAACGGCTTGCCGAGCTCGGATCGCCTGACCGTCTCCGCGCGCTCGGAGCGCTCCCGCACAGAATAGGCGCGGAGATCCTCGTGCCGGACGCCGACGCTCATGACATCGTGGATGAGCTGCGTTCCGCGGCCGTCTCTGGCGATGAACGTGGTGCGCAATATCTCGTGACGACGGACGATCTCGCCGAAAGCACGCGAAAGCACTGTACGGTCGAGCCGTCCCTTCAGACCGATTGTGCTCGCAACGGTATAGGCTGTCCCAGCAGGGTCCATGTTCCAGAGGAACCAGAGCCGCTCCTGCGCGTGCGACAGCATCGCGCGATCGGCCGCGACGGCCCATGGGATCGGCGGGAGCGCCCGGCCAGCACCGGTGCCCGCCAAAACATCGATCCGGCCAGCGAAGGCCGCAAGCGCCGGCGCGTCGAAGAAGGTGCGCAGCTCCACTTCCACGTCCAGGCGGTCGCGGATCGCCGCGGCGACTTGGCCAGCCGCGATCGAGTTTCCGCCCAGCACAAAGAAATCGTCCTCGCGATGCACCGCCGCGACGCCAAGTGCGTCGCACCAGATCGAGGCGACGGCGCGCTCGGTATCAGTCGCCGGCACCGTCAGGGATGCAGTGCCGCGGCGACGGCCTCTCTCGAACACCGCGAAGCTGTCGAGCGTGTTGTCGGCGAGACGCGTTGCGCAGGCCGACCGCTGCAGCTTGCCGCTCGTGGTCAACGGCATCGCTTGCGGGTTCAGCAGAACGATCACGGCCGGATACTCATGCGCCTGCTGGAGGACGGCTTCGCCGATCGCATGTGCGAGCGCTTCCGGATTGCTACGCTTGAGCACGGCGCGGCTGAACTCTGCCGCCACTCCGATGGCCTCACGCCCGTCGACCTCGACGGGAAAGGCGGCAACCCGTCCGCTGCGGACGGATTCGACCTCGGCTTCGACCGCCTGCTCAACATCCGTCGGATAGACGTTCTGCCCGCGAACGATCAAGAGGTCCTTGAGACGACCGGCCACCACGAGTGCGCCGTCGCGAAGGAAGCCGATGTCGCCGGTCCGCAGCCAACGCGCGCCATCCCGCTCGACGAAGGCTTGATGCGTGGCCTCGACATTGTTCCAGTAGCCGAGCGCGACACTGGGACCGGCGACCCAGATCTCGCCCACCTCATTCGCCTCGGCCACCGCCGATTCGTCGACACGCATGATGCGCACGGCGTGACCAGCAGCAGTTCGACCACATGCCACGAGGTCCGTGCCTTCGCTGGCGCTCGCGATGCGGCCGGCGGCGAGTTCCGCAGTATCGAGCGTGTAGCTGACGGTCTCGGCGGTGATGTCGCCGGCCGTGACCAGCAGCGTCGCCTCCGCAAGGCCATAGCAGGCCGTCAACGCCCGCCGATTGAAGCCGGCGCGCGCAAACCGGTCGCCAAATTTCTCGAAGGTGGTCCGGCGGACGAACTCCGAGCCCGAGAACGCAAACCTCCACCGGCTGAGGTCGAGCCGACGGATGGTCTCTTCCGAGATGCGGTCGGTACAGAGTGAGTACGCGAAGTCGGGGCCACCGCTCAACGTGCCGCCGTGACGGTCGATGGCCTCGAGCCAGCGCCGTGGCCGCTCCAGGAAGTTCCGCGGCGACATCAGGACGCCGGTAAAGCCCGTGAACAGCGGGTTCAGAAGTCCGCCGATCAGTCCCATGTCGTGATAGAGCGGCAGCCAGCTGACAAAGACGTCGTCCGGCGTTCCGCCACAAACCGCTTCGATGGCATGCTCGTTGGCCGCCAGATTGCCGTGAGAGACGCAAACGCCCTTCGGCTGCGAGGTCGAGCCGGATGTGTACTGGAGGAACGCGATCCCGTCGGCGGCAGGCCTCGTCTCGCACCAGTCCGCCGCGAGATCGGGCGAAATCGTGTCCACCGCAACGATCTCCACGTCGGCGAGCTCGGGCAATGCCGCCTCGATGAGACCGCGCAGCCCCGTCTCCACCAGGATGAAGCGAGGCGCGGCATCCCGCAGGATACCGTTGAGTCGTCCCGCATAGCGCTCGGGGCCGCCCTCAGGCGGATACGCCGGCACGGCGATCACGCCCGAATACAGGCAGGCATAGAATGCGACGGCATAGTTGATCCCGCTCGGAAGCAGAATCACCGCCCGTTCGCCTGCCCCGCCCATCTGTTGCAACCACGCCGCAAGTGCCCTGATCCGAGCGTCGAGCGCGGCGAACGTCAGCTCGTCGGCAACGTCGTCGCCTTCGAGGAACCGCAAAGCCACCTTCTCCGGTCGCAAGGCAGCGTGCTCTCGCAAGCGTTCGACGAGGTTGGATCTGTCCATGTCTCGAATTCCTGTCCGGCCGCGCGCCGGAAATCCCCACCGCCCAAATAAGACGTGCCGCCGATCACCCTTGCCGATCACCCCTGCCGATGAGCTTCAGCCATGGCGACGATCACCTTGCGCGGCCCCTTGAATGGGGCACGCGCGTGCGCCGTGAGCATGTTGTCGAGCATCACGACGTCGCCGGCCTGCCAGGGAAAGCTGATCTTGTGCCTCTCCAGAACGGTCCGGACCGTTGACAGCGTCTCATCCTCGATCGTCGAACCGTCGCCATAGAAGACGTTGCGCGGCAGATCGGCTTCGTCCTCGACCACGTCGAGCAGACTCTCGCGCACCTCCGGCTCGAGATTGGAGACGTGGAACAAATGCGCCTGGTTGAACCAGACCCAGTCACCGGTGATCGGGTGCTGCGCCGTGCCCTGACAGATCTGGCGCGTGCGGAGCTCGCCGTCTTCCTTCCACTCGCATTCGATGTCGTGGCGAGCGCAGTAAGCCTCCACCTCCGATCTGGAGTCGGTGCCGAACACCTGCTGCCAGTCGACGTCGAGCCCGTTGCCGTAGTTCCGCACATACATCACGCCCTTGTCGGCAAACCGCCCGCGAATGGCCGGCGGCATGTCGCGATAGATGGCGCGGCTGTCGGCGATCGGCGTCTCGCCGCCTTCCAGCGCCGGCTGCATGCAGTAGAACCAGATCTTCATCGGCCAATCGCGGGTATAGGCCTGCTCGTTATGCAGCGGGATATGCTGGTGCGGCGGATACTCCGTGGACGTGTAGACGCCCGAGGTCACCTGCGAACGCGGCGTCGACCCGAACTCGTAGGTCAGCAGCGGATGACCGAAATCGGCCGCGAAGGCTCGAAACGCATCGGGACCATCGAGCGAGAAATCGCGAAACACGATGCCGCCGCTGTCGGTCAGGTACCGGTCGATCGTCGTGCGCAGCACGGGAAGGGCTTCGCCGAGCGGCTGCCCGGCCTCACCTGCCCTAAGCAGCATGGGAAGAGTCTTGCCGTCAATGAGTGGCTGGACGGAGAACGCGCTCATGATCCTCGCTCCGATGCGAAGCAATCGATCGCCCCGATTGCCGGACCAGCGCCCAGCCGATCCGGTCGATCAGCTCGGCCTGCTCTGTGTGAATGAAGAAGTGATGCCCCGGCAGGATGTCGAGCGTGAATGACGCCGAGGTCTCCTGCCGCCAGGCCTCGAGCGCTTCGCGGCCGGTCTCGTCGTCCGCTCCGCCAAAAACGTGTACAGGGCACGGCAATCGACGCCGCGGCCGGTAGGCATAGGCCCCGCACATCAGAAAGTCGGCGCGGAGCACCGGCAGCGCGGACCGCATCAGCTCTGCATTCGACAGCGCGTCGTCGGGCGTGCCCTGAAGATTGCGCAGCTCCTGCATCAGCGCTTCGTCGCTCAGGGGATGGCGCCACTTGTTGCCGTCTCGAACCGCCGGCGCTTCCGCACCCGAGGCGAAGAGAATGGCCGGCGCAGGCACTCCGCGATCGAGCAGGCCATGCGCGAGCTCGAACGCGACCACGGCGCCGAGGCTGTGCCCGAACAACGCGTAGGGCCCGTCGAGCTGCGCGGCGAGCTCGCCAGCGAGCTGCGCTGCCAGCACGCGCGGATCGGTCGCCAGCGGCTCGTCCATGCGCGCGCCGCGCCCGGGCCATTCCACTGGCCGAACGTCGATCCACGACGGCAGCAGCCTGCGCCACCGCGCATAGAACATGGCACTTCCGCCGGAATAGGGCAGACAAAGAAGCCGCATCGGACGACCGAACCCCGCTGGCTACGCCGACTGCGGAGGCGCCGCATCGTCCATGAATTTGCGCAAGCTGAGCGGGCGCATGTCGGTCCACACCTGTTCGATGTGGTCGAGACATTCCTTCTTGCTGCCGGACTTGCCCACCGCCTTCCAGCCGGCCGGAATCTCTTTGAACGTCGGCCAGATGGAATATTGCTCTTCGTGATTGACGACGACGGTGAAGGTGACGTCGTCTCTGTCGAACACCATCATGGCGCGATCCCCTCTTCGGAAAGCGAAAGCAGAGACGTTTGACTAGGTCAGAAGGAGACGAGGGTCAAAGCAATATCGACGCGCCTTTTTGTAAGACCTCAAAACTGGCGACGGGCGGATATAATGCAACCTCCGCGCTTGCGCGCCAATACGCGGGAGAATATTGGGATTTCAGGAGGCGTCGCAGATTGCTGCAATTCTAACTGCGCAAGGCGGAACTTTTCCGAGCTACATGAGCGCCGGCTTTGTTGCGGGCGGCGTTCATTATGCCGTCATCGACGGCACTGAAAGGCTCATGCCAAGGCAATGCCGCCGCGGACAACCGCGGCGGCATGACTCCGGCTTCTGGGAAAGCCGCCTAAAAGTTGAAGGTGGTAGACACCAGATAGGTCCGCGGCGCGCCGAGCGTGATGACGCCGCTATAAGCCGAAGCCCAATAGGCCTTATTGGTGACGTTCTCGACGGCGGCGCGGACTACGATCGGTTTGCCGTTCCATGGCGAGGCGAAGGTATACCGGGCGCCGAGATCGACGCGTGTCCACTCAGGTATCGTGAGCGTGTTTGTTACGTTGACGTATTGCGAAGCGGTGTAGATGACTCTTCCGGTGAACGTCAGTCCATGAACAAACGGAGTATCCCACTCGGCTCCGATATTGGCGGTGACCGCGGGAACTCCGATCGCTTTTTTGCCGTCGTTAGTGCCGTTCTCTGTCCTTTCCTGCACACCATCGATAAAGGCAACGCCGCCGAGCAGCCTGATGTCTGGCGTGATCTCACCGAACACATTGATCTCCGCACCACGGTTGCGCTGCCTGCCACTGAGTTCCCGGGTAGGGAAAGGCAGGCCCGGCACTGTGATGATGCTGGGTTGTGTGATGTCGAACAGACTCAGTGTCGTGGTGAATCGGCCGGCATCGAACTTCACTCCGGTCTCGACCTGAGTGGTCTTGCTGGGCGGAAACACGGCGCCAGCGTTTTGGAATAGGCCAGTAACGACCACCGGTGTCTGGAGCCCCTCGATATAGTTTGCGTAGAGCGAGATATTCTCAACCGGCTTGACGACAACCGCATAAGCCGGGGTCCATAAAGTCGTCTCTTGATAGGGCCTGCTCGGATTTGCCGCCGTCGGGATGAAATTTGTCACCCTGCTCCCAGCGGTTTGTTGACGAACACCGACGGTCACCTGAAGGCGTTTGTCAAACATCGACAGGGTATCGGAAACACCGACGCTTTCGATGTTCACGTTGGTATTTAGTCTCAGTGTCGGTACATTTAAGTTCGGACGAGCGACGTTTGTCGGTGGAGTGTAAAGATTCCAGGCAATTAATCCTGCCGAACTCAGAACGCTCTGATCATAGGTTCGATCATTGATCGAATAGTTCGCGTTTAGAGCATGATTGACCGGACCGGTATCGACCACCGCCCGGACGCCCGCTTCTCCTGCAAAGGTCTCGAACGTCTCATGCCCAAGCCCCGGACGCCCCACCAAAGCGCCGGCGGCGCTGGTAATATTGGGCGAAGGATAGGTATAATCGATCTTGCTGTCGTGATAACCAAAAGCGGCATATGCAGTTATCCAGTCAGTAACATCCACTTCGCCTCTTACGGTCGTGAAGAAGTCCTTCGGCTTATAGTAAGCCCAAGGCACCTGGAAATTCGTCCCTGCCTTTGGCGGCGAAGGAATGGAGGTGAGGCCTGGGCCAATCCCGAAGAAGCGTAGTGGAGGAGTCAAATTATCGGCTTGATAACCGACATCGACTGCCACGCGTGCTCTCTCGCCCCGGTAGTCGAGTCCGATCACTGCATTGCCGAATTCATCCGTCTGGCGGTCCCACGGGGTACTTCCGTTCGAATAAGTGCTATTGACCCGAACGCCCCACTCCTTGTGCTCGCCGTAGCGACGGCTGACGTCCATATTGGCGCCAAACTGCGATCTCGATACGTAGGTGCCCGTAATCTGCGTAATGTCGATGTCGGCAGCATGCTTGGTGATGAGATTGATACTGCCGCCAACTGCACCGCCGCTCGCAACGCCGGTGCCCCCCGTCGTCATCCCATTGAGCACGGCGCTCGGGCCTTTCAGAACTTCGACGCGTTCGACGAAATTCGCGCCGCTAGAGTAGTAGGGAGCGATTCCATAGAGGCCGTTCAGCCCATAGTCGCCGCTGTCATAGTAAAAGCCGCGTATGAACACACTGTCGGCGCCACCACCTGCCGCCTGGACGACACGAACCGAGGGATCATTCGCCAAGACATCGCGGATCGTTCTCGCTTGTTGGTTCTGAATCAACTCAGCCGTATAGCTCGTCTGGTTGAACGGCGTGTTCATCACACCGCGATTGCCGAGCAGACCGAGACTCCCGCCGGTTGCGACCTGGCCGCCTGCGTAGGCGGGCGGCACCGTACCGACCGTCCCGGTCGAGGGCACCACATAGGGAACGGGTGCAGCCTGGCGCGGAGCTGCCGCTGCGACGGATCTTTGTCCTCGGGAGGCGCGCGTCGACTGTGATCTCTGGACCGGCTGACGAACTCTCGGCTTGGGAGCATCCACGGTCACGGGCGGCAGATTGGACTGCGCAACCGCATGCTGAAGGTCACCCGAAGATTCCATCGACAGCGCGAGATAACTCACCGCGCCCAACGATAGCGTACGCACGATTTTCCTGGCCGAAAGTTCACGCGTCATTCCTGCGCCCCAATTCCACTTGCAAGCACGTCCCCGTCGCTTCCTAACATACGACGGCGCTGCGAGAAGGAATTGGGACCTAGAAATCATCTAAGGTTGCACGACAAACCGTCGTGGTCGGAGAGCGATTTCCTGTTTCGAATCTCACCGCACAAATTCGAATGCCTCTAGATTTAAATCGTTCTAATCGTCGATCCAACGTGTGACATGCAGGCGGTACGCTGTCACTCCGTCCGGAATTCTCGATTTAGCCAAGCAGGTTGCGTATAGTGCGTATGAATATTCTTGCACCAACTTCTATCAACTGATCCGGAAAGTCGTAGTTCGGCTCATGCAACCCGGGATGCTCTTTGCCGGCTCCCAGGAAAAACATCGCCGACTTCGAACGGGAGCCAAAACGTCCGAAGTCCTCGGAGCCACGCAGTGGAAGGCCCTTCGCCGAATGTCGCACCCCCTCTGCGT
This sequence comes from Bradyrhizobium sp. LVM 105, assembly GCF_003957705.1. Classification (NCBI taxonomy): domain Bacteria; kingdom Pseudomonadati; phylum Pseudomonadota; class Alphaproteobacteria; order Hyphomicrobiales; family Nitrobacteraceae; genus Bradyrhizobium; species Bradyrhizobium sp. LVM 105. The sequence continues at coordinate 198,111 of NZ_QZMV01000007.1, read as the reverse complement.
CCAGCGCGCTTCTAAGATGGGCAACAGCATCGACGTCGTTTGCGCAATGATTGAAGACGTCGCGATAAGCGATTTCCGTGCTCAGCCCCTCACCGGCCGTCACGCGTCGAACCAAGTCTTCCGCCTCCAGGCGGAGCCGTTCCATCATCACGTCGGTGCATGTTCTCAGTGTCACCCACAACTCGCCGAAGCCCGGCGCGATACCGAACGCAGGCTCCCCAAGTCTTGCGTGGGTGACCGTCAGCATCGAGAAGTCGTCGTCCAGCTCCGTACCGTGCCCAAGCGCGGGAATCTCCAACAAAAGCCTGGCGAGCGCGTCTTTCGGGGAGATACCGAGCTCCGGATTCGACGCGTGCGTGGTTCGTCCCGATAATCTGATCCGCATTCCTTGCGAGGCGCAATTCACCAAGCCCTCGGCAAGGGAGACCTGTCCAAAACCGAGCCCAGGAAGGTTATGCAGCGCGAAGACAAAGTCGGGCCGCACCTGCTCAAACTTCGCGTCAGCCAGAACGGCGGCCGCACCGGACCCGTCCTCCTCGGCCGGCTGAAACAGGAGCGCTACGCGACCTCGGCTTGGACGTTGCTGGCTCAGATTTTGCGCTACGGCCGCCAGAATGGCCATATGACCATCATGACCGCAGAGATGGGCTTTTCCTGGTACCAGTGATCGATGCTTGAGTTCTGATTTTTCCTGGATCGGCAGTGCATCCAGTTCGGCCCGAAGCATGACCGTCGGGCCAGACTCACGTCCATCATAGATTCCAAACACGCCGTGACCACCGAGGCCCGAAACGATCCTGTCGGCACCCGCCGCCTGAAGACGGGCCCGCACGGCTTCCGCGGTTTTTGCCTCTTGCCCCGACAGTTCCGGCACGGCGTGAAGATGGCGTCGCCATGCCACCAATTCATTCAGATCGTTCTCGGTCAGGAACATTGGGCTTCTTTCTCACTCATGACCGGCGGCGAAACACCTGTTGTGGTCGCTGCACTGCTCTCCGATTCGATTTCATGATCGAGCGGGGACCGGCCGCCTGATGTCCGCTTCGGGTCAATAGCGGTCTACGCCACGACAGCTCAGAAGGTCAGCTACGTGCCAAGAGCAGAAGTCAGATCATTCTGACAAACTCGTTACTCTCAACTCTCTGGGACTACTGTTGAAGAAGTAGTCGCCGAGCGATCTTGAGCGCAGCGCGGCTGTCCTACAGCCCAAAGCCTCGGCCAATCTCCCGCACAAGCTTGAGCGCGGCGTCGGTATTTCGGCCGTAAAAGAGCGCCTGATCGACCTGCGAAAGAATGGTCAGCCCAAACAGCGCGATTGCGATGCCTCTAAACATGGTTGTGGACCGGGTTGAACGATGCAGCGAAAGTTCAAAAACGGCCCCAGCCGCAGGTTGGGAGAAACAGCCGGGGCCGACATTCCCATTCCATGTGCCGCAATCAGCGGTAATCGGCACGCTGCCAGCAAGCCAGAAGAAAGCTAATGAAGTGTTTCGAAGGACCCGACTTCGGATGAAAGTGCTTTGGACACCCGGGCTTCGCAGGGCGGCCGGAGCCCGCCGGTACCTAATCCGGACATGAAAGCGCGGCGGCGTCATGCCGAGCGCCAAGGTAGACATCGAACTGAAATTCGGTGCCTTGGCTTTACCCCCGACCTCGCCTAGCATCGTCAAAGGCGTCTCACTGGGATCAAACAAATGCCGTTCCCTGCTGTGCTGCATAGCCGTTACCTGCTTCACTGGAGTCCTCGTTTTCCATTCCTCTGAAGCGAATGCCGTCTTTTGGCGCGGCATCACCGCGCCAACGAACATCGACATTCATGGATGGCCGATCATCAAAGAGCCCCCGCCCAGCTCATGCCAGTGGATCCGCGTGAGCGGTGGCTACTGGGTCCGACAGTGCGTTTATTAGACGTTGCCGAGCTGGGGCGTCACGCAGGATCAGTGAGGCGAAACGTTTTCGCAGCACAGACTCGGTAGCGCAAGCGACGAATGAGGCTCGTTCGTTGTGAGCAGGATGAAACGATCGGAAATGATAGAACGTCGAAAGCTTGAGCGCATTGAAGTTGACGAGGTCGCCTACATCTTCGGCGACGGTGCGAGCTTACGCTGCCGCGTGATCAACATGTCGGATCAAGGCGCAGCAATTGAACTTCCGTCGAGGTCTTACGTGAACCCCACGTTCAAGCTGATGCTCGACAAGGATCGCAGCGTTCGAAGTTGCCGACTGGTCTGGTCGAGCGACAATCTTATCGGGGTGAAGTTCGAATTCTAGTAGGGCTGGCTTCAGCTCGACCTGCCTTTCCAAGACTGTGGGAAAAGTTAGGAACCCGGGCCTCAACTAAGCAGCCTGACAACAGGTTGTTCGGCTACGCGTCCAGTCTGTCCGAGATGGCATTTTGATGCTGCGCAAAGCTCCGTCGGGCCAGCCTGACCGAGGCAAGAAAGAAGTGGCCGGAGATGAAGAGCTTCGCTGGCACGGAGGGGGACCACCTGATGCAATTAAACTCAGGACTTGTCGTGCGCGTACTTCTCCAAAAGCAGCCGATTATATTCATCTCTCACGGCTCTTCGTGAAACATGCCTTTTTCGGTCTTTGGCAATCTTCAGAAGATCAGGATCTGTCGGTGCCCGTGATTTCCGCCTAAATCTCGCAAAGATTCGGGTAGAAGGCGCCGACATCCTTCCAAACAGCCGGTCGAACCATCCCATTGTGTCCTCCCGGACAGACCGCGCTAAAAGACTACCACCATGAATTTGGGGGTCAAAGGGACAGTACTACTGCATCTTTTTGAGAAGGTTGCCGCCACACGGCCGGCGCGATGCAGTTCGAATGTCGGTAAGGGCCGCAATAGAGTTTTCGAAGACCTTGTGCCGGTTGGCCATCTAGGCCGGCACAGGTATAAGTTTCTTTTCTGGCATTGCCGTTCTGACTTTTCACCCTGGCATTTTTCGGAAGCTGTCATGGCAGCGCGTGAACATTGGCAGATGGATGGCAGCGCCCCTGAGGCCTATGAGCGCTATCTCGTCCCCGCCATCACGTCGATTTGGGCCAAGGATCTGCTAGACCGTACCAGACCGACAAAGGGTGAAAGCGTACTCGATGTCGCCTGCGGAACCGGCGTCGTGGCGCGGCTGTTGGATGAGCGGGGGCACGTCGGGAGGTTGGTTGGCATAGACCTCAACACGGCGATGTTGACTGTGGCTCGGACGAAATCGACCAAGGTCGAGTGGATCGAAGGGAGTGCGCTGAACTTGCCATTCGAGGCGCATAGTTTCGATGTCGTGCTCTGCCAACTCGGACTGCAATTCTTCCCTGATCGACCGCTGGCTCTCAGAGAGATGGCCCGGGTTCTCAAGCCGCGAGGTCGCGTCGGGCTCAGCGTTTACAGCGCCATCGAGCAAACGCCAGTCGCGCACGCTTTCGTGCAGGCACTCGACAGTTTTCTCGGAGCTCAGTCCTCACGGACGAAGCGCTCCGAGCATCTTTCCTGCGCTGCCGAGGACCTCGGCGACTGGGTGCGGCAGGCTGGCTTTGATGATGTCAATGTTGCGACCGTATCCAAGCAAATTAGCTTTCCCTCGGCGCTGGATTACGTCCGCTTCCAACTCACGGCGACCCCGATGGCTGCACTCTTGAAGGACCACGATGGTCCCGGGCGTGAACGCAAGATTGCCGCCATCGCACACGACGCCGCTACTCGCCTCGATCCCGCTATGCTGGCAAACGGCCGGCTCACATTCCCGCAGCAATCTTTCGTAGTGACGGCTCGCTCCACTGAGGTCGGCTGGGGGTCAATAGCGCCGGTTTCGGGTACCATGTGACCGACATCCTCGACCAGATGGAGCCGGGCAAACGCCACGTGCCGCGCCGCGACTGATCGGTCGATGACCGGGTAAACCTTCATGCCGGATTCTAACGGGATACAGGAGGCCCTGATACTGAAGCTGCAACAGCGCTGCCCCTGGAATAAGAAGCGCTTTCCTCAGCGGCCGCCCTCAACTGCTTGGGCCGGAGAGCCAACACCCGTCCAAATGCGCGCGCGCCAGACGGTCGCTGCGCGGGCGTGAGGTGCATTTTCGTCCATCCTGACGGCTTGCAGTTATCGTCCCAGGAGAGCCGTGAGCTCTCGAGGCGGCTTGATGCTCCAGAACGAATATGCCGCCAGTTCTTTCGAATGCTCGGCGAACATATCGACCCGTCTGCTTGTAAACTCCGTGATGACGCCGAAAAATTCAGTTGGTGACCTGATCGTCGCAAGTCTCAGGCCGAATTCAAAAGCAAATTGCGCGTTGGCCCCGGCTATCTCAAGAAGCTTCGTTTGATACGCCTGCATGTCTGCCGTCGCTGGAGCAAAGCCTTTCGTTGGATCGCTATCCGTCATTCTCTGACTGAGGTCGTCTACTAAGGCATCGGCCCGACGCTCAATGACAGAAACCTCGTGTTTAGGATCATCATGAGGCTCAGGAGGCGGTTCGATCGAGTCTGCCCCAGCAGAGTGAAGTAAATTCTCTTTCGGGCTTCTAACAATGGCCTGCTTGTTCCGTTGGGCCCGCGCTGCCATTTTCGGATTGCGGGCGCGTTTTGGCGCTGCCGCTGGTTTGCGTTTGCTCATCTGACGCTCCAAGAAAATGGGGGTGCGACCACAACGGTCATTCCTGAAAGGACAACAGGCTTGGTGACGTGGGGTTCCAAGTCCGTGCTGTTGGTCCCGCATGAACTGAGATCAATCGCACGTTCTACGATGTCGACCATGATTTTAGGTAGCAACTCCAACCAACAAACGCTTAACTGGGCGACCCTCCTTGAATGCTTTAGCCGCCGCCGCGCCCGCGCTGGCGGATAGAAACCGGCTTCGGCGACGCCAAATTGATCCGGAAACTCGGCGATGTGCTCGAGGACGACGTGAGCGCCGTGTGAAGCCAGACTACCCACCGAGCGGATGTTCGAGGAAGAAGCGCAGCATTTCCCTGGTCGCATCCGGCCCTTGCGGATCAGTGTAGGATCCGGCGGGGCTGCCGCCTGACCACGCGTGTCCGGCGCCATTGATGTTCCAGTGTTCGGAAATCGCCCGACCGGCCCCGTCGATCAGGACGGTGCGAGTATAGGCATGGCCGTGGGGAACGCGTCCGCGAAGCACCTTCGTCGTCGGGCTTGTTGCCCTGGCAGACTGCTCGATAATCTGATCGCCATTCTTTGGATTCACCGTTGTGTCGCGATCGCCATGGAAAACGATGGTCGGCACAGAAGTGTCCGCAATTGCCTTGGAGCCGCCCCCCTGCCGCATGGCGACGAACGCGGAGGGAAGATCGCTCGCGGCTCCGCACGCAAGGCCCGAATGAATACCGACGGCCGCATACAGGTCGCTATACGTTGCGCCCATGATGGCGGCGGCGGCCCCGCCGGCCGACAGCCCCGCGACGTATACGCGCTTCGGATCGATCACATGGTCCCGCATGATCTGGCGGGTAATGCCGGCGATTATCGAGGGCTCGCCCCCGCCGCGGCGCTGGTCGCTCGTGCGAAACCAGTTCCAGCACTTCGACTGGTTGGCTCCGCTCGGCTGCTCAGGATAGGCCACGAAGCAATTCTGCTCTTCCGCCAGGAAGTTCATCCGGGTGCCGGCCGCGAAATCGTCCGGCGACTGGGTGCAGCCGTGAAGCATGACGATCAGGGGAAGCCGTTGTCCCTGATAGCGGCTTGGGATGAACAGCTTATAGGTCCGGCTTCCCGCGGCGTTACTGAACTTACCGGCGATAAACCGCGTGCCCTCGGGCACGATGTCCGATGGGGACAGAGGAGCGCGTGCGATCGGACTTCGCAGGCGGAGCCCGGAAACATCCCGCATGCCGTCGAGCAGCAAGGAGCGTCTGCGTCCCTGACCAGAGCGGGCCGGCGCAATCTGCGGAGCTCTCCGCTCCTCGACAATGTCGGCGGTGGCGTCGATGGTAAGCGGATCGAGCCGCGGGAGCTGATCCTGAGGGGCGCTGCGGGACTCCGATCTTGGAGCGCTGCCGCCCTGGAGCATGCGCTGCAACAGCGCGGTGGCTTCGACCAGTTGGCCGGCACGCGTGAGGCGGGTTGCTTCGCGAACTATGTCTTGATTCAGCATCATTCACCTCATTCTCTCGGCGAGAGCGGCCTTGACCGCGGGAGTGGCGTGAAGCGCCCCCAGCACCGAGACCGACGCGATTGTGGCGCGAGCCAACTCCGGGGTGACGTCCTGGGCGATGGTGGCCAAGCCCAAAACATTGATCTGCAGCATCTCGCCGGCGCGCCGCGCCGCTTCGAGATCCTCGCGAGTGTAGTTGCGGAGCCCGAGGTCCAGGTTCTTCCGGGCCGTGGACTGTCTGACCACCTCTATGTGTCGCTCGAGCTGGTTGCGGATTGCTGTCCGGATGAAATCAGTCCGGTTCGAATAGAACCCTTCCTGCACCATGAGATCGACATGACCGAGGTCGACATAGCCAAGGTTGATCGTGATCTTTTCTGTGTCGGGGACCTTGGGTCGCAGTTCGTGAACGTTAGCGGGCATAGCGGAACATCCATTCACCATCCGACTGGATGATGTCTGGATGTTATCTGGATGCTCGCGGGCACCTTTCAAGGGGAGCCATTCAAATGATCCTGGACGAGCATCTCGCGTGGGTGGGCCGTCTCACGTCGAGAGCGGTCGCCGCCTCGTGAAGGCCAGACAAATTCCTGGCGAAACTAGCTCCACGCGGCGTTGCGGGACGTCTCTGGCTTCTTCTTGCGGCTAGGAGGCTTTCGAATGGGGTCCGCTTGTCCTCTTTATGTCCTTCTCGGAAGTCGCCGGTATAGGCGGTTATTCTCACGTGAATGAAGCCTCCATGGCAGGGCTCCCTGGACGCGGCCAACAATTTCAAATTAGGACAGCGGTGCGCCTTTGGTCGGATACACGGCCTAACCTTTCCCATGCAGGCGGGTATGTTCGGCGGGCGCGACAGGGCCTTTGTTATTCGCGGTGAACTAACAAAGGAGATCACCGCTTGGCATATCAGAGTGCACGATGAGGTGCACACCGCCGCGGGTGATGACTAAGATGCAGGTCCGATCCTTAGTGGACCGTGTTTCTCTGCCGACAGCGCCGAGTCCTCGCGTGCGTGCCGATTGCAGCACTGACACTTCGCGAAACATCTCGCGGTGCACTTACGGAACAACATTACATCTGGGAAATCGCGGAACGAATCGACTTATCAGTCTTTCTCTGACCTCGGGAGGTGCCCATGACTTCTCAGGCCATAGAAGGCGCATGTGCGTTCGCTTGGCGGAACTACTTGCTGCTCAATAGTGGCATCAGTGAAGACGATAACAGGCGTTCCGCCCTCTTTCGCTACATCACCAATCTTCGCGATACCGGCGAATATGATTTCGACCTCTTGCAAATAGCAGCGGTCGCTTACCTGAAAAAGCTGGACGAACTGCATGACGATCGACGCGCTAGACTCGCGGCAGATCAGGCTTTGGCCGAACGGTCAGCATCACGTGGTGCACAACCTGGCACCTAGCTTTGGGGTTAATCACCGGAGAAGGAGCAAGCCATGGCAGACAACACCACTAACTCAGACCGTCTCGCACGCGACGCCCAAAAGCGCACAACCGCAGCGACAGAAATCGGTATGATTGCCTTGAAGCCAATTATGCACTTTCAGGTCTCAATGCTGAGAATGTGGGCCGACAGCATCGAAAGGTTTGCGGGCAATTACGAAAAGGGGTTCGAAGAAACCGCCACCGCAGTCGAGAAGCAGTCCGACAAGGATCGCGCCGCATAGATCAACGCAATCGTTCGGTGGAGTCGGAGTTAGGTCAAAGGCTGCCCCTGGGAGCTCGCATCACCGTGGTCGGCTCACCTACCGGAAGCGACGACCCGGCGCTCTGAGCCATGGTCGGGCCGTGAAGCTGCGTTGCTGAAGGACGCGCGGCCGCTCCGCGAGTTGTCGCGTCACACCAGGCTTGACTTGCCCCGGCTCAGCACCTCGCCCGCGCCCTTGTCGCCGACGATCTTGCCCTGCTCGTACACCACCCGCCCCCGCGCGATCGTCGTGACGGGCCAGCCGGTAACGTCAAAACCCTCCCACGGCGTATAGTCCGCCCCGTGGTGCAGGTCGGCTTGTTGAATCTTCTTGGTCAGCTTCGGATCCCACAGCACGACATCCGCGTCAAAGCCGACGCCGATCGAGCCCTTGCGTGGATAGAGGCCGTAGATTCGCGCATGGTTGGTCGCGGTCAGCTCGACGAATTTTTGCAGGCTGATACGTCCTTTCGAGACGCCCTCCGAGAACAGGATCGGCAGCCGCGTCTCGACGCCGGGGATGCCGTTCGGCACCCAGCGGAACGAAGTGCGTGCATTCGGCGTCAGCTTGCCCTTGGGATCGTCATAGCGGAACGGGCAATGATCGGATGAGAAAGTCTGGAACACGCCCGTCGTGATGCCCTCCCAGATCGCCTGCTGGCTCTCGGCATCGCGCGGCGGCGGCGAGCAGACATATTTCGCGCCCGTGATGTCCATGTTGAGGCCCTTCATGTCATCGGCCGTCAGCGTGATGTATTGCGGACAGGTCTCCGCATGAACCGGCAGTCCGCGCTGCTGCGCCCAGCGCACCTGCTCCATCGCCTCGCGCCCGGAGACGTGGACGATCATGATGGGAACGCCGATCACCTCGGCATGGCTGATGGCGCGGTGCGTCGCCTCGCGCTCGACCGCCTGCGGTCGCGAGGTGCCGTGATAATAGGGCGCGATGTGGCCTTCGCGCTCCAGTCTGTTGGTAAGGAAGCGGATCGCGTCGTAGCCCTCGCAATGGACCATGACCAGCGCCTCCTCGCGGCGCGCCACCTCGAACACCTCGAGCAGCTGCTTGTCGCTGAGCACGAGGTCGTCATAGGTCATGAACACCTTGAACGAGGTGTAGCCGTCCTTGACCAGGGCCGGCAGTTCCTGCCCGAGCACGACCGCGGTCGGGTCGGAGATGATGAGATGAAACGCCGTGTCGATGTAGCACTCGCCCTCGGCGAGCTTGCGGTAGCTCTCGACGCAGGTGCGGAGCGAAGTCCCCTTCTCCTGGAGCGCGAAGGGTAGCACCATGGTGTTACCGCCAGCGGCGGCCGCGCGCGTTGCCGAGGCAAAATCGTCGGCCATCACCACATCGGGGCCCGAGGGTTGCGAGATGTGAACGTGGCTGTCGATCCCGCCCGGCAGCGCGAGCAGGCCGGTCGCGTCGATCTCGCGGGCCGCGCCCTCGATGCGATCGGCAATGCCGACGATACGGCCGTCGCGAATGCCGATATCGGCGCGAAACTCGTCGCTGGCGGTCACGATGGTGCCGCCGCGAATGGCGAGATCGAGCTGTGTCACAGGAGTCTCCATCACTTGATGACCGCTGATGTCTTGAATATTCGGCCCCACCCTGCAAGAGCCCTGATGTCGCCGCCGGCAAGCTCAAGGGTCCGCCACAGCGTTACCGCGACCGAGTCGAGCACGGCGATGTCCAGCTCCCGCTCCAGCGTGGCCGCCAGCGCCGCGCCGTCGAGATTGGTGCAAAGGATGACGATCGCGTCGGCCCCCTCCGCCGCCACGGCGCGGATCATGCCGGCGATCGTCGCAGGCGCGACCTCGCCGAAGGAAAAATTGTCGCGCAGGCCGAGATGCCGCTCGGCATGCGGGGGGATGCCCTCCTCCGCCCAGACATCGCCGATCCGCCGCTGCACATCATCCGTATAGGGCGAGACGAGACCAACGCGCCTGGCGCCAAGTGCGCGGCCGGCCTCGATGCAGGCGAGCGTCGAGGTCGTCGCGGGCACGCCAGTGCGTTCCGTAATCGCCTCGCAAAGGCTCCTGTCCCTGCCGATGCCAAGCCAGCTCGCGGAGGTGCCGTTCCAGGCGATGGCATCGACCTTGGCGTCCGCCAGTAGATCCGCCGCGGGCAGCATAACCGAGGCGTCGAACTGACTCAACGCGGCCGCGTCGAGTGCAATCTCCGTCACGCGGAAGCGCGAAAAATGCGCAGTAACGTCCGGAGCGCCGGCCAGCATGGCGCTGGTGACGGGCTCGAGCACCGAATTGGAGGACGGCGTGATCATGCCGAGACGCTTGCGCATGCCGAGATCTTACGACGCCTGCGCCAGGCGCGTCGACTCCTCGCGGATCAGCGACAGGATGCGGCGCTTGGCGTCGTTGAACTCGGGGCTGGTGATATCGCGCGGGCGCGGCAGGTCGAAGTTCACAGCCTCGCGAATCCGGCCCGGACGCTTCGTCATCACCACGATCTTGTTGCCGAGCACCAGCGCCTCGTCGACGCTGTGGGTGACAAAGACGATAGTGCAGCGACGCTTCTGCCAGATCGCCACCAGCTCTTCCTGCATCTCCAGCTTGGTCTGGGCGTCCAGCGCCGCGAACGGCTCGTCCATCAGGATGACGCTCGGGTTCATCAGCAGGGCGCGCGCGATGCCGACACGCTGGTTCATGCCGCCGGACATCTCGGACGGATGATGATGCTCGAAACCGCGGAGGCCGACGAGATCGATGAACTCCATCGCACGGTGGTGCCGTTCGGCCTTGGCGACGCCCTTGAGCTTGAGATGGAAGGCGATGTTGTCGATCGCCGTCAGCCACGGCATCAGGGTCGGCTGCTGGAATACCACGCCGCGGTCCGAGCCGGGTTGCTCCACTTGCTTGCCGCCGACCAGTGTCCGCCCTGACGTTGCCTGCTCGAAGCCGGCGATGATGTTCAGGAGGGTCGACTTGCCGCAGCCGGACGGGCCAAGCAGGCAGACGAAATCATTGGTTTCGATGTCGAGATTGATGTTGTCCAGCGTCAGCAGGTCGCGGCCGCGCCGCTTGTCGGAGAACACCTTGACGATGTTGCGAAGCTCGATTGCCGCCATCAGCCAGCCCTGCCCTGCACCGTGGTCGTCTGCTGCCAGCGCAGCGTGCGCGCCATGATCGCCTTGAGGCCGAGGTCGGAGAGATAGCCGAGCAGCCCGATCGAGATCATGGCAGCCAACACGATGTCGTAGCGCAGGAAGTAATAGGAATCCCACAAGACGTAGCCGAGGCCGCTCTTCACCGCGACCATCTCCGCGGTGACCGTCAGCATCCAGGCCGACCCGACCGCGATGCGTAGCCCTGCGAAGATCGAAGGCAGCGCGGCCGGCAGCACGATGTCGGTCAGCATCTGCCGTCCGTTGGCGCCCATCATCGCGCCTGCGCGGACCAGATTATGGTCCACGGTCTTCACCCCGTGAATGCTGTTCATCAGCACCGGAAAGAAGGCGCCGAGAAAGACCAGGAAGATCGCCGGCTTGTCGGCAATACCGAACCAGATGATGGCGAGCGGAATCCAGGACACCGGCGGAATCGGACGCAGCATCTGCAGCGTCGGCTCAAGCGTCTTCTCGAACAGGCGCGACCAGCCGATCGCGACCCCGGCGAGGATTCCGAGCAGGCTTGCCAGCGCAAAGCCGCCGAAGACGCGAAGAGCGCTGGCGAGCGCGTCGCGCAGCCAGTGGCCGGAATAGGTCTGCGTGGTCTCGTCGAAGCCGAACACCCAGTCGCCGAGCGCATGCAGCACCGCACTCGGCGCCGGCAACAGCGCGGGCGGAAGAATGCCGCTCCGGGCAAACGCCTCCCAGCCCGCAATCAGCAGCGCGGGGACGACCAGGCGCTCGAGCCCCTGGAACGCCCGCGTCAGCCGGAACGCTGGCCTCGCCGGCGAGACGTCAGTAACCGAGGTCATTCTTGGCCTTTCCCGTGGCCTTTTCCAGAAACGAATAGTCCATGTTCTTCTCCGCTTCCGCGGCGACGTCCTTCGAGATGTATTTGAGATCACGCATCATCGCTGCGATCGCGAGCGTCTGCGAGCGATGGATCGCGGGATCTGGCGATGCATTCTTCAGCGCTTCGGTCGCCACGTTCTTGTCGAGGCCGGTGAGCTTGTTGATGACCTCGATCCACGGCGCCTTGTCGGCGATCAGCTTGTTGTCGAGCTCGACCACGGCGGTGACGACGCCCTGCACGCCGGCGCGCTGGCTCGCGATCACGTCCGAGCGTGTCACGATCAGATTGGTCAGATTGCCGGCAGCCTGGTCGTAGGGCAGCACAAAATGCTTGCCGGCACCGGCAAGACGGATCTGCGAGGCGAACGGCTCGACCGAGCAGATCATGTCGACCTCGCCGCGCTGCAAGGCGGCGAGATGATCGGACGGGTTGGGGATGTTGATGAACTGGATGTCCTTGTTGGGATCGACGCCCTGCTTCAGGAACGCGCCGCGCATGTGGATGTCCTGCGCGTTGCCACGGGACGCCGCGACCTTCAGCGGCTGGCTGTCGTTTTTCGCCTTGGCGACCGTCGCTTTGAACGTGGCCCAATCGTCGGGCGGAAGATTCAGCTTCGCCGAGGAGAGGCATTCCGAGCCGCCATTGATCTGGCCGGACACGGCGACGACATCAAAACCTTTGTCGAGCGCAGTGATGTAGTGGAGGTAAGTGACCTGCGCGACATCGATGCTCTTCGAGATCAGCGCCGTCAGCACGTCATTGCCCGAGTTGAACCCGGTGGCCTCGACCTCGACGCCCTTCGCAATGCCCGGAATCAGCGACATCGGCAGGCAGTGCGCGCATTTGGCATAGCCGAGCTTGATCTTCGGGGCTTGCGCGATGGCGAAATCGCCTCCGCCGAACATCGCCGCCATCACCACGAGGCCCAGTCGCAAACTCGTCCGCATCGCTTACTCCGTTTTGAAGGCGCGAGATCCCGCGCGTCTTGCTGAGATCATCGGTCGGCCTTCGCCGCAGCGCAATCCGGTTTTTGCATGCTGCATACAATTTGCGCGGTATGCCATTGTTTTCAGCGAGATGCGTCGATATTTTGAGCAAGTCAAAGGGCCAAAAACGGCTAGGATGAACTGAAGCAACGAGGCGCGCGTGCAGCAGAAGTCGGAAACCCCGAAGGGCCGAAAGTCGCCCAAACTCAAAAGGATGGGCCTGCACGAGCGCGCCGCCGCGCGGATGCGGACGATGATCATTCGCGGCGAGCTGCCGCCGGGATCGCAGACCCAGGAGACAAAGCTGTCGAAGGAGCTTGGCGTATCGCGCACGCCGCTGCGCGAGGCGATGAAGGTGCTCGCCGCCGAAGGATTGATCGAGCTCCGCCCCAACCGCAGTCCGCGCATCGCCGACATCGCGATCGAGGGCATCTCGGAATTGTTCGAGGCCCTCGCCGGCATCGAGCGGCTGGCCGCGGAGCTTGCAGCGGAGCGCGCCACCGAGCGCGACCTCGCACGCCTGCGCACGCTTCAGACCCGCATGGAGGACCATCACCGCAACGGCAAGCTCGACGAGTATTTTGCCATCAATGGCGAGATCCACAACGCCATCGTCCGCATGGCCCGCAATACGCCGCTGCGCGAGGCGCACGAGACGCTGATCTCCCGCGCCGAACGCGCGCGTTACCTCGCGCTCGGCGCCGACCGGCGCTGGAGCAATTCGGTCGACGAGCACGCCGGCATCCTCGCCGCCCTCGAGGCGCGCGACAGCGAGGCCGCGGGACGCCTGCTCGGCGCCCATGTCCGCCAGACCGGCACCGCGCTGCTCGAGACGCTCGCCCTCTCGAAGCCCAAGCTGACCGCGGCATGACCATGAAGCTGCTGCTGCTCAACCCGAACACCAGCACCGCCGTCACCCAGTTGATGACGGAAGTCGGCCAACGCGCCGCCGCGTCCGGCACCGAGCTGGTCCCCTGCACCGCCTCGCGCGGCGTGCCCTATATCTCCACGCGCACCGAAGCGCAGATCGGTGGCGCCATCGCGCTGGAGATGCTGGCCGAGCAGCACGGGAAGGTCGATGCGGCGATCATCGCAGCCTTCGGCGATCCCGGCCTGTTCGCCGCGCGCGAGACGTTCGATATTCCCATGGTCGGCATGGCCGAGGCGGCCATGCTGACCGCCTGCATGGCCGGACGCCGCTTCGCCATCGTCACCTTCGCCCAGGCGCTTGGGCCCTGGTACGAAGAATGCGTCCGCGACCACGGGCTGCGCGAGCGCTGCGCCGGCATCCGGATGCTCGATACGCCATTCAAGGCGATCTCCGATGTCGGCACCGAGAAGGAGGATCTGCTCGTTGAGCTCGCCCAACGTGCCGTCATCGAGGACGGGGCCGATGTCCTGATCTTTGCGGGCGCACCGCTTTCGGGGCTGGCCGAGCGCGTCGCCGACAGGATCCCTGTCCCCGTCGTCGATCAGGTCGTCGCCGCCGTGAAACAGGCCGAAGCGCTGGTGGCACTACGGCTGCGCAAGGCAAAAGCGGGCACGTTCCGACGGCCCGCCGCCAAGCCCACCATTGGTCTTGCCGACGCGCTCGCCGCCCGGCTCGAGCATCGCGATTGCTGATCAGAGAGGCGGCCGGCGATGCGAAAAACCCAGTTCGTTCTCGATCATACGGCCGAAGGCAAACAAGCGGGATTCGCTTCCCGGCGGCGCGATGATCTGGATACCGAACGGCAGCTCATTGACGTTGCGGCGCGCCGGCAAGGTCAGGACCGGAAAACCGACCAGCGACACGATGAAGGTGACGGCGAGATAGTCGATCGGCGTTTCCAACTGCATGCCGTCGATGGACATGACGTCACTGATCTCGTTCGGCCAAGGGAAGACGGAAGCGGCCGGCGCGACCAGGAAATCGGCACGGCCGAACAATGCGCGAAAGCTGCGATAGATGGCCGTGCGGCGGCGCTCTGCGTGGAGATAGTCATCCGCGGACAGGTTTGCGCCGGCCTCGATATTCCAGATCACCGTCGGCGTGAGCTCGGCACGCCGGGTCCTCAGCAACTCGCCATAGCTGCTCGCGATATGCGCGGCGCGCAAAGTGCGAAAGGTCTCGATCGCCCCGCCGCAATCGGGCGAGGCCTCCGCCACATCGACAACCCGCGCGAGCGCCTTGCAAGCTTCGCCGAAGCGCGCACGAACATCGGGCGCAACCGGCGCGACACCGAAATCGGGCGTGACTGCGATCCGCGGACGGCCGGCAAGCGGCCGATCATCACTGACGACGCCAGCAGAGAGCGGATCGCAAGCATCAGGTCCCGCACAGACCGACAACGCCAGTTCGAGATCGTCGACGCCGCGGGCGAGAAAGCCATGGCTGGCCAGCATGTCCCAGCCGAGCGGCCGGCCCGGCGAGGGGATGCGGCCGGGCGTCGGCCGGATCGAAGCGACATCGCAAAAGCTCGCGGGCGTGCGCACCGAGCCGCCGAAATCGGTGCCATGGGCCAGCGGCACCATGCCGGCCGCGACCGCGACGGCAGAGCCGCCGGACGATCCACCGGAGGTGAGCGCGGGATCGAACGGATTGCGCGTCGGCCCGCACAATTTATTGGTGCAGACCGCACCGAAGCCGAATTCCGGCGTGTTGGTCTTGCCCAGAATGATCGCGCCGGCGCGCCGCAGCCGCGCCACCACGAGATCGTCCTCGGCCGGGACGTGGTCGCGAAACAGCACCGATCCGTAAGTTGTCGCAAGCCCCGCGGTGTCGGTGAGGTCCTTGATCGCTACAGGCACGCCATGCAGCGGCCCGATCAACGCGGGTGCGGCATCGCAGATTTGCGCGGCGCGGCGAGCGCCCTCGGCATCCACGGTCACGAACGCCGCCAATTGCGGATCGTGTTCCTCGATCCGCCCGAGATGCGCCTCGACCGCCTCACACGAGGACAGGTCGCCCTTCGCAATGGCGCGCGCAAGGTTTGCAGCGGTGAGGTCGCAGATCGATGGCTTGGGTGTCATCGCACCACCATGCCAAACCTCGCATCGAAAGGCGAGCGCGGCGGGCACGAGACTTGCTTTCTCCTCCGGGGCAACGGGAGGCAACACCATGGTTGAAGCGCAAGGCGGACGTTCGCTCGTCGTCGACGCCGTCACCCACCGGTACCCGAGTGGCGCGCTCGCAGTCGAGAACATCAATCTCGACATCAAGGGTGGCGAGATCATCGCGCTGCTTGGACCCTCCGGCTGCGGCAAGACAACGCTCTTGCGCATCATCGCCGGCTTCATCGCGCAAAGCCAGGGACGTATCATCATCGGCGACGACATCGTCGATGCGCTGCCGCCGAACAGGCGCGCAGTCGGCATCGTGTTCCAGAACTACGCGCTGTTTCCGCACCTGTCGATCAGCGAGAACGTCGGATACGGCCTCGCCGCCCGCGGCATCGACAAGGCGACGCGCCAGCGCGAGGCGCAGCGCCTGCTCGAGCTGGTGCAATTGCCGGCGATGGCCGAGCGGCTGCCGCGCCAGCTCTCCGGCGGCCAGCAGCAGCGCGTCGCGCTCGCCCGCGCGCTCGCGATCAAGCCCTCGATCCTGCTGCTCGACGAGCCCTTTGCGGCGCTGGACAAGAATCTGCGGCTCGACATGCAGATCGAAATCAAGCGGCTGCAACGCGTCTCCGGCATCACCACGCTGATCGTGACCCACGACCAGGAGGAGGCGCTGTCGATGGCCGACCGCGTCGCCGTGCTCAGCCACGGCAAGCTCGAGCAATTCGGGACGCCGTCCGACATCTATGACCGACCGCAGACGCTGTTCGTGAACACCTTCGTCGGCTCGACCAACCGCATGCCCGGTGTCGTGGTCTCGGCCGATCGCACCGCTGCAAAGGTGCGGCTCGATGCCGGCGCCGAGATTATCGCACGGCCGGCGGCGGCCAGCCTCGCGGAGGGCGGCCGCGTCACCGTCTGCATCCGGCCCGAGCATCTGCAATTCGTCGCCGACGAGACCGGCTTTGCCGGCGTCGTCGGCATGTCGCTGCCACTGGGGGCCACCGTCGTGCACGAGATCACGACCGCCGACGGCTCCGGCGTCAAGATTTCCCAGGCGCGCATCGGTGCAACGCACGCACTGGAGAGCGGCGCTGCGGTGCGCCTCGCCCCGCTCGCCCCATCGCTCGCCAACGCCTTTCCCGCAACGCTTTAGATCCAGTCCAGAGGGAGTTCGACCATGATCATGAACCGCCGAAGCCTGATGACCACCGCACTGACACTCGGCGCCATGAAGGCGTTTCCGGGATTGAGTTTTGCCCAGGCTCGTCCGCTGGTGTTTGCGACCTTCACCGGAAGCTGGGAGGAAGCGCACAAGGCCGTGCTGGTGCCGGCCTTCCGGAAAGCGAACGCCGATGCGGCGATCGTGCTCGACCCCATGCTCTCGGTCGACCAGATCGCGAAGGTCAATGCCGCCAAGGCCAACCCACCGATCGACGTCATGCTGCATGATCCCGGTCCTGCGCTCGTCGCGATCGGCCAGGATCTGGTCGAGCCCTACCCGGTCGAAAAGAGCGTCTATTACAAGGACCTGATCAGCGAGGCGCAGGAGCAGACGGGCCCTGCCCCGTTCTTCCAGGTCGTCGGTCTCACCTACAATCCCGAAGCGATCAAGACCCCGCCGACCTCCTGGGCCGACCTCTGGAAGCCCGAGTTCAAGGGCCGCGTCGGCATCACCAACCTGAACTCGACGCTCGGCACCGGCTGGCTGGTCGAGATCGCCAAGATGCGCGGCGGCTCGGAGGCCAATGTCGATCCCGCCTTCAAGGCGCTGGAAGAGCTGAAGCCCAATCTAGCCGCGGTCGCCGCCAATCCCGGCGCGCTCGCGACCCTGTTCCAGCAAGGCCAGATCGACATCTCGCCCGGCAATTTCAACGCCATCCAGATCCTGAAAGCGCGCGGCGTGCCGGTCGAGTTCGTGGCGCCGAAGGAAGGCGCCATCGCCTTCAAGACCACTATCCACATCGTCAAGAACTCGCCGAACCGCGAGCTCGCCTTCAAGCTGATCGAGGCCGCGCTGACGGCTGAGGTGCAGACCACGCTGATGAAGCCGCCCTATCTGATCGTGCCGACCAATTCCAAGGTCGCGATGAGCGGCGAGATCGCGCGCGTGCTCGCCAAGGACACCGCCGAGCTGAAGCAGAAATTCGTATTCCAGGACTGGAAGAAGATCAACGAGCAGCGCTCGGCCTGGATCGAACGTTTCAATCGCGAGATCAAGATCTAAAGCATGATGAGATTAGATTCGACTGCCGTAACGAGGGAGGTGTGCTCCCTCCCCCGCTTGCGGGGAAGGGCTGGGGAGAGGGTATCTCCGCAATCGAGAACCCCCAAGAGGAGAGAACCCTCACCCGGCGCGTTGCGCCGACCTCTCCCGCAAGCGGGAGAGGTGCACCGAGTCCGCGGCCGATTGATTCAACTTAAGACCATTTCATCCTAGAACATTCGAGGAATGGCGATGGGCGCGGCGCCTGCATCACGCGACGTGACGTCTTACGGGATGGGATTGGCGGCGCCTCTGGCGCTGTTCTTCCTGATCTTCTTCGTGGCGCCGCTGCTTCAGCTGCTCTGGCTCTCGCTGCACAACGACGCGGCCGGGCTCCATTGGGGGCTCGGCCAATACCTGCACTTTCTCACCGATCCCTTCAGCCTCAGTGTGCTCGGCTCGACGCTGCTGCTGGGGGCCGAGGTGACGGCCGTCTGCCTCGTGCTCGGCTTTCCCATCGCCTGGCTCTACCAGCGGGTCGGACCAAAGCTCCAGACCATCATCATCCTGATCGTGCTGCTGCCGCTGCTCACCAGCGTCGTGGTGCGTACCTTCGCCTGGATCGTCATCCTGGGCCGGCAGGGCATCATCAACGCGACACTGCAATCCCTTGGGATCATCGATACGCCCCTGAAGCTGCTCTACACCCAGTTCGGCGTCGTGATCGCGCTGGCGCAAGTGCAGATGCCGCTGATGACATTGCCGCTGATCACCGCGCTCGGTAGGATCGACCCCAATCTCGACGATGCCTCCTGCTCGCTCGGCGCCGGAAGCTGGCGCACGTTCTTCCGGATCGTGCTGCCGCTGTCGCTGCCCGGCGTCATCGCCGGCTGCACGCTGACCTATGCCGCCGCGATCACGGCCTTCATCACCCAATCGCTGATCGGCGGTGGGCAGATGCTGTTCATGCCGATGTATCTCTATCAACAGGCCTCCACGTTGCAGAACTGGCCGTTTGCATCGGCGATCTCGATCATTTTCCTGCTCGCCGTGCTCGCGGTCGTCTCCGTCTTCACCACGCTCGGCCGCCTGTCGCGCGGCTATGGAGGCGCGTGATGGCTGGCCGCAAGCGCACGCTGGAATCGTTCAGTTTCGAACTGGTGATGACGGTGATCGCGCTGATCGCTCTGGTCATCATCATTTCGCCCTCGCTCGTGGTCCTTATCGTCTCCTTCACCAGCGGGTTCTCGCTGCGCTTCCCGCCGCCCGGCTATTCGCTACGCTGGTACGCCGAGCTCTGGGATGCCTGGCAGTTGCATTTCGCGGCGAAGAACAGCCTCATCGTCGCGCTTTGGGCAACCGGCCTGTCCGTCGTGCTCGGCGTTGCCGCCGCGCTGGCGATCTCGCGCTCGCCGACGCTGTCGGCGCGGCTGCTCGATTCCTTGTTCATGTCGCCGCTGGTGCTGCCGGCGCTGGCTTTTGGTTTGGCCGCGCTGATGCTGTTCTCGCTGGTCGGCCTGCCGGTCTCGCCGCTGACGCTCGTGATCGGCCACACGGTGGTCTGCGTGCCCTATGTCGTGCGCAACACGGTCGCCGCGCTCGCCCAGCTGGAGCCGACCCTGCTGGAGAGCTCGGCGGTGCTTGGCGCCAGCCGCCTCTACACCTTCCGGCGCATCGTGCTGCCGCTGATCCGGCCGGGCATCATCGCCGGCGCCTTCATCGCCTTCATGTCGTCCTTCGACAACGTGCCGGTCTCGCTGTTTCTGCGCGATGCCGCGACCGACATGCTGCCGATCCGGATGTGGCAGGACCTCGAAGGCAAGCTCGACGTCACAATCGCAGCGCTGTCGGGCGTGCTGATCATCGCGACGGTCGCGCTGGTTGCGGTCATGGAACGCGTCACGGGCCTGTCGCGGCGGCTGACCAATTGATCAGGCGCCGCGGAACAGCGAATAACCCCATCGCGTGAATTTCAGCGGCAGATGAAAATGCTCGTCAACGTTCTCGATGCGAAAGCGGAACGGCGTCACGGTCAGGAAGCCGTCGCTGCCGCCGAAGAACTCGCCGAGATGAAACCTCACCTCGTACTCGCCTGCCGTCACGCCCGCGCCTTGCGCGACGGCATGATCGAGCACGCCGTTGGCGCCGAGCCTCCCGTCGGCGATGCGCGCGGAGTCCGGATCGATCCGCCATATCTCGACGCGCAGCCCCTTTGCCGGGCGCCCGCTCGCCACATCGACCGCGTGAATGGAAATGCCGCCTGCCACGTTGTTCCTCCCATGAGCAAGCCGCCATGGTAGACGGAAACGCGGCCGTTCGGCCAGCACCCGCATTGCTGCCGGCCCTTGGCGCGATGACCTTGCTGCAGGCCCTCGTTGCGCTTGCCTTGTTCGCGCCTGGCGTGGTCGCGCCGCGCGCCCATATCGAGGTCTGGCAGCTCTCGATGTTCTCCTGCGCTGTGTTCGCCGTCGGCATCCCGGCCTCGTTCTGGGGCGGCGGCTTCATCGCGCGGGCCGGCTCGCTGCGGATCGCGAGCCTGTGCGCGGCGGCCATCGTCGTCGCCATGGCGCTGGCCGCGCTTGGATCGACCGCCGCCCTGCTGGCCGCAGGCATCTGCCTCGGCCTTGCGATGGGGCCAGAGACACCGGCAAGCGCGGCGCTGCTGGCGCGGCTCGTGACCGCCGAGCGGCGCACCTTCGTGTTCTCGGTGCGCCAGACCGGCAACCAGATTGGCGCCGTCTGCGGCTCGCTGGCCCTGCCCGCGATCGCCATCGCGTTCGGGCCAGCCTGGTGCTATGCGGTGGTGGGCCTCTGCGCGCTGCTGGCGATCGTTCTGTTTGAATGGTTGCGACCGGCCTACGCCGTCAAGCTCGTCCCGCCCCCGAAGCTCGATCTCCGCGCGCGGCTGGCGCTGATGACGGCGGACCGGCGCATCGCGATGCTGGCGCTGGCCTCGATGCCGTTCAGCGCGATGCAGGTGTCGCTCAACACGGTGTTCGTCACGCTTGGCACCCGCGAGCTCGGCCTCAGCCATATCGAGGCCGGGATGGCGCTCGCCTGCGCGCAAGCCGGCGGCCTCGTCGGTCGGCTCGGCTGGGGATTTGTGGCGATGCGGCTCGATGCCTCGCGGACGGTGCTCATCGTCATCGGTGTCGGCATGGCCTTCTGCGCCGCGCTGCTCGGCCTCGACGGCGGATCGCTCAGTCGCAGCTGGCAGTTCGCGATTGCGGCGCTGTTCGGCTTGACCGCCTCGGGCTGGAACGGCGTCTTCATTGCCGAGATCGCCCGCCTCGCTCCGCAAGACCGGATCGGCGAAACCACCGGCGCGGTGCTGACGGCGTCGTATGCCGGCCTATTGGCGGCGCCGGCGCTGGTGTCGATCCTGGATGGTGTGGCCGGCCTCGGCGCGGCATTCTTTGCCTTGGCGTGCCTTGCCCTCTGCGGCACGGTGGCGCTGTTCTGGGGAGGCCGTGACAATGCCGGCGTATAGTGCCCGCGAGATCGCGGCCGATGTCGCAGCCGGGCGGACCAGCGCCGTCGAAGCCGCACAGGCCGCGCTCGCCCGCATCGAGGCAGCCAAGGCGTTGAACGCAGTGGTCACGATCGATCCCCCGCGCACATTGGCCGACGCGGCGGCGGTCGACGCGCGTCTGCACGCCGGCGAGACGATGCCGCTGGCCGGCGTGCCCATCGTCGTCAAGGACAACATCTGGGCCCGCGGCTGGCGCGTGACGCAGGGCTCACGCCTGTTCGCCGATTTCATCGCACCGCGCGACGCCATCGCGATCGAGCGCCTGCGCAAGGCCGGAGCGGTCGTCGTCGGTATCGGCGCAACATCCGAGTTCGCCTGCAAGGGCGTCACGACCTCGCAGCTTTACGGGCCCACACGCCATCCGCGCGATCCAACGCTGACGCCCGGCGGCTCATCCGGCGGTCCGGCCGTCGCCGTCGCGGCCGGGCTCGTACCGCTTGCGATCGGCACCGATGCGGGCGGCTCCAGCCGCAGGCCGCCCGCCCATGTCGGCGTCGCCGGCTTCAAGCCGTCTTATGGCGCGATCCCCTATGGGCCCGGCTTCGCCGAACCGTTCTTCGGCCTCTCCGTGATCGCGCCGATCGCCACTGAGGTTGCCGATGTCGCGCTGGCGTTCGAGGCCATGGCCGTTGCCGATCCGCGCGATCCGGACTCCGCGCACATCGCGCAAGATGCCGATGATATCGCCGGCTTGCGCATCGCGTTCTCGCCGCGCCTCGGACTCGATGTCGCGGTCGACGATGTCGTCGCGAACGGACTGGTTTCGGCCGTTGAACGCATCTCCGCCGGAGGCTTGCAGATCATGCAACGCGACCCGGTCTGGCCGGCGGGTGCGACGGAAGAGACCATCATGCCGCTCCAGCATGCGGGCCTTGCCGCCCTCTATGGCGACGCCTTCCGCAGGGACCCAACTGTCTTCGATCCCGATATCGCCAAGCAGATCGAGCGCGGCCTGTCCTGGTCGGGCGCCGAAATCGCCCTCGCGCTCGGCGCGAGCGCCGCGATCGCCAGCGCGTTTGCGGCATTCTTCAGCGAGGTCGATCTGTTGCTGGCGCCAACCGTTCCATGCGTCGCGTGGCCACTGACACGGCTCGGCCCGGACATGATTGGCGGGAAGCCAGCGAGCCCGCGGTCGCACGCGGTGTTCACGCCCTTCGTCAATCACGCTCGCCTGCCGGCGATTTCGATTCCGTGCGGGTCGGATCGGAGCGGATGTCCGTTCGGCCTCCAGATCATTGCCGCACGCGGACAGGACCGCACCCTGCTTGGAGCAGCGCAGCAGATCGAGGCCCTGCTGCGAACATAGATCCTGTGGCCGGATGCTTCTTCAGAAAGTCTGCTCCGGTTAGCTGGTTAGCTGGGGTGAGCCGGATTCACGATCTCGGTTATCCGCGTATCGTCAACTTCAATAGCTCGTCCCGCGACGCGCATTGGCCTCAGTTCAGGCTGCGCGTCAGCAGCTGCAGCACGATTGCAAACAATTCGCTCTGCGAGGAGATGCCGAGCCGCTGATAGGCGCGCTTGCGATAGGTCAGCGTCGAATGCAGGCTGATGCCGAGCGCCTGCGAGATCGCTTCCGAGCCGAAGCCCGCGAGGATGCGCCGGCAGACCTCCTGCTCGCGCGGCGTTAGGCCGGCGAGCGGCGCGCGGGTCGCAAACAATGCGGCGAGAGACTGCTCGGGCGCCGCCTTCTCCTGAAAATGGCGGGCGACGCTCGCGCCGATCGCCGGTGCGATCGCCTGAAGCCGTTCGCGCTGCGGAGCAGCGAAGCGGCCCTGGGCTGCGATGCGATAGAAGTTGACGTAGAAGCAGGTGTCGCCGGCCCAGATCGCGGTGGCGCATTTGTCGACGATGCCGGAATCGTGGAAGAAGATCTTTCGGTAGCGCGTCCCGTACATGCGCGGCGCGAACGCGGGCAACATAATCGGTCCACCGCCCTCGCCTGCGAACAGCGCATCGCGATTGGGGTCGGATTCGTGGAACTGGCCGGCATAGGCGGCGCCGAGATCGCCGCCGATCGGAATGTTGCCGGCGTCGAGCAGGCAGTGTGCGGCACCCGCGCGATTCAGCGCGAACACCATGCAATGGCCGACACCGGCGTGGCGGCGCAGCGTGTCGATCAGGATGTCCGGGAAGTCGGGGCGACCGATGGCGAGCACTGCGGCCGTAACATCGCCCGCCACTGGAGTTGAGGCCGCGTGGGGCCGCATGGGTATCCTCCGCAAGTCTCTTTTTGCGGAGGATACCAGCAAGGTGAGTTGGCGGAAAGTCGGCGAGATTGGCGTATGCCGCGCCATGGGTCCCGGCTCTGCGCAGCAACGCTACGCGTTGCGGCGCGTCCGGGACACGTGCCTCACGATGGATCGTGCCCCGGACGCAGCGCAGCACCTTAGTGATGCGCTGCTGAGCCGGGGCCCATGCCGGATGCAGAGCTCCCTACCCCGCCGCCGCCTTCACTGGGGCCACATTGATGGCGAGCTTGCCGTAGCGGTCGGTGAAGGCCTGGGTGTCGATCTCTTCCAGCTCGATCTCACCGCTCATCACGCCTCGTTTCCATTCGGCCTGCGCCGGATCGTTCTGGAACTCCGGCATCACCTCGCGGCCGAACAGCTCGAGCGATTCGCAGATATGCTCATGGCTGTTCTTGCCGGCCTGGTTGAGCAGGATGACCTGGTCGATGTGCGAGGACTGGAAGCGTTTCAGTTTCCTGCGGATCGTCTCCGGCGAGCCGATCAGGCCGCCGCGCAACGCCGCCTCCTGCGCCTCGGGATTGTCGCGCTTCCACTTGTTGTACTCGTCCCACATGTTGACGGTGTAGGGCGCGGGACGCTGGCGGTTCTGCGCGGCGCCGTAGAAGCGCAGCGCGAACTGGAAGAAGGTGGCACCGTCGGCACGCGCCCGCGCCTCCTCGTCGGTCTTGGCGCACATGAAGAACGAGACCAACGCCATGTTCGGGTTGATCTCGTAGTCGGCGAGCTTGTGCAGCCGCTTGGTCATGGCGTTGTAATAGGCGTGCACCCAGGCGTGCGCGGCGTCGGCGCTGACGAACTGAAAGCCGAGCGCGCCAAAGCCGTGGCGGCCGGCGCGCTCGATGGTCGGCAGCTGCGAGCAGGCCATCCACAGCGGCGGATGCGGCTTCTGCACCGGCTTGGGCACGACGTTGCGCAGGGGGATGTCGAAATACTTGCCGTGATGCTCCCTGCCAGCGTCCTTGAACATCGGAAAGATCGCGGCAACCGCCTCCTCGAACACCTCCTTCTTGGTCTCCATGTCGCGGCCGAACGGCGTCAGCTCGGTGATGGACGCACTCTCGCCCATGCCGAACTCGCAGCGGCCGTTCGAGAGCAGATCAAGCACGGCCACGCGCTCGGCGATGCGCGCCGGATGGTTGGTGGTGAGCTGGAGGATGCCGTGGCCGAGCCGGATGTTCCTGGTGCGCTGGCTCGCCGCGGCGAGGAAGGATTCCGGCGAGGGCGAGTGGGAATATTCCTCGAGGAAGTGATGCTCGACCACCCAGGCGTGGTCGTAGCCGAGCCTGTCGGCGAGCTCCATCTGCGTCAGCGCGTCCTGATAAAGCCTGAGCTCGTCACCGGCCACCCAGGGCCGCGGCAATTGCAGCTCGTAGAAGATGCCGAACTTCATGGCGTCGCTCTCCCGCTACTGTCTTGTTGTTGCGGGCATTGTATTGAGCGAGGCGATCCTGTCCACCACGCCGTCAATTCCACGGCGTGGAAGAACAGGGATCGCGAGCCGGAGCGCGGCCTCAGATCACGTGCAGATGCTCGGTGCCGCACTTGCGCTGGCCGAGCAGAGCCGCGAGCGCCGCGATCGCATCCTGGTGCGGCTCCGGCGTTGCCGCGACCGTCCTGAAGTATTCGCCGCAGAAATCGGTCCAGGCCTCGATGTTGCTGCGGGGAACGCCGATCACGAGGCTCCTGCCGGACTCGATGCAATGGGCAATCAGGTCGCGCAGGCCGCCGCCTTCCGCCTCGGCTTTGCCGAACTTGTTGAGAAAGACGATCTCGGCGTCGGCGAGCTGGGCTTCGACCAATTGCGCCGCTTCGAGCAGGCGCGGCGTGGAGAGACGGCAGGAGGTCGCGCCCGCGCCGAGATCCTCCGAGATCGAGATCGACCGGCCGGTGGCGAGCTCGTGCAGAACCATGTCGCAGCGTGTGCGTCCCGGCTGGGGCACGTCCTCCTGGATCAGGCCGGCCAGGCTCTTGCCCGAGCGGCGAAGCTCGGCGACGAGACCGGCGACCCACCGGTTCACGGCGGGGCCCGAGTCATAGACCAGGGCAACGCTGAGCGCGGCGGAAGGCCTTGCCGCGCCGTCCGCGGTGTCGCGGGATTGCTGAAGCATGTCCATCACCTCGCCGCCTTCGCCTTGGCGACGTCGGCATCCTGCAGGAAGTCGATCATCCGCTGCATGGGGCTGACCTCGTCGATATGGTCGAGCATGTCGCGATATCCCTCCTGTGCCTTGGGCGGCAGCTTATGCGCGATGCCCTGATGGCAATCGATGCAGGTCTTGCCTTGCGCGAACGCGGTCTGGTGCAGCTTGGAGGCGCGCGGCTCCTGCACCGCATATTCCATGTGGTCGAACTTGTGGCAGTTGCGGCACTCGCGCGAGTCGGTGGTCTTCATGGCGCGCCAGACGTTCTTGGCGAGGTCGATACGGTGCGCGTTGAACTTGTCAGGCGTGTCGATGGTGCCGAGGATCTTGTGCAGCACCTCGTTCGAGGCCTGGATCTTGCGGACCACCTTGTGGCTCCACTCCTTCGGCACGTGGCAGTCAGGGCAGCTGGCGCGGACACCGGTACGGTTGGAATAGTGAACCGTGTTGCGATATTCGAAATAGACGTTCTCCTTCATCTCGTGGCAGGAGATGCAGAACTGCTCGTTGTTCGTCATCTCCATCGCCCAGTTGAAGCCGCCCCAGAACAAGACGCCGCCGGCGAATGCGACGATGACGATCAGCCCCCAGGCATAGCGCGCGGTCGGCGAGAAGAACCACCGCCACAATCGTTTCAGGAGGCCCGGCCGCGCGGCTGCGACGGCGGCAGAAGTGCTGGTGTCCTGCATGTCAGCCTCACTTCGCCTGCGTCGCGTTCTTGAAGATGTTGCCGACCAGCGGCTTCGCATCGGCCTGCGGTACGTGGCATTGCTGGCAGAAATAGCGCGTGCCGGCGACCTTATCGAGCCGCACGCCCTGGCGGTCGACGTAATGCGTCTCGGAGATCTTCGGCGCATTCACGCGCGTGTTGCCGGGCCAGTCGTGGCAGCCCATGCACGCGTTGTTCTCCGTGGTGATCTGGTAGCCGTCGACCTTGTGAGGGATCAGCGGCGGCTGCTGGCGATAGGCGCGCTCGAAGCCGCTCGCCGGCACCGACTGCTTGGTCACCTCGGGCGGCGGCGACATCTCGGTCAACGGAGCTTCGCGCAGCGCCTTGTGCTGCCTGGCCTCCTGTGCGAGCGGCCCCGGCGCCGCGAACGGAATGACAAGCGCGACGGTCACGGCCGCCGCCGCAATCAACGGGATCAGTCGAACAAACGTCATGAGAGGTCCCTTTCAAGGACGGTCGGCTGGGAAGAGACGACACGTGCCACTGGCGATGGCGCGGTCATGGAGGGGTCAGGACGCACCGCATTGCGGCCGCGCAGACCGAGATGGAAGACCTGCTTGGAGCAGACGTCGATACAGGCACCGCAGACCGTGCAGTCGCCCGCGGTGATCACAGGCGTGGCGCCGCTCCGCTCCCCCCTCAGCGCGGGGCTGATGACGTGCGGCTCCGGACAGACTGCGAAGCAGTCCATGCAGTCGTTGCAGGCGGCCCGGTTGTCGGCGGTGACGCGAAGCAGCGCGACCCTGCCGATCTGGCCGTAGAACGCGCCGACCGGACAGAGATGACCGCACCAGCCGTGCCTGGCGACCAGGAGGTCGAACACGAAGATCGCCGCGGTGCTGCCGGCGCCGAACCAGAGGCCGAACACCAGCGCGCGATGCAGCGCCGTCACCGGGTTGATCAGCTCCCAGGCGATCGACCCTGACAGCACTGATGCCGCGAGCACCGCGCCGACGAAATAGAGCCTGAGCTCCGGGCGGATCTTGGCAGTGAAGGTGATGTTAAGCCGCCGCCGCAGCCAGGCGGCAAGATCGGCCGCCGGATTGACGGGGCAGACCCACGAGCAATAGGTCCGGCCGCCGAACAGGAGATAGGCGGCGAGCACGATGGCCGCGCCGATCACCGACAGACCCTCGGGCCAATGGCGCGCCGCGAGCGACTGCAGGAGGACGAAAGGATCGGTCAGCGGCAGCGTGCCGAGGGTCATGGACGAAGCCAGCGTGCCCTTGGCGATCCAGATGCCCAGAAGCGGCCCCGACAGGAACAGCGCGAGGAAGAGCAGCTGGCTGGTCCGGCGCAGCACCAGAAACCGCGAGGCGGCCCAAAGCCCCTTCTGCGCCCGCGCTTCGACATAGGGCCTGACGTTCGCCGTCATGGCGCGCCTCCCTCGGGTCTGCGCACCGGCAGCTTGAGCGGCGCATCGATCAGGGCTCCGCCGGCCTTGCTCTTCTCTTCCCAGCCGCGCTTGTAATGTTCGTCCTGCTTCAGCGCCGCGACCTCGATCGGCAGCACCTTGATCGCGGACTCGGTCAGCACGCAGGACTTCTCGCACTTGCCGCAACCGGTGCAGTACTCGGCGTGGACGACGGGCTCAAAGATCGCATGCTTGGTCGTGCGCGTATTGTGCGAGACCTCGAGCGTGATCGCCTTGTCGATGACCGGACAGACCCGATAGCAGACGTCGCAGCGCAGCCCCTGCAGATTGAGGCAGGTCTCGCGGCTGGTGATCACCGCGACGCCCATCTTGGCCTTGGCGATGTCGGTCAGCGCATGCTGGAGGGCACCGGTCGGGCAGGCCTTGACGCAGGGAATGGTGTCGCACATCTCGCAGGGAACATTGCGCGCCTGAAAGAACGGCGTGCCCAGAGCGGGGCCGTCGGCCCAATCCGCAAGCTTCAATGTGTCGTAGGGGCAGTCGCGGACGCAAAGGCCGCAACGGACGCAGGCCGCCAGGAAATCCTTCTCGGGCAGCGCGCCCGGAGGCCGCAGCGCCTGCGCGGGCTTGGCCCGCGAGGACACGCCGAACGCAGTCAGCATCGTTGCGGCGACGGCTGCGCCGCCGCCGAAACGCGTCATATCCTGCAGCGCCTTGCGGCGGCGCGGATCGCGCGGGATGCCTGAACTGGAATCCGACATGGCTCGTCCATCGAGGGGTTTAGGCCGACGTCACGCGGCAGGCGCACTTCTTGAAGTCGGTCTCCTTCGAGATCGGACAGGTCGCATCGAGCGTGAGCTGGTTGGCGAGCTGGCTTTCGTCGAAGAACGGGAAGTAGACGAGGCCGCGCGGCGGCTTGTTGCGGCCCTTGGTCTCGACCCGCGTCACCACCTCGCCGCGGCGGGTCTGGATCTTCACCGGCTGTCCGCGCAGCAGCTTGCGCTCGGCGGCGTCATCCGGATGCATAAACAGCGTCGCGGCCGGCACGGCGCGGTGCAGCTCGGGCACGCGGCGCGTCATCGAGCCGGAATGCCAGTGCTCCAGCACGCGGCCGGTGCACAGCCACAGATCGAACTCCTTGTCGGGCGTTTCGGCCGCCGGCTCGAACGGACAGAAGATGATGCGCGCCTTCTTGTCCGGCTTGCCGTAGAACGACACGCCTTCGCCCGGCTTGACGTAGGGATCATAGCCCTCGCGGAAGCGCCAGAGCGTCTCCTTGTTGTTGACGACCGGCCAGCGCAGGCCGCGCGCCTGGTGATATTGCTCGAAGTCCGCCAGGTCGTGGCCGCGGCCGAACTTCGCATATTCCTCGAACAGGCCCTTCTGCACGTAGAAGCCGAACGCCGCGCTCTCGGAATTGTCGAAGCCCTTCTGGCATTCGGTGATCGCAAACTTGTTCACCTCGCCGTTGGCATAGAGCACGTCGAACAGGGTCTTGCCGCGCAGCTCGGGCTTCTTGGCAATCAACTCCTCCGGCCAGACCTCCTCGATCTTGAAGTGCTTGGCGAACTCCATCAGCTGCCAGAGGTCCGAGCGCGCCTCGCCGGGCGCCTTGACCTGCTGCCGCCAGAACTGGGTACGCCGCTCGGCATTGCCATAGGCGCCCTCCTTCTCCATCCACATCGCCGTCGGCAGGATGAGGTCCGCGGCCAGCGTCGTCACGGTCGGATAGGGATCGGAGACGACGACGAAGGCAGCCGGATTGCGATAACCGGGATAGCCCTCCTCGTTCATGTTCGGAGCCGTCTGCATGTTGTTGTTGCACTGGACCCAATAGGCGTTCAGCTTGCCGTCCTTCAGCATCCGGTTCTGCATCACCGCATGGTAGCCGACGTTGCCGGGGATGGTGCCTTCGGGCACCTGCCACAGCTTCTCGGTCGCTTCGCGATGCTTCGGGTTGGTGACGACCATGTCGGCCGGCAGGCGATGGGAGAACGTGCCGACCTCGCGGGCGGTGCCGCAGGCTGAGGGTTGGCCGGTCAGCGAGAACGGGCCGTTGCCCGGCTCGGAGATCTTACCCGTCAAGAGGTGCACGTTGTAGATCATGTTGTTGACCCACGTGCCGCGTGCGTGCTGGTTGAAGCCCATCGTCCAGTAGGAGATGATCTTCTTCTTGGGATCGGCGTAGAGCCTGGCGAGCCGCTCGAGATTCTCCTTCGGCACGCCGGATGCCTTGTGGGCGTATTCGAGCGTGTAGGGCTCGAGCAGCTTCTTGTATTCCTCGAAGCCGATCTTGTCCTTGAAGCCGGCCGGATCGAGCGCGCCGTCCTTGCCGGCCTTGTGCGAGGCGTTGACCGCCTTCACCTCGAGCGCATGCGTCGGCCGCAAGCCGTAGCCGATGTCGGTCACGGTCGAGGCGAACTCGACGTGCTTCTCGACGAAGTCCTTGTTCATCGCGCCGGAATTGACGATGTAGTTCTGGATGTAGTTGAGGATCGCCATATCGCTCTGCGGCGTGAATACCAGCGGATTGTCGGCGAGCTCGAACGAGCGGTGCTCGAAGGTGGAGAGCACGTGGACTTCGCAGCCCTCATGCGTCAGGCGGCGGTCGGTGAGGCGCGACCACAGGATCGGATGCATCTCCGCCATGTTCGAGCCCCACAGCACGAACGCGTCGGTCTGCTCGATGTCGTCGTAGCAGCCCATCGGCTCGTCGATGCCGAAGGTGCGCATGAAGCCCGCGACCGCCGATGCCATGCAGTGACGCGCGTTCGGATCGAGGTTGTTGCTGCGGAAGCCGGCCTTGAAGAGCTTGGCGGCGGCGTAGCCTTCCCAGATGGTCCACTGTCCTGAGCCGAACATGCCGACGGTCGACGGCCCGCCCGCCTTCAGCGCCGCCTTCCATTTCTCGGCCATGAGCTTGAAGGCATCGTCCCAGGAAATCGGCGCGAACTCGCCGTTCTTGTCGAACTTGCCGTTCTTCATGCGCAGCATCGGCTGGGTCAGCCGGTCCTCGCCGTACATGATCTTGGACAGGAAATAGCCCTTGATGCAATTGAGGCCGCGATTGACCGGCGCATCGGGGTCGCCCTGCGTCGCCACGACCTTGCCGTTCTTGGTGCCGACGATCACGCCGCAACCGGTGCCGCAGAAGCGACACACGCCCTTGTCCCAGCGGATGCCGTCGGTCTTGCCCGCCTGCGCGCTCGCCGCTTCCGGCAGCGTCACGCCGATGGTCGAGGCGGCAGCAACCGCCGCAGCCGCCTTCAGCGCGTCGCGGCGCGTCGCCGTGGCTTCATTCCCGTTCGTCAGTTTCGTAACCATCGTCGGTCTCTCCGGCTCAACGAATCTCAGATTGCGGAAGCGCGCGCATGCGCGCCGGAATTCTGGCAGACGCCGCCGCAGCACGCGGCCGGCTCGGTCTCGGCGGCGCTCTCGTCGTCGTGCGTATCGAATGCGTGAAAGATCAGCGAGGCGCTGACGACGCCGGGCAGGCGATGCATGGCGGCGATCTGGTCGATCGCCAGCGAGGCCGACGTATCGATGACGGTCAGCGCAAGCCTGTTGCCGCCGGACGCGGCCTCCAGCTCGACGCCGGGCAGCGCCAGGATCCGCTCGGTCAGATCGCGCTCCGCATCCGGTGCGAGATAGACGGCAACGCCGCAGATATTGGTGGCTTCAGCCATTGTGCACGACCAGGTTTGCAAGTTCGGATACGAGCGCGATGCGGTCCCGCTGCGCGAGCGCGATGGCTTCGACCGGGCAGACCGGGATGCAATCGCCGCAGCCGGTGCAGGCCGCAGCATCGATCACGGCGCCCAGCTTCTCGCGCGCGAGAATGCGGATGGCGGAATGCTCACAGGCTTCGACGCAACGGCGACAGACCACACCATGCCGTTCGACGCAGGCGCTGGTGCTGGAGACGGTCGCCACCTGTTCGGGACGCGTCTCTTCCAGACGCGGCGCATGCGCGTCGCGGCCGGATGCGAAAGGCAGAACGGCAGAAAATAGTGAGCGTCGTGACATTGGCCTCGGCATATCCGAATCCCCGCGGCAGAGCCGTGTTCAGGAATTGTCCAGGAGAATGCGCCCCATCGGGCACATCTCGGTCGACGCCATTGTCACCGCTTCGGACCATAGGTTCCGGCGGTCCAGATCGCATTGCGCTAGATCAAGCAGCCAGGCGGTCACCCGCAAGCGACGATTAACCCGCGCGGCCGTCGTGGCGTGAAATGCGCCAATCGACCAAGGCGTTCACCCGGCCTTCACGTTTGAGCCGACGAAGCCGGCTCACGCGGGTGAGAAATCAGCCGACAGGAGGGGTTGGCGGCCTCGATCTCCGGTGCCGCATCCGCCTTGAATGGACGGGTTGAATGGTTACTTTGGAGGGCTGCGAATCGCCGCGCGTCGCCCTTTCTCAAGACAACAATGCCAACTTTCACTCCGCATCAGGACGCCGCGCTCAAAGCCGTCGGCGACTGGCTCAAAGCAAAACCCGGCCGTAGCGGCACGCCGCAGGTATTCCGCCTGTTCGGCTTCGCCGGGACCGGCAAGACGACGCTGGCCCGGCACATCGCCGACGGCGTCGACGGCGATGTGAAGTTCGCCGCCTTTACCGGCAAGGCCGCCCTCGTCATGCGCAACAAGGGTTGCGACGACGCTTCCACCATCCACTCGCTGATCTACCGCGCCCGCGAATCCGGCGAGGAGCAGCCGAGCTTCGAATTGTGGGACGACGCGCCCGCCTCGAAGGCGAAGCTGATCGTGATCGACGAATGCTCGATGGTCGACGCCGAATTGGGGCGCGACCTGATGTCGTTCGACTGCCCGCTGCTGGTGCTGGGCGATCCCGCGCAGCTGCCGCCGATCCAGGGCGGCGGCTTCTTCACCAACACCTCACCGGATGCAATGCTGACCGAGGTGCACCGCCAGGCGCAGGACGATCCGATCGTGCGGATGTCGATGGACGTGCGCGAAGGCCGCGAGCTCGACATCGGCCGCTATGGCGAGAGCGAGGTGGTCTCGCGCAAGGAGCTCGACCCCGACAGGGTCATGGGCGCCGACCAGGTCCTGGTCGGCCGCAACAACACCCGCCGCGCCTACAACATGCGGGTGCGGCAGCGCCAGAACATCGAGGACGTCTTTCCGGTCGCCGGCGACAAGCTGGTGTGCCTGCGCAACAACCGCAAGAAGGGCCTGTTCAACGGCGGCCTGTGGCGGGTGAAGTCGCGCAACACCTCGCGCTCGAAGTCGCGCATTCTCTCGATGCGGCTGTCGCCGGACGAGGATTTCGGCCACAAGGTGACGAAGGTCTCAGTGCGCGCCGATTGCTTCGAGGGCGGCGTCGAGCAGATCGCCTGGGAGCAGCGCAAGCCCTACGACGAGTTCGACTACGGCTATGTGCTCACCGTGCACAAGTCGCAGGGCTCGCAATGGGACGACGTCGTGCTGTTCGACGAGAGCTTTGCGTTTCAGGAGAGCCGCGCCAGGTGGCTGTACACTGGAATCACGCGGGCGGCGAAGCGGCTGAGTATCGTTGTTTAGAGTTCGCTCCCGTAGGCGGGAAAAGGCGCAACGCGCCGTGCCCACGCTGTCTCTCTGCAAGCAAAGGATCGTGGGCACGCTTCGCTTTGCCCGCCCTGCAGCACTGAGCATCGTGGTGTGAGGCCGTGGTCCACACTGCCCGGATGCATTCACCAAGCGCTAGGCTTTGAGATGTATCACCACGCTGTCGGCAGGAGGACACGCATGGCTGAACGTTTGGGAAGACCCGATTACCTCGATCCGCGCGATGATACCTTCGGCGCGAGCCGTCGCGGGTTTCTGAAGTCGGCAGGCATCGCGGCCGGCACGTTCGCCGCATCGATCGCGGCACCGAGACTTGCGCACTCCGCTCCGCCGCGTGCCGCGCATGCGCGGCCGGACAAGCCGGTACGGGTCTCGAAGCAACGCCTCAACGCGCTGGCGGCGCAGTTCTATGCCGTGTTCAACGAACACGACGTCCTGCCCAAAGACTTCTCCGGGAAGCATGAAGCGCGCTACGACGTCGAGCTGCGGCGTATCACCACCATGACGCGCGTGCCCGAGACGGGAGAGCGCGTGAAGGTCAGCGCGCTCGTTGCGCTCCCCGTCGGCGCGCGCGGGGCATTGCCGGTGTTGTCCTGGCAACACGGCACGATCCTGTCGTTCGATCAGGTTCCTTCGAACCTGCTGCGACTTGGCGACGAAGGCTACCAGCTTCGCGACAACATTGATTCGCTGGAGACGCTGTTCAACATCCAGCGCTTCGCCGGCAACGGCTATGCCGTCATCGCCGCCGACTACATCGGCAAGGGCCCGCTTCGCAACGGTCGTGGCGAGGCCTATGCGGTGAAAGGCGCCACGGTGCAATGCTGCCTCGACGTGCTCGATGCCGGCCTCCTCGAGTTGAAGACGCTCGGCCTTCGCCAATCCGCGCTGTTTCTGAACGGCTGGTCGCAAGGCGCGCTGAACACGCAATGGCTCAAGCAGGAGATGCAACGGCGCGGCATCAAGGTGACGGCAAGTGCGACCCAGAGCCCGTTCAACAATCTCGCCGAGAGCTTCCATTATTGGGTCAACCCGACCTCCTATATTCCGTCCACCGAGACGTCCTACCCGATGCCGCCGGCCTGGATCACGCCCTGCCTGGTCGTGCTGCTCGGAAGCTATCGCCAGTATTACGGGCTGAGCGATCTGTTCAAGACCGCCATCAAGCCGCAACACCAGGCGTTCGCGGAGACATACTGGGCCGACTACAGCCTGGCAGGCGACACCGCCAAGACTGTTCCGCCGGCTGCAGACCTCCTGGTGGACGGGTTTTTCGACCGTTTCACCCAGGACACCAACAGCAGGTTGCTGCGCCAGCTCGGTCGCAACGGCGCGACTTTCTGGGACTACGATTCCCCGATCCGGTTCTATTACGGATTGGCCGACGAGGCGCTGCATCCGCGACTGGTCAAGCCGGCGATTGCCGCGGGTGGACGTTTCGCGGCCGGCGTACCGGTTGCCGGTGCAAGCCATCGCGTCACGTTTCTGGCAAGCCTCTATGGCGACGGCACCGTCCTGAACGGGCAATCGACCGCATTGGACTGGTTCAACTCGCTGATGTGAAAGCGCACGGCAACGCCGGCCTTCACTTGCCCGCGACGAAATAGAAGTCTTCCCGTCCCGGCGGCGAGCCGTAGGTGAACGGCTGCTGCCCGTGCTTGGTCGCGGCCCAGACGTCGTCGCGGATGATGTCGAACAGTTTTCTGATCTCGACGCGGGGCTGCTTGATCTCGCGGGCGAGAGCGGTGGCGAACGGGCTGTTGGGGCTGCCGTCGCCGTCCATCGCGGTCTCGCCGTGCTTGGCGGCGTAAACCACCATGAAGCCGGCGCCGGGCTCGATGTTGGAAAAGCCCTTGTCGACCAGCTTCAGCGACAGCGTGCGCTGCATGGTCGGCGCGAATGGATTGTCGCGGCAGGCATCCAGGACCACGAGACGCATTTTTCGCGCGGCACCGACCGCGGCGATGACCTGCTCGAGGGCGACCGCCTGCGTCTCGGCGTCCTTGTCGGCGGCGAGCTTGGCATCGACGGGAACGAGATAGTTCACCCCGCCGATCTC
This sequence comes from Bradyrhizobium sp. LVM 105, assembly GCF_003957705.1. Taxonomy (NCBI): domain Bacteria; kingdom Pseudomonadati; phylum Pseudomonadota; class Alphaproteobacteria; order Hyphomicrobiales; family Nitrobacteraceae; genus Bradyrhizobium; species Bradyrhizobium sp. LVM 105. Next base: position 162,432 of record NZ_QZMV01000007.1, on the reverse strand, counting down.
GAAGCCGTGGCCGGCGTAATAGACCACGGCCCAGTCGGCCTTCTCCGCTTCCTCCGCGAAGGCCGTCAACGCGTCAAAGAACTTGTCGCGGGTAAGGTCGTTGACGGAGATCACGGACTGGAAGCCGACCTCGCGCAGCACGCTCGCGATCAGCTTGGAATCGCGCGGCGGATTGGGCAAGGCATGGACGTTCTTGTAGGCGCCGTTGCCGATCACCAGCGCCACGCGGCGGCCGGTGGGTGCGCTCCCTGGCGACTGCGGCATGAGCGCGGCGAGCCGCTCCTGCGCGATGGCACGGGCGCGCGCGACCTCGGTGTCGTCGAACTTCGTCAGCGAATAGGCCGCGGCGCGATAATCGGCGCGGGCTTGCGCCAGATCCTTCCGGCGCTCGTAGATCTGGCCGCGGCCGGAATGGGCGCGGACGTTGTTCGGGTTGATCTGGATCGCCGTGTTGTAGTCCTTCAGGGCGGCGTCGAAGTCGCCCTTTATCATGCTGACGTCGGCGCGATTGTTGATCGCGAACACGTTCTTCGGCTGTTTCTCGATCAGGCGGTTGCAATCGGCAAAGGCCTGGTCGAATTGTCTCATCATGCCGTAAGTGATGCAGCGGTTGCCGGCGATCTGCGGTGCGGCCGGATCGATCTTCTCGGCCTCCGCAAATCGGCGAGCGCACCGTCGAAATCCTTCAGCAGCGTGCGCGCGCGGGCACGATTGGTCCAGGCAAGCAGGAATTTCGGCGTGTACTTGATCGACAGGGTGAAATCGTCGATCGCGCTTTGCAGCGCGCCGCGGCGGGCGTGAATGACGCCCCGGTTGTTGTAGGGAACGCCATAGGCCGGGCGCTTCTGGAGCGCGAGGTTGTAGTCCGCCATGGCGAGGTCTTCCTGGCCCTTGCGCTCATAGGCGAGGCCGCGCAGGTTGAGGGCAACGACGTAGTCAGGATCCAGATCGATCGCGATCGACAGGGTCTCGATCGCGTGGTCGTAATCCCGCTTGTTGATCAGCGTGCTGCCGCGCACGGAGAGCGCGATCGCCTTGTCCTTGCCGCCGAGTTGGTCGGCCTTCAGCAGATTGTCGCAGGCGCTCGCGCGGGCCTGGGCTTCGGCCTGGCGGTCACGGCAGATGGCGAGGTCGTCGGCTTGCGGGTCGGCCGCCGCGCTCGACGCGCCTGCGGCCAGGATGACGAGGGTCAGGGAAACGACGCGCAACATGTTGTCAGGCCTGCTCCAGCCAGCAAGTTCTTCGTGAGTCGATGATCGATCGCCCGGGTTCATCTAGCGCGGAGTTCCGGGTCTCGCCAAGGCGCGCGCTCGCCGGGCCGTCCCGTGCGGCTCATTTCACGGACTCGTGTCCGTCGCGTCGTAACAATCGGCGGCAGCGTCCGTACCTCGGATGATGCGAAAAGGCCGCCGGACAACTGTTCGTCCGGCCCTGAACGCCCTAGACTGTCAGACCTTGCGAAAGAGGACACGCCATGCGCCGACCTACCCTCGCTTCCCTGCTCGCCGCAACCGCCGCCCTGACGCTGGCCTTTGCCATGCCGTCCCGGGCAGCGGAGAATGCGGTCGTGATCCCGGCTCCCGCCATGGATGTAGCGCCCGCGAGCGGGATCCAGACCGCCGTCGTCGCCGGCGGCTGCTTCTGGGGCGTGCAAGGCGTCTTCCAGCACACCGCCGGCGTCATCAACGCGGTCTCCGGCTATGCTGGCGGCACCAAGGCGACAGCTGACTACCAGACCGTCTCGAGCGGCCGGACCAGCCACGCCGAGTCCGTCGAGATCAAGTACGACCCGAAGAAGATCTCCTACGGCAAGCTCCTCCAGATCTACTTCTCGGTGGTGCACGACCCGACCCAGCTCAACCGCCAGGGCCCCGATGTCGGCCCGCAATATCGCTCGGCGATCTTCACCATCTCGGACGAGCAGAAGAAGGTGGCGGAGGCCTATATCGCCCAGCTCAACAGCGCCAAGGTGTTCAGCAAGCCAATCGTGACCAAGGTCGGCGCGCTGGAGGCGTTCTACCCGGCGGAGGCCTACCACCAGGACTATCTGACCCTGCACCCGAACCAGCCCTATATCGCCTATAACGACCTGCCCAAGGTCGAGAACCTGAAAAAGCTGTTCGCGGATAATTACATTGAAAAGCCGACGCTGGTGAGTGCCAGCAAGGCCACCAACTGATCGCAAGATCATCTCAAGAACGGGAGACCCATGCCCGACACCAAGACGAAAACCACCGACGACAAGGTCATCAAGAGCGAAGAGCAGTGGCGGCGCGAATTGTCGCCGATGCAGTATGCAGTGTTGCGTGAGAAGGCGACCGAGCGTCCCTTCTCGGGCGAATATGAGCACGACCACCGCGCCGGCACTTATGTCTGCGCCGGCTGCGGCAACGTGCTGTTCTCGTCGGACGCCAAGTTTGATTCCGGCTGCGGCTGGCCGAGCTTCACCCAGCCCGCGGTCGAGAGCCATATCGACGAGGAGCGGGACGTCAGCCACGGCATGATCCGCACCGAGGTGCTCTGCTCCAAATGCAGCGGTCATCTCGGCCACGTCTTCCTCGACGGCCCCGGGCCGACCGGCTTGCGCTATTGCATCAATTCCGCGGCGCTGAAGCTGAAGCCCAAATAATCGTCCTGTGCGGTCGAGTTCCTTCATGGAACCCGACCGCACGATGTGCTTTTCTTCTTTGGCGGTGCGGCCGATCATCGCATTTGGCGGCAGCGAGGGAGGAAGCCATGCTCGGGACCATTCTGATCGTCCTGGTGATCATTTATCTGCTCGGGGGCCTGTCCGGCCGCCTGGGCGGTTACGGCTATGGCCTCGGCCATTCCGGCATGGGGATCGGCGGCGTCGTGCTGGTGGTGCTGGTCGTCCTGCTGCTTCTGGGCAAGCTGTAAACCATTCAACATGTTGAAATTATTATACTTATTGCAGCTGCGGGGCTGCCATGCGCGGATTCATCATCTCTCATCGCAGGGGTCGCATTTTTGTCAGATCGGCTTATATTAGGGAGCGAAAATGGCATGTGCGGCGGGCCCGCTCGATTGCGGCCCCTGCCCTCCCAAACCCCACGCGCTTAAAGCCCCAGAGAAGATCACGAGGTCTTTGACCATGCGTCCATTGCGTCCGTTCAACTTCAACACCTCCGCCGAACTCTTCCCCGCCGCGATCCGGAAGAAGAAGCGTGCGGGCTTCACCTATCGCCGGTTCGGCACCGCGGCCGAAGCCGTGCAGTTCGCGATGGAGCAGTTGCCGACGGATTCGCTGAATGGCGCCTATCTCCAGGTCGAGGAAGCGCGCTTCGACCAGAACGGCATCCGCTCGCTCTATGAGAGCGAGGCCTTCCCGCTGCCCCGCCGTCCCAAGCCGGCGCCGGCCGCCGAGACCGACGCCGACGCGGCGTAAGTTTTCGCTGAGCCTTACGATGTGCGCGGAAAGCGCGATGACCGAAAGGTCGTCGCGCTTTTTGCGTTCCGGGCCTTCCGTCTTCTCCCTCGCCCCGCTTGCGGGGATAGGCAAAGGAAGAAGCGCGCTTACATCCGCGGCTGCTTGTCGAGCCAGCGGCGGAGCAGCCGCACATTGCGCATGTTGGCGCGGAACATGACGTCGAAAGCGTCGCCCGCGAACGGCACCAAGCCGACGACGCCGTCGAGCGCGACATTGCCGAGCATGCGCGCGGTGACGTACCAGGGCGCGCCTAGCGCGCGGGCCTCGCGCACCAGCCACAGCGAGATCGCCGTGGTGATGATGTCGCCGACCACGGGGATCAGACCGATCAGCCCGTCGATACCGTAGCGGATGTTGGTGCCGGGCAGGATGAAAGCGATGTCGAGCAGCTTTGCGATCGCCTCCAGTCGCGCGATCCGCTGCTCCCGCGTCAGGTTGCCGAACGGGCTCCCCGAGAACGGATTGTCCTTGCCAAACTCGACGCGGAACTCGCGAAACCCCTGCTCCAGCGTTTCGGGGCGGATTTCGCGGCCGTCCTGGTCGATGATCGGCCCGCGGGCCTCGGTGCCCGAAAAGGGCGCGCGCGAGCCGCTCCCCGAACGGGGCCTGCGCGGAGCGAGAATATCGTCGTCGGACATTGTCATGGTCTCGAGGGAACGCGCCGGCACGGCGGAAGTTCTGCGCCGCGCCCGAACGTCGCGCACTCAGGTCGGCGCCGCCACAGCCTGCGGCTCCTTGACGTATCTATGCACGAGCCAGGACGAAATCACCGCCGGCACGAAGCCGACGAGGCCGTACAGGATGAATTGCACCGCGCCGGAATCCGGCCCGCGCGAGCTGTAGGTGAGCGAGGCCAGCACGAAGGCGCACAGGCCGACCAGCAGCATCCGCAAGCCCGGGCCGACCCGCCTGATGTGGACCAGGATGTCGTCGACCGCACCGATCATCAGCGCGGGCAGCAAGCCGAACAGATAGCTGTATTGCAGGGTCTTGAAGAACACCGCGAACAGCTTGCCGACCTCGCCGAGACTGGTCTGGGCCCAATAGCCGGACTGATAGGTCGTCGTCAGCAGCAGCAGAAACCCGCCAACGAACGGGCCAACCAGCGCAAACACCAGATAGCGTTTCATCAAACACCCTCACACTTCCCGGCGGTTATAGCAGCGCCGCGGGAACCTTGAATAGCGGGGCGGGCTCCGCCTTTGGGGGAACAAGTGAGAGGGCGACGAGTTCAGACAGAACCTGAATGATCCCTGGCAGCTTGGAGTCGCCGATGGCCCGCAAATTTCTCCTGGCGACAATCGCGCTGGCGGCCCTGACCGGCCTGCAGGACGCACCCGCTCTTGCGCAAGGCCATATGGGCACGCCGCAGGAGCAGCAGGCCTGCTCGCGGGACGCATCGCGGTTCTGTCGCAAGGACCTCGGCAACGACGGCGCGGTGCAGAGCTGCCTGCAAGCCAACCGGGCCAAGCTGTCGAAGCCGTGCAGCAAGGTATTTCAGAGCCACGGCATGTGACGATCGGGGATCGTTCCCGCAGATGGAGAGTGAAGTCATGTTGCACGAGGAAGAACTCTCAATCCTGCGGGACATCAGCCAATCCGTTGCCTTCGCCGACGACCGGCAAGGCAAGATGGGCCAATTGATCGCCGACGGCTACGTGATGAAGGACGGTGACCTGTTCGAGCTCACCGCCAAAGGCGTCACCGCCGTCGAGGAACACGCCGCCGCGCTTGGCGCGAGCGATGTGGAACAAGCGAGCGCCGATCGGCTGATCTGATCGCACGCGACGTGACTCGCGTGCAACAATTGCGAATTCCTTTGCGCCGACCATTGCAGGCTCGCGACAATGGCGCATACTTCGCTCGGGCGGCGCAGCACTTTTCGATTCGGACAATCAAGAAATCGAGCGACCACATCCGGGCCAAATTCCCGGCGTGAAGGCTGTGACATGCGGCAGATCAAGTCGCGTGCGGCGCCCCAAGAACCAAGTGGCTCAAGCCTAAGGATTCGGGGATCCATTCTGCATGACACGCTATCAGACCATCGCTTCGCTGCTCAAGACCACCGCTTCGCTGTTGGCCGTCGCAACCGCAGCCATCGCACTCCAGACCTCGCCCGGCATCGCCTTCTCGTCCGAAGCACAGCAGATGTGCACCGGCGATGCGATGCGGCTGTGCTCCAGTGAAATCCCCGACATTCCGCGGGTCAGGGCCTGTATGGTCCGGAACAAGGCGCAGGTCAGCCCGGGCTGCCGTGCCGTGATGGACCGCGAGGCGGTTGCCTCGCGCAAGCGGGAAGCGGCGGCGCAGTAATCATCCATCCAGGATGTCATTCCGGGGCGGTGCGCAGCACCGAACGCGGAACCCATTTGCCGACATCACCCGCTGCACGATGGATTTCCGGGCTCGCGCTCCGCGCGCCCCGGAATGACGAAGGACTATAGAAAGCCTGCTAATCGCCCCACTGCGCGAAGGCGTCGTTGAAGGCGCGCTCGCCGGGGGCGCCCTTCTCGATGGCGATGATGGCGCGGCGCTGGTTGGCGTAGACCAGCGGCACGTCGAACCACGAACGCTCCTTCAGGAGCTGGACGTTGCGGGAGCGGTCGGCATCGACGTTGGACAGGCCGACCAGGAAGAAGCCGTCGGTGACCTTGACCGCCAGCCCTGCGAGCGGCGTGCCGCGCGCCTGCTCGTTCGACTTCATCAGGATGCCCGGCACGTTGGAGACGCTGCCGCCCGGAAAATCCGGCGGCAGGATGAAGGTCAGCTCCGCCGTGTGGCTCGCCGGCAGCGAGGAGTCGGTGTTGCGGCGGAACGACATCGTCATCTTGAACTTGCGGTCGGGAATCTCGATGTCGGCTCGCACGGCGACGTCGGCCTTCTGGTTGCCGGAGGCCTTGATCGGCTCCAGCCGCCACACCACCGAGCCGACATATTGCTTGCCCTTCGGATCGGACGGATCCTCGTCATAGAGCACGACCTTCTGCGCCACCGGCGCGACCGGCTGGTCGCTCGCCGAGGGCTGGCCGACGCGATCGGGTATCTTCGGCTTGGTCTGCGGCTGCGAGGCAGTGTTCGGCGTCTCCACCACCTGGGTCGGCGAGGACTTGAACAGATTGGTCGCGATCTGGAGCAGCGGCTTGCCCCAGAGGATGCCGGCACCGACCAGGATCAGGACGATGCCGACGGCGATCGCGCTCTTGAACGGGAAGGCCGAGCCGGTGCGGACGCGCTTCTTGGCCTCGCGCTCGGGCGCGATGCGCGGACGCGGCGAAGGCGGCTGCGGCGCGTAGCGCTCGGCCTCCTCGATCGACTCGTCGTAGGAGTAGGGCGCGTCCTGCTCGCCGGCGCGGTTTTCCAGGCTGGGCTCGAGCCGGTCGAATTCCGGCGAGGGCGAGGGCACGTTGGCGTAGGTGCGGCGCGCGGCGCGGCTGGCCTGCGCGGCCGCACCGCCGAGATCATTGGCATCGGCCGTGATGTCGCGGAAGCCGCGCACGCCCGGTGCCGGCGGCAGCGACGGTGGTCCGAGATCTGGCTGACGGCGGGCGCCGGCGCGATCGCGTCCAGCCGCCGGCGGCTCCGGCGGCGGCGCGGCCGGTCCGGCTTGGCGCGGGGCGTCGAAACGGGGAGCGCGCGGCGGGCGCTGGGCATCGCCCTGGTCGTCGAGGTTGACGGACGGACGGTCGGCCCGCGGCGGCGGCGGAGCCGGACGCGTCCGCGGCGGAGCCGGCGAGGCCGCAGCCGCGTTGCCTTCAGCGGCTCTGGTGCTGGCGCGGCGAAAGGCATCCCCGCTGCCGCCGCTGCGCCCGCCGCCACCGGGGCGCGAGGCCTCGCGGGCACGCTGGGCCGCCTCCGATTCGACCTTGCGGACGGCCTCTTCCAGCGACAACCTTTCGCGGGTGATCTCGGATTCGGAGAGCGGCGGCTGCACGCTGCGCAGCTGCGCGATCAGGGCCGTGCGCGCCCGCTCATAGAGCGCGCGACGGCTTTCGCCGGGAGCGTTGGGGTCCAGGGCGGCAATAGCGCGGGCGATCAGCGGATAGTAATCAGCCATTTCTACTCAATTATACGCGCGTCCTGGTAAGAGATCGTTAAGCCTCAAACGGGTTTTGCACGAGGATAGTATCTTCGCGTTCGGGGCTGGTGGAAAGCAGTGCGACCGGACACCCCACCAATTCCTCGATCCGCCGGACGTATTTGATGGCCTGGGCCGGCAGGTCGGCCCAGGACCGCGCACTCGCGGTCGGCTCCTTCCAGCCCTCGATGGTCTCATAGATCGGCTCGACCCGGGCCTGGGCGCCCTCGCCGGCCGGGAAATGGTCGATCTCCTTGCCGTCGAGCCTGTAGCCGGTGCAGACCTCGATCGTGTCGAAGCCGTCGAGGATGTCGAGCTTGGTCAGCGCGAGGCCGTTGATGCCGCAGGTCCGGACCGCCTGACGGACCAGCACGGCGTCGAACCAGCCGCAGCGGCGCGGACGGCCGGTATTGGTGCCGAACTCGCGGCCACGCTCGCCGATCTTGCGGCCGGTCTCGTTGTCCTGCTCCGTCGGGAACGGGCCCTGGCCGACGCGGGTCGTATAGGCCTTGCACAGGCCGAGCACGTAGCCGACCGCGCCCGGCCCGACGCCGGCACCGGTCGCGGCCTGCGCCGCCACCGTGTTGGACGAGGTGACGTACGGGTAGGTGCCGTGGTCGACGTCGAGCAGCGCGCCTTGCGCGCCCTCGAACAGCATGCGCTTGCCTTCGCGGCGCTTGATGTCGAGCAGCCGCCACACCGTCTCGGCGTAGGGCAGCAATTGCGGCGCCAGCGCGCTCAATTCCTTCAGGATCTGCTTGCCGTCGAACTCCGGCAGATTGAGGCCACGGCGGAGCGCATTGTGGTGGGCCAGCAGCCGGTCGATCTTGTGCGGGAGCGTGTCGAGGTCGGCGAGGTCCATCAGACGGATGGCGCGGCGGCCGACCTTGTCCTCATAGGCCGGGCCGATGCCGCGGCGGGTGGTGCCGATCGCGGTCGCCGCATTGGCGGATTCGCGGTGCGCGTCGAGCTCGCGGTGCAGCGGCAGGATCAGCGTGACGTTCTCGGCCACCCGCAGATTGTCCGGAGAGACCGCGACGCCTTGCGAGCGGAGCTTGGTGACCTCGTCGAGGAAGGCGGCGGGGTCGAACACCACGCCATTGCCGATCACCGACAGCTTGCCCTCGCGCAGCACGCCCGAGGGCAAGAGCGCGAGCTTGTAGGTCTTGCCGTTGATGACCAGCGTGTGGCCGGCGTTATGGCCGCCCTGGAAGCGAACGACGATGTCCGCCTGCTCAGACAACCAGTCGACGATCTTGCCCTTCCCTTCGTCGCCCCACTGGGCGCCGACGACGACAACATTGGCCATTCGCGGGTAATCCTTCGAAGATTTTAGATGCGCCAGCCAAGCTGACGGCCGGGAGCCGCTCGCACGCAAGGCAGCCAACCGGATAAAGGAAGCAGCCGCTCTAGGCAAGCAAGAACGAGGCTTTTTCGGGGCTCAAGAGACACTTTAAGCCTTTGATATCCCCGGAAAATCCAGACACCTTCCAGGGCTGCTCGGCAAGCTTCGACCAAAGCGTGAGACCGATCTCGGCCGCTGCATGGTCGCGATGCGTCCGCCCCCTGTTGATGCAGCCCCGATTTCCGTGTCTTTGGACAGCGCCGGGCGATCAGCCGGCCCGGATCCCGCCGGGCCGGGCCCCGGTGCATGACGCGGGGGCCCTACCCATCACAATGTCCGCCACCGGTCAGAGCACGAGCGCGGAAAGATCCGGTCACAGCTGGATCGCCAACCAGCCTTACCTGCTGCTCAGCATTACCGCGCTGTGCTGGGCCGGCAATGCCATCGTCGGACGGCTCGCCGCCGGCCACATCCCGCCGGTCACGCTGTCGTTCCTGCGCTGGTTCTTCGCCTTCCTGCTGGTGCTGCCCTTCGCCTGGAAGCATCTTGCCCAGGACTGGCCGGCGATCCGCGGCAAGCTCGGCCTGATGGTCACACTCTCGATCACCGGCATCGGCGCCTTCAACACCCTGCAATATTGGGCGCTGGAGCATACCCAGGCCCTCAACACGCTGCTGCTGCAGTCAGCCGCGCCGCTGCTCGTGGCGCTGTGGTCGCTGGCCATCCTCGGCATCCGGCTCACCGCGGCGCAGGCCTTCGGTGTGCTGCTGTCGATGTGCGGCGTCCTGACCATCCTGCTGCATGGCGATTTCACCACGCTGTCGAACATCGACTTCAACAAGGGCGACCTGATCTTCCTCCTCGCGCTCCTGATCTTCGCGCTCTATTCGGTGCTGACGCTGAAGCGGCCGCCGATGCACGGCCTCTCGTTCCTCGCCTTCACCTTCGGCTGCGGCGCCGCCTGTCTCATTCCGCTGGAGATCTGGGAACTGTCCGCACGCCCGGTCATGAAGCTCGACGGGCCGAACCTGCTGACCCTGTTCTACGTCGCGGTGTTCCCCTCGACGCTCGCCTATCTCTGCTTCAATCGCGGCGTGCGCCTGATCGGCGCCAACCGTGCCGCGCCGTTCTTCCACGTCGTGCCGGTGTTCGGCTCGATCATGGCGTTAGTCTTCCTCGGTGAGCATCCGCAAGCGTTCCACTTCATCGGATTTGCGCTGGTGCTGTCGGGCGTGTTCGTGGCGTCACGGAAGCAGGCGAGCTAATTTCTTCCCTTTCCCCTTGTGGGAGAGGGGAAGGCGCGTGCCGCGCGACGGACAGTCCTACTTCACCTTGAACTTGCTGTAGGCCTCGCTTGTCGCGATGATGACGTGCTCGGCGCAGCCGTTGAGGCGGTGCGGATCGGCCTCGCGCTCGTAGGCCTCCGACGTCATCATGTCCAGGAAAGCCGCAACGGTCGGATAATAGACCAGCGCGACGAAATCCCAGTCGTTGCCGGCGTGCGGTCCGAGTGCGATCGCCTTGGCCTCGCCCGTCCAGAGCAAGGTGCCGCCGCGCGCCTTGATCATCGGCACCGTGATAGCGCTGTAGCGCAAATAAGCGTCCCAGCCGGATCCGTCGCCGTCGCGCGAGCGCACGTGGAAACTCATCAGGTTCAGCATCACCACCGGCGCCTGTGGATCGAGCCGCTCCAGGCCCTCGATGTTCAACATATTAACCGCCAATGGCACCTCCCCGGATCATGGTTGCATTGTAGCATTGCGGCCCTGTGACTTGTGCCACGACGCCGATCCGGCGCAAGCTCGTATGCAAACCAATGACGATCGCTTCGCCCGCGCCAAAGGTCTCCAATCCGGCCAGTTGGCTCAACAACCAGCCTTATCTGCTGCTCAGCCTGAGCTCGCTGTTCTGGGCCGGCAACATCGTGCTCGCGCGTCATGTCGGGGCGCATGTGCCGCCGCTGACGGTAACCACGATCCGCTGGTTCGGCGTGTTCCTGATCCTGCTGCCGTTCGCCTGGCCGCATCTGAAGCGGGACTGGCCTGCGTTGCGGAGCAGCCTGCCCTTGATGCTGTTCCTGTCGCTGGTCGGCTTTGCCTTCAACAACGCGATCTCGTACTGGGCGATGCAGTACACGGAGGCGCTGAACGCGCTGCTGATCCAATCGGCGGGTCCGCTGTTCGTGGCGCTGTGGTCGCTGGTGCTGTTCGGCGTGCGGCTGACGGGTGCGCAATTCGCCGGCATCGCGATTTCGCTCGTCGGCGTACTGATCATCATCCTGCGCGGCGATCTCGCTGCGCTGGCCGGCATCAGCTTCAACAGGGGCGACATCATGTTCGCCTCGTCGCTGGTGGCGTTCGGGCTCTATTCCGCCTTCATCCCGCGCCGGCCAAAGATCCATCAGCTGTCCTTCCTCTCCTTCACCACCTGCTGCGGCGCGACGATGCTGCTGCCGACGGCGATCTGGGAGGCGGCCAGCGGCCGCGTCCTGCAATTCGACGGGATCACGCTGGCGACGCTGGGCTACATCCTGATCTTTCCGTCGACGCTGGCCTATCTGTTCTTCAACCGCGGCGTGGCGCTGATCGGGCCGAACCGCGCCGCGCCGTTCTTCCATCTGGTGCCGGTATTCGGCTCGGCGATGGCGATCCTGCTGCTCGGCGAAAAGCTGCAGCCGTTCCACCTGATCGGCTACGCCCTGGTGCTCGCCGGCGTCGTGATCGCCTCGCGGCAAGGTTCGGCCGGCAAGTAATTCCGCGTGACGGACGTGAGCGCTCTCGCGTCCCGGGCAAGCGAAGCGCAGACCCGGGACCCAGTTCGCCGCAGCATGGGCCCCGGCTCTGCAGCGCATCACTTCGTGCTGCGCAGCGTCCGGGGCATGAGACAAACTCTCGCCTTCCGATTTCAACGTAGAGACGCTAGGTTCCCCGCCAACCAAAAAGAGGGAACGTCTCAAGATGATTTCAGGGCTGATTCGAAACTTGCGTGCCGTGGCTACGGCCGCATTGTGCTTCGCCGCCGCATCCTCGGCCCAGGCCGACAATTATCCGAGCCGCAACATCACGCTGGTGCTGCCGTTCGCGGCCGGCAGCGGCACGGACACCACCACACGGCTGATCTCGCAGCATCTGTCGCAGGCGCTCGGCGTCGGCATCGTGATCGAGAACAAGGCGGGCGCCAACGGCATGCTCGCCGCAACCTATGTCGCGAAGGCCGCCCCCGACGGCTACACGCTGCTGGTGACCACCAACACCACGCATTCCGCCAATCCCTATCTGCTCAAGAGCCTCACTTACGATCCGGTCAAGGACTTCACGCCGATCGCGCGCACCGGCGATTTGCCGTTCATGCTGGTGGTCAATCCGGAGGTGCCGGCCAAGACCGTCGCCGAGCTCGTCGCCTACGGCAAGGCCAATCCGGGCAAGCTGAGCTACGCCTCGGGATCGTCCTCGGCGATCGTCTCGGGTGCGACCTTTGCGCACAATGCCGGGCTCGACCTCCTGCACGTGCCCTACAAGAGCTCGCCGCCGGCGCTCAACGACGTCATGGGCGGGCGCGTCTCGATGATGTTCGTCGACATCCTGACCGGCCTGCCGCACGTCAACGGCAACGCGCTGCGCGCGCTCGCCGTCACCACCAAGGACCGCTCGCCGCTGGTGCCGCATCTGCCCTCGATGCAGGAGGCCGGCGTGCCCGACTTCGACATCTCGTCCTGGCAGGGCTATTTCGGCCCGGCCGGCCTGCCCAAGGAGATCGTGGCGCGGCTCAACGCGGAAATCAGGAAGATCATCGAGAATCCGGAGATCAAGGCCAAGCTCGCCACGCTCGGCATGGACGCCTTCTCGGGCACGCCGGAGCAGCTCGGGACGTTCGTGAAGGATCAGCTCGTGCTGTGGGACAAGCTGATCACGAACGCGAAGATCGAGAAGCAGTAGGTCGGTCTCGTAGGGTGGGCAAAGCGAAGCGTGCCCACCATTTCCCGCGACTAAAAAATGAGGTGGGCACGACGCTTCGCGTCTTTGCCCACCCTACGAATTCAGAGCAAGAAATTTACGCCGCGCGCACCTTGGCGAGGAAGCCGTCCACCGCGCTGCGCAGGGCGCCGGACTGGGTGTCCAGCTCGCGGGCATTGGTGAGCACGTCGCCTGCCGCCGTGCCGGTCGCTTCCGCGGCCGAGGTGACGCTGCCGATATGAGCGTTGATCTCGCTCGATCCGGCCGCGACCGACTGGATGTTGCGGGCGATCTCGCGAGTGGCCTCGCCCTGCTGCTCGATCGAGGCGGAAATGCCCGCGGTGATCTCGCTCATCTCCGCGATCGTCTGCGTGATGCCGCCGATCGCCGCAACCGCATCGCTGGTCGAGGTCTGCATCGCCGCAACCTGGGCCGAGATTTCCTCGGTGGCCTTGGCGGTCTGGTTGGCGAGCGCCTTGACCTCGGAGGCGACCACGGCGAAGCCGCGGCCGGACTCGCCGGCGCGTGCCGCCTCGATGGTGGCGTTGAGCGCGAGCAGGTTGGTCTGCGCCGCGATCGAGTGAATGAGCTTGACCACCTCGCCGATCTTCTCGGCGCCGGTGGAGAGCTCCTGCACCGTGGCGTTGGTGCGCTCGGCGTCGCTGACGGCGCGGCTCGCAACCTCGGTCGAGCGCGTCACCTGGCGCGAGATCTCCGCAACCGAGCTCGACAGCTCTTCGGCGGCGGCCGCGACCGTGCCGACATTGCCGGAGGCCTTTTGCGAGGCGGCGCCGACCGTTGCCGCACGCGAGGAGGCGTCGCTGGCGGTCGCGGTCATCGACTGCGCCGTCGTCTGCATGCCGGCCGCAGCCGAGGAGACCGAGCGGACGATGCCGTTGACGCTGCGTTCGAAGTCGTTGGCGATCTCTTCCATCGCGCTGCGACGTTCCGCAGCGGCGCGCTCCTGGGCATCGGCCTCGGTCTTCTCAAGGGCACGGATGCGAACCGCGTTGTCCTTGAAGATCTGCACGGTCGAGGCCATCGCGCCGACCTCGTCGCCGCGGCCTACGCCCGGAATGTCGCCCTCGAGCTTGCCGTCGGCGAGGTCCTTCATGCGGGCGCCGAGCAGTGTCAGCGGGCGGCTGATGCCGCGACCGATCAGCCAGGCGACGCCGCCGGCAACGATGACGATGCCGAGCATTGCAATGCCGAGCATCCAGTAGACCGGCCCCATCTTGGCATCGATGTCGTCGAGATAGGCGCCGGTGCCGAGATACATGTCGAGACCGGGCACCGCGACCGCGTAACCGATCTTGCGGATCGGCTTCTCCTGACCGGGCTTCATATATTCATAATGCAGCAGGATCGACCCGTTGGCCTTGACGCCGTCCATCAGCTCGAGGGACAGCTTGCGGCCGTTGGTCATGACGTCCATGCGGTTCGCGCCGATCACCTTCGGATCGGGTGCGAGCTGGGTGATGCCGTCGTATGAGGTGCCGAACAGGTAGCCGGCGCCGTTGTCATAGGTCATCGCGTTGCCGTAGCGCCGGAGCTCGGCCATCGCCGCGTCCTTCGTCATCTCGCCGGCGTCGACACGCTTCTTGAGCGCGGCAGCGTAGTTGCGCGCCATCTCCACGATCGCCTTGGCTTGGTCGATGCGTGCGGTCACCATCTCCTGCTTCATCAGGTAGCCGGCGAGGACGCCGGAGATGCAGAGACCCAACAGCGTGACGCCGACGAGAATGCCGAGCTTCGGGGCGATCTTCAGATTGCTCAATTTCACGGGATGGCTCCGGCAATAAAGGATACGGGCACGCGACGAGATCGCTCGAAATCGAATCAAGCTTTAGGGGGAAGCCCTTAGCAAGTTACTTACGGAGCTCCGTAGAAGCCCGGACCGAACGTCGAAAACTGGCAACATACCTCACCTCAACAACCTGGAATTGTACGCGCAAGCTGCGATTTCGCGTAAAAGACGCAAAGGCTCGCCACGAAGGCGGGTCGCAACAAGAAACCAAATCGGGAGCAGGACATGCCGAAATACAGGGTGGTGACGCCGAAGGGTGCGAGCTTCACCGTCGCGGGCAGCGATTATTCCTTTGAGCGGGAGGCGCTCGATCCGATCGATGCCGAGATCGTCGAGGCGCCCGCCGACGAGGCCGGGTTCATCGCCGCCGCGAAGAATGCCGACGCGATCTATGCCAAGCGAATTCCCATCACCAAGTCGATCATCGACGCGCTGGACAATTGCAAGGTCATCACGCTCGGCTCGGTCGGCGTCGACAGCGTCGACGTCAAGGCCGCCACCGCCCGTGGAATCCCGGTGACCAACATTCCCGACACCTTCATCGAGGAGGTCGCCGACCACGCCATGATGCTGCTGCTAGCCGGCTTCCGCCGCCTGGTCGAGCAGGACCGCATGGTGCGCGACGGCCGCTGGGCCGAAGGCCGGCCGGCGTTGCTCAAGATCCCGCGCCTGATGGGCCAGACGCTCGGCTTCGTCTCGTTCGGGCGCGTCGCGCGTGCAGTCGCGAGGCGCGCGGCACCGTTCGGCCTGCGCATGATGGCCTACGATCCCTTCATCCAGGAAACGCTGATGTACGACCACGGCGTGATCCCCGCCACGTTGAACGAGGTGCTGTCGCAATCCGACTTCGTCTCGATGCATGCTCCGGCACGGCCCGAGGTGCATCACATGCTGACCGAGAAGCACTTCCGGCAGATGAAGAAAGGCTCGATCTTCATCAACACCGGGCGCGGCGCCACGGTGGACGAGGAGAGCCTGATCAAGGCGCTGCAGGAGGGCTGGATCGCGCACGCCGCGCTCGACGTGCTGGAGAAGGAACCGCCCTCGCACAACAATCCCCTGCTCGGCATGGAGAACGTGACCCTGACCGCCCACGTCGCCTCGGCCTCGGCACGGTTTGACGAGGCGCGCAAGCGCCGGGTGGGCTACGAATTGTCACTGGTGCTGCAGGGCATGTGGCCGGTAAGCTGTGTCAATCCGTCGGTGCTGCAGAACACCGCGCTCCGTCGCTGGCAGCCCGTCAGCATGGACCGGGGACCGAACAGCTAGGCGGGCGGCGTAGAACGCGCCGAGGCCGAAACGACCCTTCACCGGCGGTCAACGCCGGGAAGGGAAAACATATAGGGAGGTACTGATGAGGAACGACATCACCCGTCGTGATGCCTTGGCGCTGGGCCTATCCGCTGCAACCTTCGCCGCCACTGGTGCTGCAGCGCAAACATCCACTATCAAGGCTGCCGACGTTCCGGCACCCAAGCGCGAGATCGAGAAGGGCGCATCCTTGCGCATGCTGCGCCCGGTGCGTTTCGTCCAGGCCGACGAGGATGTGTTCCGCGCCAATGCGGCGAAGTTCACCAAGGAGACCGGCGTCGAGGTCAAGGTCGACTTCGTCGGCTGGGAGGACATCAACCAGCAGACCGCGGTGACGTCGAATTCCGGCGCCGGCCCCGACATCATCATCGGCTTCTCTGATGCCCCCCACATCTACATCGACAAGCTGATCGAGCTGACCGACGTCGCCGACTATCTCGGCAAGCGCTATGGCGGCTGGCTGCCGCTGGCGCAGCGCTACGGCAAGAAGAACAAGAGCGACGCCTGGATTGGCTTGCCGTTCGGCGCCACCGCGGGGCCCCTGATCTACCGCAAGTCGATCCTGCAGTCGGTCGGCTTCGACAAGGTACCGGAGGACCATGCTGGAATCGTCGATCTTTGCCAGAAGCTGCACAAGGCCGGCAAGCCGGCCGGCTTCGCGCTCGGCAACGCCAAGGGCGACGGCAACGGCTTCGCAAACTGGGCGCTATGGTCACACAACGGCGCCCTGCTCGACGAGGAAGGCAACGTCGTCATCAACAGCAAGGAGACCATTGCGGCGCTGAACTGGGTCAAGCAGCTCTACCCGACCTTCATCGCCGGCACGACGTCATGGAACGACGTCAGCAACAATCGGGCCTATTCCTCGCAGGAGATCTCGCTGACGGCCAATGGCGTTTCGCTGTACTTCTCGCTGAAGAACGATCCGGCGACCAAGGCGATCGCCGACGACAGCGAGCATCAGCTGCTGCCGAAGGGCGTGGCCAAGGTCTCCCCGATGGCGGGCCTGACGCTGAACGCGATGGTATTCAAGCACAGCCAGTACCCCAACGCGGCGAAGGCCTTCCTGCAATTCATGCTGGAGAACGATCAGTACGAGCCCTGGCTCAATGCCAATTCCGGCTATTGGTCGCAGCCGCTCGCCGCCTATGCCGACGCAGCCGTCTGGAAAGGCGACCCCAAGGTCTCGATCTTCAAGGACACGATGAAGAGCACATATTATGACGGCTACAAGGGCCCGATCTCCACGGCGACGGGTGCAGTCAGTGCCGACTACGTGCTGATTCAGATGTTCTCGGCGGTTGCGACCGGCGCGGCCACCCCGGAGGTCGCGGCCGCGGAAGCCGAACAGCGCTGCAAGCGGTACTTTCGGCGGCAGAAGTAGCGGCCGCCATTGCGCGCGAAGCGAAGCAATCCAGTCCGTCCCCGCGGCTACAGCCTGGATTGCTTCGTCGCTACAGCGCAAAATTGCTACGCAATTTCGTCGCGAGCTCCTCGCAATGACGGTAGCGTAACTTACACAGACGGGACAACGACCTGATGTCCGTGACGACGCTTTCCTCCTCCGCCCTGGCGCAGCGGCAGCCGAACTGGCTGGTCCGGCTGTTCGACTACAAGCCGTTCCTGATCGTGATGTGCCTTGCCCCCGCGATCGGGCTGCTCACGGTGTTCCTGACCTATCCGCTCGGCCTCGGCATCTGGCTCGCCTTCACCGACACCACGATCGGCCGACGCGGTGACTATGTCGGCCTCGAAAACTTCCAGTATCTGCTCACCGATCCGCTGTGGTGGAATGCCGTGTTCTACAGCGTGGTCTACACGGGGATCGCGACGTTCGGGAAGTTCGCACTCGGCTTCTGGCTCGCGCTGCTGCTCAACAACCATTTTCCGTTCAAGAGCCTCTTGCGCGCGATCATCCTGCTGCCATGGATCGTGCCGACGGTGCTGTCGGCGCTGGCGTTCTGGTGGATCTACGATCCGCAATTCTCGATCATCTCCTACCTGCTCGTTGACGTGCTGCACTGGCGGTCGAGCAATATCGACTTCCTCGGCTCGCCCTGGCCGGCCCGCTTCTCGCTGATCGCCGCCAACATCTGGCGCGGCATTCCCTTCGTCGCGATCTCGCTGCTGGCGGGGCTGCAGACCATTTCGCCTTCGCTCTACGAGGCCGCGATGCTCGACGGGGCCAGCGCCTGGCAGCGCTTCCGCTACATCACCTTCCCGATGATGATGCCGATCCTCGCCATCGTCATGACCTTCTCGATCATCTTCACCTTCACCGACTTCCAGCTGGTCTACGCCATCACCCGCGGCGGGCCCGGCAACTCGACGCATCTGCTGGCGACGCTGGCCTTCCAGCGCGGCATCGCCGGCGGCGAGCTCGGCGAAGGTGCGGCGATCGCGGTGTCGATGATCCCGTTCCTGGTGTTCGCGACGCTGTTCTCCTATTTCGGCCTGGCGCGCCGCAAATGGCAGCAGGGAGAGGACAATGATTGATACCGTCGCGCAAACCGGCGTCGCTGACGCCAAAGCCGCGCCCGACACCATGGCGTGGGATTCCGGCCTGCGGCGGCTGATGATGATCTATTTGCCGCTCGGCTGCTTCGTGCTGATCCTGCTGTTCCCGTTCTACTGGATGGCGATCACCTCGTTCAAGCCGAACGCGGAACTGATGAACTACAAGGCGCACAATCCGTTCTGGATCTCCTCGCCGACGCTCGCCCACATCAAGCATCTTTTGTTCGACACCGCCTATCCGCGCTGGTTGACGACGACGATGCTGGTCGCGATCGGCTCGACCACGCTGTCCTTGATCGCATCGACGCTCGCCGCCTATGCCATCGAACGACTGCGCTTCCGCGGCAGCCCCTATGTCGGGCTCGGGATCTATCTCGCTTATCTGGTGCCGCCGTCGATCCTGTTCATTCCGCTCGCCACCGTCGTGGTGCAATTCGGCCTGTTCG
Source organism: Bradyrhizobium sp. LVM 105 (assembly GCF_003957705.1). Taxonomy (NCBI): domain Bacteria; kingdom Pseudomonadati; phylum Pseudomonadota; class Alphaproteobacteria; order Hyphomicrobiales; family Nitrobacteraceae; genus Bradyrhizobium; species Bradyrhizobium sp. LVM 105. The sequence goes on along the minus strand of NZ_QZMV01000007.1, from coordinate 143,530 downwards.
ACAGTCCTCTTGCGCTGATCCTGGTCTATCCGACCTTCCTGGTGCCGTTCTGCACCTGGCTCCTGATCGGCTATTTCAAATCGATCCCCTACGAGCTCGAGGAATGCGCGCTGGTCGATGGCGCGACGCGGCTACAGATCCTGCGCCGGATCACGCTGCCGCTCGCGGTGCCCGGGCTTATCTCGGCCGGCATCTTCTCCTTCACGCTGTCCTGGAACGAGTTCATCTATGCGCTCGCCTTCATCCAGAGCGGCGCCAACAAGACCGTGCCCGTCGCGATCCTGACCGAGCTCGTCACCGGCGACGTCTATCAGTGGGGCGCACTGATGGCGGGATCGCTGCTCGGCTCGCTGCCGGTTGCGGTATTCTACTCGCTGTTCGTGGATTACTACGTCTCGTCGCTGACCGGCGCGGTGAAGGAGTAGATCGCGCCTGCGGCGTTTGGCCCGGCTTCACAAAACTGCAACGTGCCGTCCGCATAAGGCGTGCGTCCGCCAACAGGAGACGCACATGCGCGCGACTTTTCTCAGCACCGTCGCAACGATCGTTCTCACCGCGAGCACAGCGCTCGCGCAGAGCGAAGGTGAATTCCCGGCCAAGCTCGCCGGCCACGTGGTGATGCCGGCCGAGTCGTTCATCGACGCGCCGGCTGACGCCCCCGCCGATCTCAAGACCCCTGGCAAATATACCACCGGCAAGCGGGTCGACGCGCTTGGTACCGTGATGGGCAAGTCCTACGAGCGTCCCACCGGCGTGTCGCTGCCGTTCAAGGGCCAGCCGCTCCAGGGGCATTCGGGCATCAAGACCATGGCCGACGGCAGCTTCTGGGTCATCACCGACAACGGCATGGGCGCGCGCGCCAACTCGCCGGACTCGATGCTGTATCTGAATCGTTACAAGATGGATTGGGCCAGCGGCAAGATCGAGCGACAGGAGACCATCTTCCTGCACGATCCCGACAAGAAGGTGCCCTTCCGCATCGTGCATGAGGATAGCCAGAAGCGCTATCTCACCGGCTCCGATTTCGACACCGAAGGCTTCCAGATCGTCGGCGACACCTTCTGGATCGGCGACGAGTTCGGCCCCTATATCCTGAAGGCTGACAAGTCGGGCAAGATACTCGGCGTGTTCGACACGGTTGCCGACGGCAAGCCGGTGCGCTCGCCGGACAATTGGGCCGTCGCGACGCCGGGTGCGCCGGGCGCGACCTACACCAACGTCAACCTCCGCCGCTCCAAGGGCTATGAGGGCTTCGCCTCGTCGAAAGACGGCAAGTTCCTCTATGGCCTGCTCGAGGGACCGCTGTGGGATGCCGAGAAGAAGGACTGGGAGAAGGTCGACGGCAAGGAAGCCGCCCGCATTCTCGAATTCGACGTCGCCGCGGAGAAGTTCACCGGTCGCTCCTGGCAGTATGTGTTCGAGCAGAACGGCAACGCCATCGGCGACTTCAACATGATCGATCAGGCCTCCGGCCTCATCATCGAGCGCGACAACGGCGAAGGCACCGCCGACAAGGCCTGCCCGCAAGGCACCCGCGGCGAGAACTGCTTCCCCGACCTCGCCAAGTTCAAGCGCGTCTACAAGATCGAGCTCTCCGACGCCAATGTCGGCAAGCCCGTGCGCAAGATCGGCTATATCGACCTGATGAAGATCAAGGATCCCGACAAGAAGGCGCGGAAGCCGCTCAACGACGGCGTTTACACCTTCCCGTTCTTCACCATCGAGAACGTCGATCGCGTCGACGACAGCCACATCATCGTCGGCAACGACAACAACCTGCCGTTCTCCTCCAGCCGCGATCCCAACAAAGCCGACGACAACGAGTTCATGCTGCTCGAAGTCGCGGATTTCCTGAAGGCGAAGTAGGACGAGTTCTCTCCTCTCCCTCTCCCCACCTGCGGGGAGAGGGTTGGGCCTCATCCCCGTCATTGCGAGCGCAGCGAAGCAATCCAGGATCTTTCCGCGGAGACAGTCTGGATTGCTTCGCTGCGCTCGCAATGACGGGGACAGAACTTCAGTCCTACACTCTCAATGAGGTCGCGGAGACAACCCCTCGCACCCTTTACACGTCAGACCGTGAATGGGTGTGAGCGAGCATCCTCACCTCACCGTAAACTCCACCGGAATCGTAAAGCTCATCGAGCCGGACTTGATCTCGTCCGGCACCGGCGGAAACGGCGAGGCCTGGCGGACCATCGCCGTGGCCTGGGTGTCGAAGGCAGCGACGCCGGATGAGCCGGCAAGGCGGCTGGACGTGACCTGCCCGCTGCGGCTGACGGTGAAGCTCAGCCTGGCGACGCCGCGCTGGCCTCCGCCGCCGGCAGGATAGGAGTGAAAGCGCATCAGATGGGCGCGGACTCGTTGATTGTAGGATGCGATCACGGAGGCCAGCGCGCCGGCGCTCTGGACCGACGCCATCGGCGCCTCGCGCTCGGCGCGCGGGGCTGCGCTGGTGCGCGGCGCGGGCGTCGCCTCCGACGGCTTCCTGGCTTCGCGGCGAACCACCTTGGGCTTTGCGGGTGCGGGTTTTTCGTGCGGTACGATCTTCACAGGCTCCGGCCTGGCCGGCGTCGGCTCCAACTTCTGCTCCGGAGGGGCCACGACATCAGGCTTGTCCTGCGGCGGCGTCGGCGCGATGGTCTCCTCGACGGCCTGCTGCTGCACTGGCTCCGGCGGCGAGGCGTCGGCTTCCTGCATCACCGGCCCCGGTGCGACGTCATCCTGCGTCGATTGCGGCGCCGAGGTCAGCGGCGCCATATCGACCATGATCGCCGGCAGGCTGACGCCCTGCTCCGGTTGCGACCTCTGCCAATTCATCGCAAGCAGCGCGGCAGCCACATGCAACATCACGATCGCTGCCGCCGAGAGGCTCCAGCGCGCCGTTTCATGCTCGCCGAGCGGCTCGTGCAGGGCAAAGGCGTTGGCGGCCATCAGCTGCGTCCGTCGAGGCCGACCAGCGCGACCTTGAGATAGCCGGCATTGCGCAAGGCGTTCATCACCTCCATCAGGTCGCCATAGGAGACGGCCTTGTCGGCGCGCAGATAGATGCGCTCGTCCTTGCGGCCTTTGGTGGCGGCATCGAGCGAGGTGCTGAGCGCCTCGCGGGCGACGACATCTTCGCCGACCGCAACGGACAGGTCCGGCTTGACGGTGACGAAGACCGGCTTGTCCGGCCGCGGCGCCGGCTCGGCCGCGGTGGCCGGCAGATCGACCCCGATGTCGACGGTGGCAAGCGGAGCGGCCACCATGAAGATGATGAGGAGCACCAGCATCACGTCGATGAACGGCGTGACGTTGATTTCATGGGTAACGTCGAGATCGTCAAGGTCGCCGCGCTTGCGCGGCGATCCGGAGTGCGTACCGAGCTTCGCGGCCATGGCTCTACTCCGCCGCCCGCGTCAACCGGAATTCCCTTTGGTCGCGTTGGCGGCTGACCAGCAGCATGAGCTGAGCCGAGGCGTCGCCGAGCAGGGCCCGGTAATTGGCGACGCCGCGGACGAGATGATTGTAGATCACGACCGCCGGGATCGCCGCGACGAGGCCGAGCGCGGTGGCGAGCAGCGCCTCCGCGATGCCAGGCGCGACCACTGCGAGGCTGGTGGTGTGGCTCTCGGAAATGCCGATGAAGGAGTTCATGATACCCCAGACCGTGCCGAACAGGCCGACGAAGGGCGCGACGGCACCGATGGTTGCGAGCACGCCGGTGCCGCGCGCGATCTGCCGTGACATCGCCGCCTCGACCCGTTCGAGCCGCAGCGCGACACGTTCCTGAAGGCCGTCGTCGAGCACGCCGCCGGAGAGCTCGGCCTCCCTGGCGCAGGACTGGATCAGCTGGACGACGGCGTCGTTCGCGTCACCGGCACGTGCGGATGCCTCGGCCAGGGTCAGATTGCCTTCGAGCGCGCGCGTCCGCTGCAGCGCGAGCGCGCCCTTGCGGCGCAGCTCGATAATCTTGGCGAGCCACACCGTCCAGGTCACCAGCGAGGCGACGGCGAGCCCGACCATCACCGTCTTCACCACCACGTCGGCGCCGAGGAACATGCCCCACGGCGACAGGTTGCGCGGCAACAAGGCCTGGTCGATCGCGAGGGCCGGTGTCGGCGCGAGCGCCAGCGCGACGGTTAGGATCACGTGCCGAAGCCCAAAATTGCTCTGCATCCCGGTCTCCCGACAGGTTGAAGCGAACTAGCGCGCTGGTGCGATTCGGTCCGCAAGCTGGCGGAACCGCGCCAGTTGATCCGCCCGCAGCGCCCTTGTCTCGTCGCGGCCGACGAATACCTTGAACATGATGCCGCCGTCGGCGTTCACGAACGCGACGAAGGCCGAGGTCTTGCCCATGAACGGTCGCTCGACGAAGGCAATTGCCGCGCAACGCTCGTGGCGGAGATGGCCGTGCAGGCCCTTCGGCTGCATCAGGTTGAAATAGCCGCGACCGATCTCACCGGCAGGAATGGCGCCGGTGAATTCGAAGATCGCATCATCCGTGTGCACGATCAGCGTGACCTCGCCCCACGCCGCGATGTCGTGCATGACGGCGGCAAAGTGCTCGCCGCCACCGATGCGCACCATGGATGACGGCAGCGCCTCGACCACCGCGCGCGGGGGGACGTTGCGCTCACGCGCCACGTCCTCGATCACCGCGCCGGGATTGTCGGCCATATAGGCCCTGAGATCGGCGAGACCCGTGCTCAACATGTCCGGCTCCTCTGGTGCGCCACTGCCTCAGGCCGCCGCTGCCTTGCGCTCACTCTGGATCACCTCGAAGCCCTCGAACTTGGGGTGACCGAGATACAGGCTCTCGCCGGTCCTGTTGTCGGCACGGGCATGGGCGCGGCGGAATTCCTCGGAGCGCGTCCAGGCCTCGAACGCGGCCTTGTCGACCCAGCTGGTGTGCGACGAATAGAGCGTGTGGTCCTCGGCCTCCGGTCCCTTCAACAGATGAAACTCGACGAAGCCCGGCATGCTGCCGAGATAGGATTCGCGCGTAGCCCAGACGGTCTCGAACGCGGTCTCCGCGCCCTTCTTCACCTGGAAACGATTCATAGCGATGAACATGAAAGTCTCTCCTTCTGATCAAAACGAAACGCACCGAGGCCGCGCTGGAGCATCAGCGCGGCCCGACGGATGTTTGTGGTGTTGCGACGCGCCGTCCCTTACGCACCTCCAAAGTGGATCTTCATGCCGGCCTTGTAGACCCTGCCCGGTCCCGGGCTCGACCACAGCACGTCGTTCTGCGTGGTGCCGTCGGTCGAGCTGCCGGGAATGGCGTAAGGCCGGTAATACTGGTTCAGGAGATTGTCGATCGAGGCCGTGAACACGATGTCCCTGGTCGCATTGTAGGTCAGGTACAGGTTGACCAGTTCGTAGCCGGTTGCAGGCAGATAGCCGGCGGGGACGTCGTTGTTGGCCCCGAATGAGGCCCACTGCGCCGACAGGATCAGGGTGCGATCGAGCAGGCGGACACCGCCGGTCGTGACGACCTTGCGCGGGGTGATGGTTGCAAGCCCGATATTGGTGGCGACGTTCTTGCCGTGGATGTAATGACCGGCGACGCCGATGAACCAATTGCCGGCATCGTACATCGTCTCCGCCTCGAAGCCCTGGATACGGGCGTTGGCGATGTTCTGGTACTGATAGTACTGGCTGAACGAGCCGAACCCGGTCGGCACCGGCGTCGAGGCGACGAGGTCGATGTAGTCGCTGACATCGTTGCGGAACAGATTGATCTTGCCGCGGAATGAGTCATTGGCGCTGAAGATGTTGTCGTATTTCAGGTTGATGCCGACTTCCTTGTTCCTGCCGACCTCAGGACGCAGGTTCGCGTTGGGCAGGAAGCAGAACAGGCCGGCGGTGCCGCCTGGACAGGGGAAGAGAGCCGGCCCGCCGCCGGTCGCGTGCGCGCCCGAGATCACCGTCTCGGTGATCGACGGCGCGCGATAGCCTTCGGCATAGCTGACATAGGGCTGGAAGCCCGGGACCGGCGTGACGCCGAGGGTGATCTTCGGCGAGAAGCGGTCGCCGCCGGCATGCGTCTTGCCGGAATCGAGGTCATAGCGGTCATAGCGGATCGCGCTCACCGCCTCGAACCAGGTGCTGTAGTTCTGCTTCAGCTGAAGGAAACCGCCCGACACGGTGCGGATGCCGCTCGGCGTCGTGATGTTGGAATTGCCGCGGCTGTCGGTCGTGATCACGTCGTCCTGGAAGGCGTCGATACCCCAGGTGACGGCGTTGCGCCAATCGCCCACGTTGAAGCGCGTGGTGTTGTTGACGTCGATGCCGTAGGTATTGAGGACATAGCCGCGCTGGTCGCCGACGCAGCCCGAGACGTTGTTGCCGAACCCGCCGTTGCAATAGGCCGACGGCATCGTGCCGTAATGGTAGGTCTTGGTCTGGTCGTTATCGGTGCGATTGCCATAGACCGACATGTGCCAGTCGAACAGATTGTCGCTCGGGAGCGAATAATTCCAGGTCACGGTGCCGGTGTAGTTCTTGGTATCGGACGCATAGACCGACGAGCCGCGATTCAGGGCAATCAGCGCTGGGGTGGTGGTCGGACCGCGATTGAACTGGCCGATATCGTATTGGTAATCTTGGAAGACGGCGCCGAACTTGACCTCGTGACCGAGCGCGGGACGCACGGTGAGCTTCATCAACCCGCTCTCGACCTGATTGCCGGTGTTGCCGATCTCGGTGCCGTTGCCGTCCTTGTAGTTGCCTTGCGTGCGATAGACCGCGCCGCCGAAGATATCGACGTCGGGTGTGGCGCGGACGCCGCCGAACACCGAGCCGAGACCGCGATTGTTGTTGGACCCGTAAGAGCCGGAGAGATCGACGCCCCAGCGCTCGCCGGGACGCAGCACGTCATTGATGTCCTTGGTGCGGAACGAGACCAGGCCGCCGATCGCGCCGGAGCCGTAGATGTTGGCGGTCGGCCCGCGTACGACATCGACGCCGCCGATCAATTCAGGGTCGAGGAAGAAGGAGCCGTTGGCATTGTGGCCGGTGCGCTGGTAGTTCTGCCGGGCGCCATCGACGACGACAGCGACGCGGCCGAAATCCTGCAGGCCGCGGATGTTGATGACCGTTGCGGGATCGTCGCCGCGCTCCTGGAACGACACGCCAGGTACCGCATAGAAGATGCCCGACAGCCGGTTCGGCTGGATCCCCTGGATCTGGTCGAGCGAAATCGAGCTGACCGGCGCGAGCGCATCGATCGCGCGCTCCTTGGTCTTGGTTGCAGCGACCGTAATGGTGTCCAGCACCTGCACCGGCGCCGTGCTGCCGGCCTGGGCGCGAGCGTTCAGGATTTCAGGCGTTGCCTGCTGCGCGACTTGCGGCTTTGACGGCTTGCGTTTGGCCTGTTTCGGCCGTTCCGTGGACGCGTTTTCGGCCTGCGGCGATGCAGTCTGCGCGAGACCGCTCTCCGTCATCACTGCCGCAAATGAAACCACCGACGCGCCCAAAATCAGGGCGCGCGAATACCTAGCCCCGTCAGCCATATCAGCCCCAGCCTGCACTTCACTTCAAAATTTGGAATCTTCTGGCTGGCGTGCGTTCGCAACGCGAACGGCTGGCTGGCTGACTTCTCAGGTCGCGCGGGCAAGTTCCCCGCCGCCATAATTGGTTACGTGGCAACACCCTGACGGTCAATGACATCAGGTTGCAGTTTATATCGATTGTAAATTGCAGCCGTTGGAATGCGCTCGGTGCCGCCTATACAAACAAGCAGCACTCCAAGGTTTCGAAGGCGCATCACACTTCACATGTCAGCAACGTCCGCAGACAACGACGGCGACGCGGCGGGGGCAGCAGGAAGCTCTTCTGCGACAACGAGAACCCTGACCATGCGGGGCGGCCAGATCGACAGCCGCGAGCTGTTCGCGGCCGCCCGCGAGATCATCATTGCGCATGGCGAAGACAGCTATCGGCTTCGGCTGACCTCGCAGAACAAGCTGATCCTGACGAAGTAATCCGCAATGGTATTTTGCCGCACCATCGCCAGCCTCCTGCTCTCCAGCGGAATCGCGCTCACGCCGGCCGCGCACGCCGCCGGCATCACCGTACATGACGCGCGCAATCGCGAGATCGCCGTGACCGATTCCGCGCGCACGGTCTCGATCGGCGGCGCCATCACCGAGATCCTCTATGCGCTCGGGCTCGAGAGCCGGCTGGTCGGCGTCGACACCACCAGCCTTTATCCGGCGGCGGCGCTGCAGGACAAACCCAATGTCGGCTACATGCGCCAGATCTCCGCCGAGGGCGTGCTGGGCCTCAATCCGACCCTGATCCTGGCGATCCAGGGCTCGGGTCCGCGCGAGACCATGGACATCCTGGAAACCGCGAAAGTGCCGTTGGTGCTGGTGCCCGACACCTTCACCGAGGCCGGCCTGATCGAGAAGATCAAGCTGGTCGGTCACGCCATGGGCGTCGACGCGCGCGCCGCGTGCCTGAGCGCCGCGGTCAGCGCCGATTTTGCGCAGCTCCGCGCCCTGCGTGCCAAGGTGACCAGGCCGGTGCGCGTGATGTTCGTGATGTCGCTGCAGAACGGGAGAGCGCTGGTAGCCGGCCGCAAGACTGCGGCCGAGGAGATCATCCAGCTCGCCGGCGCCGCCAATGCCATCGACGATTTCGACGGCTACAAGATCATCGGCGACGAGGCGATCGCGGTGGCAAGACCCGACGTCGCGCTGTCGATCGAACGCGGCAAGGACCCGGTCCAGGCCGAGGCGATCTATGCCCATCCCGGGTTTGCGCTGACGCCGGTCGCAGCCAACAAGAGTTTCATCGCCATGGACGGGCTCTATTTGCTCGGCTTCGGACCCCGGACGGCGGCAGCGGCCCGCGATCTTTCCACAAGACTCTATCCAGCGTTGGCCGAACGGGGCGACGGATTCACGTCGGCGCTGTCGGCGGCGAATTGCCGGCAATGAGCGTGGCAGTCGAGACTGGAGCGCGCAGCCCGGAACGACACGCCGGCGCGAGGCGGCCGTCTGCATCATTAGCGATCCTGCTCCTGATCGCGGTGCTCGCGGTCACCGCGATCGTCGCGCTGACGCTCGGCGCCGCCGGCATCCCCCTCTCCCGCCTGCCTGCCGCACTCGGACTGTCAGGCGAAAGCACGGCGATGACCGCCCGCGACCAGCTCGTGCTATGGACGATCCGCGTCCCCCGGATCGCGGCGGCCGCGATGATCGGCGGCCTGCTCGCCGCGGCCGGCGCGATCATGCAAGGACTGTTTCGTAACCCGCTCGCCGATCCTGCGCTGGTCGGCGTCTCCAGTGGCGGCGCGCTCGCAGCCGCAAGCGCGATCGTCTTCACCGATTCGCGCTTTGGCGAGACGCTGCGCTTCCTTCAGGCCGAGCTGCTGCCGCTCGCTGCATTCGCGGGATCCTTGGCCACGACCGCAATCCTCTACGGCATCTCGAGCCGTTCGGGGCGCACCTCGATCGCGATTTTCCTGCTCGCCGGCGTCGCCATCACCGCCATCGCCAATGCCGGCATCGGGCTTCTGGTCTTCGTCGCCGACGATCGCCAGCTCCGCGACATCACGTTCTGGATGCTGGGCTCGATAAGCGGCGTGACTTGGACCAAAGCCGCCGTGCTCGCACCGATCCTCGTCATCGGGCTCGGCGCCTGCACCTTCATCGCGCGCGGCCTCGATCTCCTGGTGCTCGGCGAGGCCGACGCTTTTCACGGCGGGGTCGATGTCGAGCGTCTGAAGCGGATCTCGATCGTCATGGTCTCCGCCATGACCGGCGTCGCCGTGTCGATCAGCGGCGTCATCGGCTTCGTCGGCATCGTCGTGCCGCATCTGCTCCGCCTCGTCATCGGACCCGCGCATCGGCTGCTGCTGCCGGCCTCGGTGCTGCTCGGCGCGATCCTGATGGTCGGCGCCGACACCCTGGCGCGCACGATCGTTGCGCCGGCGGAGATGCCGATCGGCATCCTGACCGCGGCGGTCGGCGCGCCGGTCTTCCTCTTCATCCTGCTGCGGCAGCGCGGGCTCGCCTCGCTATGAGTGCCGTGATCGAGGCGCGATCCCTCAGCAAGCGCGCCGGCCGCGCGACGCTGCTCGATGGCGTCGGCCTGACGGTTGCGGCCGGCGAGATGGTCGCCGTCATCGGTCCGAACGGCGCAGGCAAATCGACCTTGCTGCGGCTGCTCTCCGGCGATCTGCGGCCGAGCGCAGGCGAGGTGCGCCTGAAGCAGCGCGACATCGGCAGCTTCACGCCGCGCGAGCTCGCCGCCCGCCGCGCGATGCTGTCCCAGCACATCAGCGTCTCCTTTCCCTTCACCGTCGCGGAGATCGTGCGGATGGGCGTGAACGATCGCAGCGCGCGTGACGCGGGCCCGCTCGTCGATGCCGCCCTCGAGGAGGTCGGCCTTGCGCATTTCCGCGAACGGCAATTGCCGACCCTGTCAGGCGGCGAGCAGCAGCGCGCCCATTTCGCCCGCGTGCTGGTGCAGCTCGCCTGCGGCGAAGCCGAGCAGGGCCCGGGGCTTCTGCTGCTGGACGAGCCGACCTCGAGCCTCGATCTGCGTCACCAGATCGACCTCGTCGAAGCGGCGCGCCGCCGCGCCGGCAGCGGCACGGCGGTGATCGCGATCCTGCACGACCTCAACCTGGCCATCCGCTTTGCCGACCGGCTGATCGTGCTGGCTGGCGGCAAGCTTGCCGCAGACGGCTCGCGCGCAGACATCGTCACGCGCGAGATCATCCGTGACATTTTCGAGATCGAGGCCGTGGTTCATCGGGATGACGACGGCGTGCCGTACGTGCTGCCGCAGTCGATGCGCGCGCCGCCGACACCGCGGTGAAGGTGTCCTCCCTCGCCCCGCTTGCGGGGGGCTGGAGTGAGGGGGAGCCTCCGCGGGGACGGTGAGAGTTGGACTCGCGGAGAGTCCCCCTCACCCGGATTGCATCTTCGATGCAATCCGACCTCTCCCCGCAAGCGGGGCGAGGTGGAAGGCGCAACCTACCCCGCCGGCACGATCACCATGCTCTTGTCCTTCGGCCAGCGGATGCGCCAGGCGAAGTTGATGTCGCGGACTTCGCCGGGCTTGGCGTCGAACGACCATTCCAGCACGCCGCGCTTGTCGCGGATGTTGCTCGCGGTCGGCGTCGTGGTCGACGGCAGCATCTCGACGACGATGTCCTCGCTCTCGCTGACCGGCAACTGATCCTCGATGGCAACGCGAAGCGGGAAATCATGACCGTTGCGGATGGTGGTCTTGAACGCACGCTCGTCGGTCTTGGACGTCGTGACCAGCAGGCCGGCCGAACCTTCATTGCGCTTGAGCACGGCGCGCTCGATCCTGACCTTATCGTCGGCGCCGAAGCCGAGCCGGACAATGTCGTCCTTGGCCGACGCCGAGATCTTGCCGCGACCGACAAAGACGCCGTCGCGATAGATCGCGACCTTGCCAGGCAGCAGGGCCGTGTCGTCGGTCTGCTTGAAGCTGGCTTCGAGGAAGGCGGTCGGGTCCAGCACCGGCGCGGCACGGACGGCGAGTTCGGCGGGCACCGTCATGGCCGCGATGCGCATGCTCTTGGCTCCTTCCGCGGCGCCGAGGCTGACGCGGCCGGGAATCTTGAACGTCGCCTGGAAGCCGCCGATCTCGGCCACCGCCTGCTGCTCGTCGGCGCGCTCGGTCGCCTCTGCGACCTTGGACATGGGCTCGAACTGCGCCGAACGCTGGCGGGCGGTCGGCGCAGGCCGCGCCAGGTCCGAGGCGGTGCCGAGCGCCAGCGGCTTGGGCGGCTGCGGATATTGCGCCACCAGCGAGCCGAGCTCCGGCGCACTGCCGCCACGCCCGATACGCACCGTGGAGACACCGAGCGCGACATTCGACCAGTCCTCGCCGGTCGACTGCGTGATCTCGGCGCGACGAACGAGTTCGAGCTGCGGCTTGCGATCCTTGGCGCCGGTGTCCAGCCGGGCGTCGTAGAGCGGCACCCAGCGTGCGTTGCGCACGGCGTAAGTCACCCGCAGCGTCGCCTTGGTCGCGGCGGCCGAGGCGACGTCGATTCGCACCTCCAGCTTGCTCGGCGGCTTGGCCGAGCGCTCGGCCTCGAGCTGCGCGATCTGGCGGTCGATCTCACGCTGCTTTCGCGTGGCGTCGCGGATCGTCGTGTCGGCGGTCGCGGTCTCCTCGGCGACCGCGGCAAAGGCCGCGCGCCATTCGGTGATCGGCCGGGCCTCGCCCTTGTCGCCGAGGCCGGCGGGCGAGGCTTCGGCAAAGCGCTGGGCAAAGCTGCGCCTTGCGTTTGCCGAGTCGATCGCACCTTGCAGGTCGGCGCGCTGATCCTTCAGCGCTTCGATGCGCTTGTCGAGCTCGGACAGGTTGACGGGCGGCGTGGCCCGCGGCGGCCGGGCATCGATCGTGCCGATGGTGAGCTTGGCGCCCGCCTCGCCTTCGACACGAAGGGAGGACGGATCGAGCGAGAGCGGAAAATCCCTGGCGACCAGTGTCGAATCGCCGGAGGCGAGGTCCAGCGCGATGATGCGGGTGACGGTGGCGCCATCGGGATAGACCGTCACGGTGTCGATCGCCGAATTGGCATCCAATTCGGCGGCCCATGACGGCACCGCGAGGACCGTGGTCACCAGGACCAGGCTCGTGGTTGCCAGACATTTTGCGGTGATGCGCATGAAATTCCTCCCTGCCGATATCGACGCGTCACCAGCCGGACGCGCGAAAGATGCCTTGCCAAGATGATTGGACGCGGCAGGGAAGGAACCGGTTCGATTGGGGTTTCCGTTGGGCACCGCTGCGGCGGCACCAAGGCTGCGGAACGTATGGCAATCCCGCGGGTCTTAAGCCTGGGTCGGCGAGCCCTGGCCGAAGATGCGTCGGAGCAGATCGGTCACGTTCTTGGCCCCGGCCTTCTTCAGGATGCCGGCGCGGTAACCTTCGACCGTCCGCGCACTCAGATGCATGCGGCGGGCGATCTCCTTGTTGGTCAGGCCGGCGGCGAGGTGCTCGAGCACGTCGGCTTCGCGCGCTGTCAGCGGCTCGCAGCCGGGCAGCCAGCCCTGCCGGCTCGTGCGGGGCTGCGCGAATTCATCGATGGCGGCATCGATCCGGCCGACGATGTCATGGGTGCGGAACGGCTTTTCGATGAAGTCCGCTGCGCCGCTCTTGATGGCGTCGACCGCCATGGCGATGCTACCGTTCGCCGAGGTCACCAGCACCGGTGCCATGCAGTTTTCCTGGCGCAGCCGCCTGAGCATGTCGAGGCCGGAGCGATCGGGCGGCAGCTCCATCAGCACGCAGGCCGGCATCCGCGCCTTTGCCTCGGACAACAGAGACGCACCGTCAGCGAAGCAGATCACGTTATAGGCGCTCTGTTGGAGCGCGGCTGAAAGTTGTTCGCGGGAGGCCGCGTCAGTCTCGATGACGAATACCTCACCCTTGGAAAGCGTGTTTCCCGGCATAAACCCGATCCAGCAATGTCTTGGTCAAATGGTCCGAGACGGAAAGCAGGCCCCATCGCCACGCCGCGCCGTCATGAGCACGGCATTCACGCCAGTGCCTCGGTTTCCCTTATGTATGTTCCGCCCGGTTCCTGGATTTGACGGACCGAGACAGAAACTTTACATTTCGGGACATCTGCGGGAATGGCTGGCAGGAACGGTTCGCATGACCGACCTCGTTCGCAGCGCAGGCTTGAGCTATTACCCGGAAGTTGCCCGGTCGGTGGGGCTCGATCCCAGACAGATGATGCGCAAGGCCGGGCTGCCGCTGGCCTGTCTCGACCAGCCCGACACTCCCATTGCCGTCGCCGGGCTGCGCCGTCTGCTCGAATTGTCGGCAGCGGCGTCCGGCGCCGAAGATTTCGGCTTGCGTCTCGCCGAGCGCGGTGGCCTGACCAATTTCGGCGCTGTCGGCCTGATCGTGCGCGAGCAGGCGACCGTGGGCGAAGCGATCGAAGCGTTCTCGCGCTTCATCCATATCCATCATGACGGCATGCGGCTGGATGTGACGCGCGGCAGGCAGACCGTGACCGTCACGCTGCATCTGCGCGGCCGGCAGCCGAGCCCGCCGCACCAGTCGATCGACATGGCGCTCGGCAGCGTCCACCGCATCATCCAATCGCTGTTCGGCCATGACTGGCGGCCGCAGGAAGTGCATCTGCATTATCCGCCGCCGAAGGACCGCAAGCGCTATCGCGACTTCTTCGGCTGCCGCGTGACGTTCAACGCCGAGGGCGATGCGATCCTGCTGTCGGCGCACGACATGGAGCGCCGGATCCCGGGCGCGCATCCCCTGATCGCGACTTATCTGCGCAAGCGGATCGAGGCAATCGAGACCCGGCCGGCAAGTTGGGAAGGAAAGGTCGACGAGGTCGTGCGGACCCTGCTCGCGACCGGCGACTGCACCGTCGAGCGCGTCGCCGAGCATCTTGCCTGCACCCGCCGCACCATCCACCGCCACCTCGCCGCATCGGGCACCAGCTTCTCGGCAATCCTGGATGCGCAACGCGCCGATCTCGTCACTCAGCTGATCGACGACCCAGGGCGGCCGCTGGGCGACATCGCGGTGCAGCTTGGCTTCTCCGCGCAGAGTGCCATGGCACGCTGGTTCCGCGGCCGCTTCGGCTGCACCATCACCGACTGGCGCAAGGGCGTGAGGCCAACGGCACCGCCGGCCGATGCGCCCTCGGCGAGCGCTGCTTGAGTTCAGCGCGCCGGAGCCGGCACACCCATGATGGCGAGGGCGCGGCGCCGGCTGCCGGCAAGGAGCGGGCCGAACGCGACGGCAAATCCGAGGAACGCGACGAGCCAGCCGCAGGCGGCGATGTGCAACAACACATAGCTGTGCGCGGGAAACATCACGGCCGCGACCCGGGCCAGTGCCGCGATGATGATCGCGGCATAGATTCCCTGGATCGCCGGCGAAGCCGTCAACGCCTGTCCGGTATGGCCGAGACTCGCGCGGGTCATCACCGCGAGCGTCATGGTTCCCGCCGCGCCGGTCATCCAGGCGTGGATGCCTGCACTCGCCGGCAGCGCTCCGAACACCGCAATGGCGTGCAGGATGAAGCCGAACGGCACGAACACGTAACCGACATGCAGGATCACCAGCAGTCGCTCGCGAAAAGTGCGATCGCCGGCCCAGCGCGCAAGCCGCACCAGATGCAGCCCGCCGACCAGCGCCATCAGCACGCCGGTGACGGCATTCAGCGGCGCCGCGATCCAGGAGATGAGCGCGAGCGCGCTGCATCCGATCACTGCGCCGTCGAAGCGCCCGAACGGGACCGGCAGACGGCCGGGATTGAACTTGACCAGCCAGTTGCGGGTGAAGCTCGGAATGATGCGGCCGCCGATCAGCGCGATCAGCAGCACGACCACACCGGTGCCGACGCGGATGCTGACATCGGCCGCGCCCTGGTAATGCGCCTCGAGATGGAAAGCGACGTTGCCGGCGAGCAGAACGGACACCAGTCCCACCACCGGCAGGTTGCGCCAGTTGCCGCCTGCGATGATCTCCCGCGCCGCGGCGGCGACGACCAGCGCCAGGAAGGCGGCGTCGACGGCCAACGCGAACGCCCAACCGGTATCGGCCGACAGCGTCACCGCGACCCGCCCGGCAAGCCAGACCATCACCAGCGCCCCGAGCGAGGTGCCCTGGATCGGCAGCCGGCCGGTCCAGTTCGGAATGGCCGTGAACAGGAACCCGGTGATCACCGCCGGCAGGAAGCCGTAGAGCATTTCGTGGACGTGCCAGTCGCGCGGCGCGAATGCGGAACTCACCGACAATTCGCCATAGAACATCGGCAGCCAGGCCAGGATCGACAATCCGGCCTGGATCGCGGCGAGCAGGAAGAAAGGCCGAAAACTGTGCGCAAACAGCGGCCAGCCCTCATAGTTGCGGGATCGGGCGCCAGCCATAGGGTCAACTCCAATGAACTTCAGTCCGTTGCCTGGAAAAATACTGCCAACCGATCGTCCCGTTTTGCGCTATCGCAAACTATCGAACGATTGCAGGTGCCATCACACTCCCGACGCCAAGGAGGCAGAATGGCCAAGGTCGACACATCGCTGGTTGCGCATTTGCCGCTGTTTGCCGGGCTCACGCCAGAAGCTCTGGACGAGATCCTGCGTGAGGCCCGTTCGGCGCGATATCCCAAGAACAGTGCCATCTTCGAGCAGGGCGCGGACGCGCAGTCCTTTTTCCTGCTGCTGCACGGCCACGTCCGCGCGGCCAAGACCACGCCGACCGGCGAGCAGATCGTGGTGCGCTACGTCGCGCCCGGCGAAACGTTCGGGCTTGCCATGGCGATCGGCGCCGCGCGATACCCGGCGACCGCGACCGCAGCCGACGACAGCGTGGTGCTGATCTGGCCGACCTCGGCCTGGCCGCGGCTGGTCGAGCGATTTCCCTCGCTTGCCGCCAACACGCTCCAGACCGTCGGCACGCGCCTCCAGGAGAGCCACACCCGCATCCTGGAAATGTCGACCCAGCAGGTCGAGCAGCGCGTCGCGCATGCGCTGCTGCGCCTCGCCAAGCAGTCCGGCAAGAAGCTCGACTACGGCATCGAGATCGACTTCCCGATCAGCCGCCAGGACATCGCGCAGATGACCGGCACCACGCTGCACACCGTCAGCCGCATCCTCAGCGGCTGGGAGAGCCAAGGCCTCGTCGAAAGCGGCCGTCAGCGCATCATCCTGCGCGATCCGCACGGGATCGTCGTGTTGGCGGAGCGGAGCGCAGACAGCGGGGCAGCGTGACGGCTGCACCAAGGCGCCTCCGTCCAAGATAGGGGTGGGGGCTTCCGCTTACGGCGAAAGCCGCCCCTCACCCAAGAATCCACGCGCGCCCGCGCGAATTCCAGACCGTTTCACGCCGGCACGCGATCGACCAGCGCGGCGAGGAATTTTTCGCGGTCGATGCCATGCTCGCGGCAGGCATCATCCACCGTGTGGAAGGTTGCGATCGGGCAACCGACACAGGCCATTCTGAAGGCAAGGAACACGCGGATGGTGTGCGGCGCCGTACGCATGATGTCATCGACCAGATCGTCGGATCCAAAGGACATGGACAACTCCGTTCGGAGATGACGATAACGGCGGGGGTGGTGCTTTCTTTGTTGGAGCGCAAGTAGTTGCCGGTTCCCTCAGCTCGTCATTCCGGGGCGCGCCGTTTGGCGCGAACCCGGAATCCATCGGGCGTCGGATGACGTACAGAAATGGATTCCGGGCTCGCGCTGCGCGCGCCCCGGAATGACGAATTACACCGCCCGGCTGTGCAGCTGCTTTGCCGGGTTGAGATGCGCGTCGAACGCGGCAGCGACGCTGCGGACCAGGAAGCGCGAGTCTTTTGCGACTGCGAGGCGATTGCCCTCCAGCCTCACGACGCCGTCGGAGATCAGCGGCCTCAAACGCGCCGCCGAGCGCAACATCGCCGTGGCCTCGGCGCCATGGCGGGCGCAGATGTCGCCGAGATCGGCGCTGAACTCGCACATGATGCGTTCGATGATGTCGGCGCGCAGCCGGTCGTCGTCGGTGAGCCGATAGCCCTTCGCGGTAGCGGGACGGCCGGCGGCGACGCTCTGCGCATAGGCGCCGATCTGCACCTCGTTCTGGACGTAACCCTGCGGCAAATGCCCGATCGCGCTGGCGCCGAAGCCGAGTAGGACCTCACCCTTGTCGGTGGTGTAGCCCTGAAAATTGCGCCGCACCGTCCCCTCCTCGAACGCCACCGCCATGGCATCGCCCGGCCGGGCGAAATGATCGAGCCCGATCTGCACGTAACCGGCCTCCTTCAGCGCATTGGCGATCGCGCAAGCCTGGTCATGCCGCGCGAGGCCGTCTGGCAGCACGGCTTCGTTGAGCATGCGCTGGTGCTTCTTGAACTGCGGCACATGGGCGTAGCCGAACACGGAGAGGCGGTCGGGCGCGAGGGTGAGGCTGCGCCGAACCGTATCCAGGCACGATGCGACGGTCTGGTGCGGCAACCCGTAGATCAGGTCGAAATTGATTCCCGCGACACCGGCGCGCCTGAGCATGTCGACCACGGAGGCCGTCTGCTCGAAGCTCTGCACGCGATTGATCGCCCGCTGCACCACGGGATCGAAGCTCTGCACGCCAAGGCTCGCGCGGTTGACGCCGGAGAGCCGCATCGCCTCGACCATGTCGGCGGTCAAGGTGCGGGGATCGATCTCGACCGCGATCTCGGCCGAGGGCAGCACGAAGAACTTCTGGCGCATCGTCGCCATCAACTCGACGAAAGCCTCCGGCGCCATGATCGTCGGCGTACCGCCGCCGAAATGGATGTGCTCCACCTTGATGCGGCGGCCGATGGTTTCGGCGATCTGCGCGATCTCGCTGCGCAGCGTCCGCTGATAGCCGGCGATGAGCTCGTCACGGCGGGCGATCTGGGTATGACAGCCGCAATACCAGCACATCTCGCGGCAGAACGGCACGTGGAGATAGAGGGACGCGCTGGCGCCCGCGGGCAGTTCCGCCAGCCAACGGGCGTAGGTGTCCGGGCCGACCGCCGTCGAGAAATGGGGCGCGGTCGGATAGCTCGTGTAGCGTGGCAATCGCTCTTCGCCGTAGCTTGCCGCCAGATCAGCTCTCATATCTTACCCATTCGTAAATTTCGGCCGTGTGCAGACATCACGGCAAATCACGGAATGAGTTCAATTAACCCGGATGCGCCGAAGGGACTTTGCGCTCGCGCAAAGCCCGGCAGCCGGTTCCCGGCCATGATCAGAAACATTCGTGCGGCCATCCGGAGCGTTGCCATGAGGCTTCTCGCACTCGAACTGATCCTTTCCCTGCTCGACGTCCGCGGCCATATCCCGCGTTTCGACGACTTCCGCCCGACCCCGGTCGTACCGGCCCCGGCCGGCGCCGCGCGCGCTCTGGCCGCCGTCCTCGCCGTGCTGTCGCTGGCGATCTGGGCAACGGTCTGGCTTGCCACGGAGCTGTTCTAGTCGCGTCTTCTCCAAGGCCGCAGCCGCCGAACGCGTCGGCAATGATCCGTGGCGCGTCAGAAATGTCGGTACCGCCGTGCGGCCGCTGGTCGCTCGGCCGCGACATCCGCATCACGCCATCGGATGCGGTTAATGTGGCGCGCCGATCCTGCTCCGTTGAGACACCTAGGCGCTGGTGCGTAGCTGAATCCGGCAAAACCTTGTTGCAGCGCAAACACCATCGCCGAGATCGGAGCACACTGCATTCCGTCATCAAAAACTTTTCAGATGAAGGATGCTTCCGATGTTCACCCGCAGAGCCGCATTGATCAGCGCCGCCGCGACCGCTTTGATGCTGGCGACCCCGGCTTTCGCCGCCAGCGATCTCAAGCTGCCGCGTCAGAAGGTCGAGCTGGTCGCTCCGCCCTTCGTGCACGCGCACGAGCAGGCCACGACCCAGGGCCCCAAGATCGTCGAGTTTACAATGACGGTCGAGGAAAAGAAGGTCGTCATCGACGACAAGGGCACCACCTTCCAGGCAATGACGTTCAACGGTTCGATGCCGGGACCGCTCATGGTCGTACATGAGGGCGATTACGTCGAGCTGACGCTGGTCAATCCCGCGACCAACACCATGCCGCACAACATCGACTTCCATTCCGCGACCGGCGCGCTCGGCGGCGGCGAACTGACGCTGATCAACCCCGGCGAGCAGGTCGTGCTGCGCTGGAAGGCGACCAAGACCGGCGTGTTCGTCTATCACTGCGCACCCGGTGGTCCGATGATCCCCTGGCACGTCGTCTCCGGCATGAACGGCGCCGTGATGGTGCTGCCGCGCGACGGACTGAACGACGGCAAGGGCCACGCTCTGAAGTACGACAAGGTCTACTATATCGGCGAGCAGGACATGTACGTGCCGCGCGACGCGAAGGGCAATTTCAAGTCCTACGAATCGCCCGGCGAAGCCTTTACCGAGACCGAGGAGGTGATGAACAAGCTGATCCCCACCCATGTCGTCTTCAACGGCAAGGTCGGCGCGCTCACCGGCAAGAACGCGCTCACCGCCAAGGTCGGGGAGAACGTGCTGATCCTGCATTCGCAGGCCAATCGCGACAGCCGTCCGCATCTGATCGGCGGCCATGGCGACTATGTCTGGGAGACCGGCAAGTTCGGCAATGCACCTGAAGTCGGGCTCGAGACCTGGTTCATCCGCGGCGGCTCGGCGGGAGCTGCGCTGTACAAATTCCAGCAGCCCGGCATCTACGCCTATGTCACGCACAATTTGATCGAGGCGGCCAATCTCGGCGCGACCGCGCACTTCAAGGTCGAAGGCAAGTGGAACGACGATCTGATGACCCAGGTGAAGGCACCTGCCGAAATACCGGCTCCCAAGACCAACTAAACGCGAAAAGGGGCCGGTTATCACCGGCCCCTTCTTTCTTCGGGGAATGACCATGCTGATCGCATTCAAGCTCAAACTGGCACTCGCCTGCGCCGCCGGGCTCGCAGGGCCGATCGCGATGGCACCCCTGGTTTCGACCATGGCGGTCCGCGGCACGGCGACGGAGCCTGCGATCGTCAGGGTCGCGCCGGGCAGCCTGTCCTATCGCGAGGCCGGCGATTTCACACGCGGCGGGCAGCAGGCGGAAGCGCCGCTGCGCGCGATGCGCGTCGACCGGCCGCTGCACATCATGCGAAACCAGGTCTCGTCATCCGACTATCAGCTTTGCGTGCAGGACGGCGCCTGCCGCGCCCTCGATCGCGACGTGGCGGTCGCCCCCGATCGCCCTGCGGTGCAGGTGAACTGGCACGACGCCGAGGCCTATGCGGGCTGGCTGTCGCGCAAGACGGGCCACCATTACCGTCTGCCGAGCGATGAGGAATGGGCCTTTGCCGCCGGCTCCAGATTCAAGGACGACAGTGTCGCGGTCGATGCGAACGATCCTTCAAAGCGCTGGATCAGCCGCTATGAGCGCGAATCCGAACGCGACCTCTCCGACACCAAGACCTATCCGTTCGGCAAGTTCGGCCCGAACGAACACGGCATCGAAGATCTTGCCGGCAATGTCTGGGAGTGGACGTCGACCTGCTTCGTGCGCTCGCGCGTCGACGCTTCAGGCAATGCCGGCCGCCCGACCGTGAACTGCGGCGTGCGCGTCGCCGAGGGCGCGCACCGCGCCTATGTCACCGATTTCATCCGCGACGCCCGCGCCGGCGGCTGCGCCCAGGGCGTGCCGCCCGCCAATCTCGGCTTCCGCCTGGTACGCGAGGAGACGTCCTGGGTGGCGAGCGTATCGGCGCGCTGGAGCAAGGTGTGGGCGGCAAGATCATAATTTTAGCGGCGCGCATACGTTTTCCCGTCAACGTCTCCGTTGATTAGAATCGATCTAAAGCAATAAATATTGGAATCGCTCTAAGTCGTGCTCCTCGCGACATCGGGTCGCTGACGTTGTCGCACCGCCTGCGCTACTCAATCTGGCGTCAATCGCCCCTTGGAGCAGCCCTTATGATCAATCTTCGCGTCCTCGCCGCCTCCGCGGCGGTGTTGAGCCTGACCTTATCCTTCGCGTCGAAAGCAGCCGCCAATGGCGAGGTCAACGTCTATACCTATCGCGAGACCAAGCTGATCCAACCGCTGTTCGACGCCTTCAGCAAGGATACGGGCATCAAGGTCAATGTCGTCTCCGCAAGCTCAGGTCTGGAGCAGCGCATGAAGGCGGAAGGCGCCAACGGTCCGGCCGACGTGCTGCTGACGGTGGACATCGGCCGCATCGACGAGGCCGTGCAGGCGGGCGTCACCCAGCCGATCAAGTCGGAGGTGGTCGATAAGGTCGTGCCTGCGCAGTATCGCGATCCGGACGGACACTGGGCCGGCATCTCCATGCGCGCGCGCGTGATCTACGCCTCGAAGGATCGCGTCAAGCAGGACAAGATTACCTATGAGGAGCTCGCCGATCCCAAGTGGAAGGGCAAGATCTGCATTCGCTCGGGCCAGCACATCTACAACAACGCCCTGTTCGCGGCCTATACGGCCAAGTACGGCGAGGCCAAGGCCGAGGAATGGCTACGCGGCGTGAAGGCCAATCTCGCGCAGAAGCCGTCGGGCGGCGATCGCGAAGCCGCGCGTGACGTTGCCGCCGGCAAGTGCGATATTGGCATCGGCAACACCTATTACTGGGCGCTGATGATGAACAACGATCCCGAGAAGAAGCCGTGGGCGGAGGCGACCCGCGTCATCCTGCCGACCTTCGAGGGCGGCGGCACCCACGTCAACCTTTCCGGCGTGCTGCTCGCCAAGCACGCACCCAACAAGGCCAACGGCATCAAGCTGATCGAGTGGCTCGTTAGCGAGCAGGCGCAGCAGATGTATGCCGACCAGAACTACGAATATCCGGTTCGGAGCGGCGTCCCCATCAACTCTACCATCGCGGGCTACGGCAAGCTCGGCCCAGATTCGTTGCCGATCGCTAAGATCGCTGCCAACCGCAAGGCTGCGGCCTCGCTGGTGGACAAGGTCGGCTTTGACAACTGATCTCTGGCGGCCCTCGTCACTCAAGCTGGCAGAAGATACGGGCGCACGGCCTCGTTTGAGAGGCCGCGCCCACGCCGGGCGCGCCGCGACCGCAATCGCGATCGCAACCGCGATCCTGGTCGCGGCGCCCGTGATCTCGATCGTTTCGCTGGCTTTGCAGCCGGCGCCCGATGTGTGGCACGACCTGATCAACTACGTGCTGCCGGCCGCCCTCCTGGACACAGCCCTCCTGCTCGTCGGGGTCGGCGCGCTCACACTTCTGATCGGCGCCGGCACTGCATGGGTGATATCGCGCCACGATTTTTCCGGCCGGGGCATTCTGCTGTGGCTGATGCCGCTGCCGCTGGCGATTCCCACCTATCTTGCGGCTTACGTCTATGCCGACCTGTTCGAACCGCTCGGCCTGGTGCATCGCACTTTGGCGATCTGGCTTCCGCTGCGCGATGCCCTCGGCCATCTGCCCAACCTGCGCTCGCTGCCCGGCGCCATCTTCGTGATCGGGCTCGTGCTCTATCCTTACGTCTATCTGTCGGCGCGCGCGACGTTTCAGGTTCAGTCTGCCGAATTCGCCGAGGCGGCTACGACGCTGGGGGCCGGCCGATGGACTGTTTTCTGGCGCGTTTCACTGCCGATGGCGCGGCCGGCGCTCGCGGTCGGCGTGGCGCTGGTCGCGCTGGAAACGCTCAACGACATCGGCGCCAGCGAGTATCTCGGCATCCGCACGCTGACGGTCTCGATCTTCACCACCTGGCTCAACCGCGGCAGCCTTGCCGGTGCGGCGCAACTCGCATGCCTGATGCTTGCGATCGTCGCCGGCCTGATCGCGATGGAGCGTTACGGCCGTCGCAACGCCAACGCCGAATTCTCGGCCGAAAGCCCGCATGTGAGGCAGCGAACCCCGCTTTCGGGCACAAGAGCATGGATCGCGTTCGCGGTCTGCGTGCTGCCGGTGCTGATCGGCTTCGTCGTGCCGCTGTTCTATCTGGCGCATCAGGCTCTCGGTCGCGGACTGCTTGCAAATTTCGACCCGCTCCTGTGGCGCCACACCTTCCATTCGTTTGCCTATGCAGCGCTCGCGACGCTCATCGCGCTGATGCTTGCGCTCGCCACGACGATCGCGCACCGCTTTCGGCCGGACCCTCTGCGATATCTGGCGATGAGCATCGCGCAGACCGGCTACGCGCTGCCGGGTCTCGTGATTGCCCTTGGTCTGCTGACCCCCGTACTGGCGGTCGACAACGCGCTGAGTGCGGTCGCTACCTGGACGGGACGTTCGCTACCCGGGCTGATCCTGGTCGGCTCGGGGACGGCCGTCGTCATCGCCTACACGATTCGTTTTCTGGCCGTGCCGGTCGGCATGATCAAGGCCGGGTTCGACAGCATTCCGCGCGACTATGACGAGAGCGCGCGCTCGGTTGGCGCGGGCCAGGCGATCATGTTGAGCCAGATCTATCTGCCGTTGCTCCGGCCCGCGATGCTTGGCGCCGTCATCATCATGTTCGTCGACTGCCTGAAGGAGCTCCCGGCAACGCTGCTCTTGCGGCCTCTCAACGTCGAAACGCTAGCGACGTCGGTCTACCAGTTCGCAAGCCGCGGCAATTTCGAGGACGGCGCGCTCGCGGCCCTCCTGATCATCGCCGCCAGCATCGGTCCGGTGGTCTGGTTGACCCGGTTCTCCGAGGTGCCGAGCGGCCCCGCTTGAAGGCATGCCCGTCGGGGGAGGCCGTGCGAGCTGGCTGTCGCGCAAGAGCGGCAAGACCTACCGCCCGCCGAGGGACGAATTGGAGCAGGGCGCCGCTGCAGCACACGCCGTCATTGCGAGCGCAGCGAAGCAATCCAGAACCTTTCCGCGGAGGGAGTCTGGATTGCTTCGCTGCGCTCGCAATGACGCTGTTGAGAGAGCTGCGCTCTACAAACTCAACCGCCATCACCGACTTGATCGGGCGATCGCTTACGTGTTCGTCAGCGCCACGCGGAATTCGGCTTCGGTCTTGGCCTTGACCTCGTCGAGCGAGACGCCGTCGGCGAGCTCGATCAGCGCCATGCCGCCATTGCCGTGCTTGTCGATGGTGAAGACGGCGAGATCCGTGACGACCATGTCGACCACGCGCTCGCCGGTCAGCGGCAAATTGCACTTCTTCAGCAGCTTCGGGCCGTCCTTGGCCGAATGCTCCATCACCACGACGACGCGCTTGACTCCGGCGACGAGGTCCATCGCCCCGCCCATGCCCTTGACCATCTTGCCGGGGATCATCCAGTTGGCGAGATCGCCGTTCTGGGCCACCTGCATGGCGCCGAGGATCGACAGGTCCATGTGGCCGCCGCGGATCATGCCGAAGGAATCCGCGCTCGAGAAATACGAGGTCGACGGCAGCTCGCTCACCGTCTGCTTGCCGGCGTTGATGAGATCGGCATCCACCTCGTCCTCATAGGGGAACGGTCCCATGCCGAGCATGCCGTTCTCGCTCTGCAGGCTGACGTCGACGCCATCCGGAATGTAGTTCGAGACCAGCGTCGGGATGCCGATGCCGAGATTGACGTAATAGCCGTCGCGCAATTCCTTCGCGGCGCGCGCGGCCATCTGTTCACGGGTCCAGGCCATGTGAGTCTCCTGATACGCCTAGGCGGCGGTGCGCGGGCGGGTGTTGCGGAATTCGATGCGCTTCTTGGCCGTGCCGACCTCGACGATGCGCTTCACGAAGATGCCGGGCGTGTGGATGTGGTCGGGATTGAGTTCACCGGCCGGAACCAGATGCTCGACCTCGGCCACCGTGATCTTGGCGGCGGTCGCCATCATCGGGTTAAAGTTGCGCGCGGTCTTGCGGTAGATGAGATTGCCGGCGGTGTCGCCCTTCCAGGCATGCACGATGGCGAGGTCGGCGAACAGGCCGCGTTCCATCAGATATTTCTCGCCGTCGAACTCCTTCACTTCCTTGCCTTCGGCGATCAGCGTGCCGACGCCGGTCTTGGTGTAGAAGGCCGGAATGCCGGCGCCGCCGGCGCGGATGCGCTCGGCGAGCGTGCCTTGCGGATTGAATTCGAGTTCCAGCTCGCCGGCGAGGAATTGCTGGGCGAACAGCTTGTTCTCGCCGACATAGGACGAGATCATCTTCTTGATCTGGCGCGTTTCCAGCAGGCGGCTCAGCCCGATGCCGTCGACGCCGGCATTGTTGGAGACCACCGTCAGGCCCTTGACGCCGGACTCGCGGATCGCATCCGACAGCTCCTCGGCGATGCCACAGAGGCCGAAACCTCCCGACATGATCATCATGTTGTCTTTTAAGATGCCGTCGAGAGCCGACTTGGCGTCGGGATAGACCTTGTTCATACAAATTACCTTCGACTGAACCTTCGGTTTGGAGGCGACGCGCCGTATTGGCGGCGATTATTAGGCGAAATCCTCCAAAGCCGTCAATGATACGGGGTTCTCCGCACCGCGTCCGGGTGATAGAAGCTGCCCACGCCGTGGGCAGAACCGTCCACGGCCTTGAAAGCGACAAGAAAACCCATCAAGTTGCGGGACTTAACATAATAGGGCTTGGGCGCGGCCACGCAGGTTTCCCGACCGCCCTTCCGGCTCCAACGACCAACCCGATCAGGACACGCCATTGACCATGGCCCAAGGAATGAAGCGCCTCGGGACGCCGATCGCGGCGCTGCTCGGCGTGGCGCTGATCGCCCTGATCGCGACCTCCTGGCTCATCAACCGCGACGCGCTGCGCAAGGCGGTCGAAGCGCAGATCCGCGACGTCACCGGGCTCGAGCTCAACGTCGCGGGCAGCATCGACATCTCGGTGCTGCCTGCGAGCTACATTTCCTTCCACGACGTCGGCCTCAAGGGCGGCGGCACCAGCGATTCCGCGCTCCATGTCGACGTGCTCACCGCCAATCTGCGGCTGCTGCCGCTCCTGCTGCGGCGGTTCGAGATCGCCGACCTGACGCTGCTGCGGCCGCGCATCCATGTCAGCCTGAAGCCGGACGGTGAGAGCAACTGGACGCCCTTCATCCAGACCATCGCACGCACCATGAAGCCCGGGGCCGAGAATCAGGTCTCGTTCTCCGAAATCCGGATCCAGGATGGCGTGCTCGACTACGAGGACGCAGCCACCCGCGCCACCGAGCAGCTCGGCGACATCGACCTGTCGCTGGCCTGGCCCTCGATCTCGCGCTCCTTCGCCGCGACGGGACAGTTCGACTGGCGCGGCGAGCGCGTCGACGGCTCGATCAGCTTTTCCGATTTCGTCGCCGCCCTCTCCGGCGAGCGATCGGGTCTGAAGGCGCGGATCGCCAGCGCGCCGCTCAAGCTCGCCTTCGACGGCAGCGTCGCCAACCGCACCAGCCCGATGATGGAGGGTACGCTGACGATCGACAGCCCCTCCTTGCGCAACGCGTTGCGCTGGACCGGGCAGCCGCAGCCCGCCAGCGGCGGTTTCGGCCGCTTCGCGCTGAAGGCGCGCGCCAACGTCGTCGGCGCCTCGATCGCGCTCACCAATGTCAATGTCGAGCTCGACGGCAACGCCGCCGAGGGCGTCATGACCTACGCCAACAACGGCCGGCAGACGCTGCAGGCGACGCTTGCCGCCGACGCGCTCGACTTCACACCCTATATCTCCACCTTCCGCCTGCTGGCGAGCGGGGCGCGCGACTGGAACAGGCAGCTGTTCGATCTCCAGGGATTGTCGACCACCGACCTCGACATGCGCCTGTCGGCGGCAAGGCTGACGGTCGGGCCGACCAAGCTCGGCCGCACCGCGATCGGCGCCAATTTGCGCAACGGCACGCTGGCGCTCTCGGTCGGCGAGGCGCAGGTCTATGGCGGGATCGCGAAGGGCTCGTTCGGCATCGCGCGGTCCGATACGGTCGCCGACATCAAGGCACAATTCCAGTTCACGGATGTGGATTTGCAGGCTTGCGCAACGGAGCTGTTCGGCCTCAACAAGCTATCCGGCCGCGGCAACATCAACGTCTCGCTGTTCGCCTCCGGCTCGAGCCCGTTCGGCCTCGTGCAGTCGCTCGACGGCAGCGCCACCATCACCGGGCATGACGGCGCGATCTCGGGCTTCAATGCCGAGCAGCTCCTGAAGCGCCTGGAACGGCGGCCGCTGTCGGGCGGCGGCAATTTCCGCAACGGTTCGACGCCGTATAACAATCTCACCATCGCGGTGAAATTCTCCGACGGGATCGCCACCGCCGAGGACATCCGAATCGAAGGGCCGGCGGCGAAGATCACGCTGACCGGCACCGCCTCGGTGCCGACGCGCGAATACGACATGAAGGGCGTGGCGAGCCTCAATACGACGTCCGGCTTTCAATTGCCCTTCATGGTGCAGGGCCCCTGGGACGATCCGCTGATCTTCCCCGACCCCGAAAGCCTGATCCGGCAGTCGCCCGCGGCGTCCCCCTTCCTCGATCTCCTGAAGCAGCGCATCACCGGGGGCGGCAAGCGCCCCGCGCAGGACGGATCGCCGACGGCGGACAATGCCAAGGAGAATGCGAAGTCCAACTGAGGATCGCGCGATTCTCTGCCGCTGTTCGACCGTCGCGAATTGATCGGGGCGAATTGATGCGGCGATTGGATCGATGCACGCGTTAAGCACCTCCACCAGCCTCTGTTCTCACGACCTAGGTCTGACAACATGCCGCTAGATCGGATTACCGCCATGCGCTAGTGTTTTATACGACCGGTTAAAAACACCGGCCGTTTGAGGGAGAAAAACGTGAAATCCAAGGTTATTGGCGCAATATCACTGGCGGTCGCTGCGGTTGGGCTGTTTGCCGCCACTGCACCCGCATTTGCGCAACAGAAGACGATCACGGTCTGGTGGGTCAAAGGCTTTTACAAGTCCGAGGACGAAGCGCTCGCCGAGACGATCAAGAAGTTTGAAGCCAAGACCGGCATCAAGGTCGAATTGTCGCAGTACGCGATCCAGGACATGATTCCGAAGACCGTCGCAGCGCTCGATGCCGGCACCGTGCCCGACGTCGCCTATTCCGACAGCTACGACGTGCAAGTGCAGGGCAAGTGGGCCTATGAGGGCAAGCTCGAGGACCTCACCGACGTCATGGACCCGATCAAGGGCCGGTTCGTGCAGAACACGCTGGACGCCTCGATCCTGTACAACGACGTCGCCAAGAAGAAGGCTTATTACGGCTTCCCGCTGAAGCAGCAGAGCATGCACGTCCAGATCTGGAACGACATGCTGGAGAAAGCCGGCTTCAAGCAGAGTGACATCCCGAACGACTGGACCGGCTACTGGAGCTTCTGGTGCGACAAGGTGCAGCCGGCGATCCGTAAGGCCACAGGCCAGCGGATCTATGCCGTCGGCCAGCCAATGGGCGTGGAATCCACCGACTCCTTCCAATCGTTCTACACCTTCATGGACGCCTACCACGTCAAGCTGGTCGACGACGACGGCAAGCTGCTGGTCGACGACCCCAAGGTCCGCGACGGCCTGATCAAGGCGCTGAAGGACTACACCGACACCTACATCAAGGGCTGCGCTCCGCCCTCCGCGACCACCTGGAAGGACCCGGACAACAACGTCGCCTTCCACAACAAGACGATCGTGATGACTCACAACTTCACGATCTCGATCGCGGCGAAGTGGTACGAGGAGTCACAGAATCAGAACCTCACCCCGGAACAGCGCGAGGCCGGCAAGAAGGCTTATGAGCAGGACATCGTCACGGCGTCCTTCCCCAAGGCTCCCGATGGTTCGACCATCAAGTATCGCTCCGACGTCAAGACGGGTCTGATCTTCACCGCGGCCAAGAACAAGGCCGAGGGCAAGCAGTTCCTCAGCTTCCTGCTGCAGGAAGAGAACATCCGCCCCTACATCGAGGGCGCGCTCGGCCGCTGGTTCCCGGTGACGAAGGAAAGCCAGGAAAGCCCGTTCTGGCAGGCTGACAAGCACCGCAAGGCCGTCTACACGCAGTTCAAGGGTGGCACCTCTCAGTTCGACTTTACCAGGAACTGGAAGTTCACCATTCTGAACAACGAGAACGTGTGGGCGAAGGCGATGAACCGCGTCGTCAGCGAGAAGATTCCGGTCGACAAGGCCGTCGACGAGCTGATCGCCCGCATCAAGCAGGTCGCGGGCTAAGTCGTCCGCCCCTTCTCTCCGCGTTGAGGCGGAGAGTGCAACAACACACCGGCCGCGTCTCGCGGCCGGCTTCTCTTTGAAGAGTCCGAAAGAATGGCGATCACGCTCTCTGGCGATCAGGCAATACCCGGCCCGCCCCTGTCGTCGCGGCTGACCCCGGCGCAGGTCTGGGGCATCCTCCTGCTAACACCCTATCTGCTCGTCTTCCTTGCCTTCGTCGTCTATCCCGTCTGCTACGGGCTCTGGCTGGCTCGCGATCCGGCGAACTACGTGGCGCTGTATCACGACCCGATCTTCGCGCGCGCTGCAATCAACACGCTGATCTTCCTGGTCGTCGGCATCAACATCAAGATGATGATTGCGCTGTTCCTGTCCGGCTTCTTCGCCCAGCAGCGCACCTGGATCAGATGGCTCTCGGTGATCTTCATCCTGCCCTGGGCGGTGCCGTCGATCCCGACCATCCTGTCGGTGCGCTTCATGCTCAATCCCGAATGGGGCATGGTCAACCATTTCATCTTCTCGTTGACCGGCGATGACGGCCCGAACTGGCTGAACGATCCGACCGTCGCGCTCTGCATGGCAATCGCCGTGCACATCTGGAAGTCGCTGCCGTTCTGGACGCTGATCCTGATCACCGGGCGCCTTGCGATCTCGCACGATCTGTTCGAGGCCGCGGAGGTCGACGGCGCCAGCTGGTGGCAGAAATTCCGCTACATCACCTGGCCCTCGATGCAGACGCTCTACGTCACTTGCACGCTGCTTTCGATGATCTGGACGCTGGGCGATTTCAACAGCGTCTACCTGCTCACCGGCGGCGGACCTGCCGACCTCACGCACGTCCTGGCGACGCTCGGTATTCGCTATCTCCGGCTCGACCAGCTCTCGCTCGCGATGGCATCCATCGTCTGCGCGATGCCGTTCGTGCTGCCGCTCGTTTACTTCATGATGAAACGGTTGTCGCGATGAAGCTTCCTTCTCTCCGTGACGTCGCGACGGAAGCGCGGCTGCTGCTGATCGGCATTCCCGTCTTCCTGTGGACGATGATCCCGATCTACCACATGTTCCTGTTCGCGATCTCTCCGAAGGAGGACGCGTTCTCGGGCAAGCTGTGGCCGGACCATCCGACGCTGCACAACTTCGAGATCGTGTTCAAGCAGCAGCACTATTTCCTGCGCGACTTCTACGCCCAGTTCTGGAATTCGGTGGTGATCGCGGCATCCGTCGGCGTGCTGACGCTGTTCATCGCGACTGCGGCGGCGTTTTCGATCTCGCGGCTGAAGGTGCCGGGCGGCCGGGTGGTGCTGAACCTCGCGCTCTTCACCTATTTCATTCCGGCCGCGTTCCTCGCCGTGCCGATGTACCGGACCATGGGCAATTACGGCCTGCTCAACAATCACTGGTCGCTGATCCTGGCGATGGTGACGATCGCCTCGCCTTACGCGATCTGGGTGCTCAAGCAGGCCTCCGACAAGCTGCCGGTCGAGCTCGACGAGGCCGCGGTGATGGACGGCGCGACGACGCTGCAGATCTTCCGCCTGGTCTATTTGCCGCTGATGATGCCCTCGCTGGTCGCGATCGGCACCTATGCGGTGCTGCTGGCCTGGAACGAATATCTCTACGCGTTCCTGCTGCTCTCCAACGACCGCGAGATCACCCTGCCCGTCGCGCTCGGCAATTTCCTCGCCGCCGACGATTCGCCTTGGGAGCTGCTGATGACCACCGGCTTCATCTATGCACTACCGCCGGCCGCGGTGTACTACGCCTTCCGCCGCTACATGGTGGGCGGACTGACGGCGGGTGCGGTGAAGTCGTAAGCCCCCTTCGTCATTGCGAGCGCAGCGAAGCAATCCAGGATCTTTCTGCGGAGAGACTCTGGATTGCTTCGTCGCAAGGGCTCCTCGCAATGACAGCCCGATCCTACAGCGGCGCTGCGCTCTCGCCCCGCGAGCTCGACAGTTTCGAGGCGAGCGAGGCGATGACGATGACGACCGCGATCAGGGCGATCACCAGCGTGCAGATCGCGTTGATCTCGGGCTTCACTCCCAGCCGCACCTCGGAATAGATCCGGATCGGCAGCGTCGCCGAGCCGGGGCCGGTGGTGAAGCTCGCGATCACGAGATCGTCCAGCGACAGCGTGAAGGCGAGCATCCAGCCGGCGACGATCGCGGGCGCGATCAGCGGCAGCGTCACTGAAAGAAACGCGCGTACCGGGTCGCAGCCGAGGTCCATCGCGGCCTCCTCCAGCGAACGGTCGAGCGAGCCGAGCCGCGACTGCACCACCACGGCGACGAAGCACATCGTCAGCGTGGTATGGGCGATGGTCACGGTCCAGAAGCCGCGCTCGGCGTTGAGCGCCACGAACAGCAGCAGCAGCGACAATCCCGTGATCACCTCGGGCATCACCAGCGGCGCATAGAGCATGCCGGAGAACAGCGTGCGGCCGCGGAACCGCTCGCCGCGCGACAATGCGACCGCGGCGAGCGTGCCGAGCAGCGTGGCAATGGTCGCGGAGGAGACCGCGACCCGCAGGCTCATCCAGGCCGCCTCGATCATGGCGCGGTCGTTGAAGAACTCGTGATACCAGCGCAGCGACCAGCCGCCCCAGACCGTCACCAGACGCGAGGCGTTGAAGGAATAGATGACGAGGATGAGGATCGGCAGATAAAGGAACGCCAGTCCCAGCGCCAGCGAGGCGACGTTGAAGCGGGACAGGCGGGAGGCCTTGCGCATCATCTCAGCGCCCCTGTTCCAGCTGCCGCTTCTGCAGGCGCTCATACAGCAACAGCGGCACCAGCAGCACGGCCAGCAGCATGATGGCGGCGGCAGAGGCGACCGGCCAATCCTTGTTGGTGAAGAATTCGAGCCACAGGGTCTGGCCGATCATCAGCGAATTGGAGCCGGCCAGAAGATCCGGAATGACGAACTCGCCGACGATGGGGATGAAGCACAAGAGCACACCGGCGCCGACGCCGGGCAGCGACAGCGGAAACGTGACCAGCCAGAACACCTGCCAGGGCGGTGCCCCAAGATCGGCGGCTGCCTCCTCCAGCGCCGGCTCCATCTTGGCGAGCGTGGCGTAGAGCGGCAGGATCATGAACGGCAAGTAGGAATAGACGATGCCGATATACATCGCGCTGTCGGTGGAGAGCCAGACCACGGGCTGGCTGACCAGGTGCAGCGCCAGCAGGATCTGGTTGAGCAGGCCGTCGTGCTGGAGGATGTTGATCCAGGCATAGATGCGGATCAGGAACGAGGTCCAGAACGGCACGATCACCAGCACCATCGCCACCGCCTGCCAGCGCTTCGGCAGCCGCGCCATGCCATAGGCGATGGGATAGCCGATCAGGAGCAGAAGCGCGGTCGCCGTGACGGCGACGGTGAGGCTGCGCAGATAGGCGAACATGTAGATGTCGTCGGAGGCGAGCAGCCTGAAATTATCGAACGACAGCGCCGCCAGGGCCGCCTTGAGTGCGTCCCACCCCGCCGTCAGATCGAACACCGGCTCGTAGGGCGGCTGCGCGATCGCCGTCTGCGACAGGCTGATCTTCAGCACGAAGGCGAACGGCACCAGGAAGAACAGCACCATCCAGACATAGGGAGCGATCGCGGCGAAGCGCGCCGGCCTCGCGAAGATGCGGCGGGCGCTCATGATTGCAGCACCACGCAATCGTCGGGCGTGAACCAGGCGACCACATGCTGGTTCAGGCTGTAGGCATCGACGTCGATGCGCGCATTGTTGGCGACGGACGCCAGCACCGTTCCGCCGGCGTCGAGCTTCACCTTGTAGGTCGTGGTGCCGCCGAGATAGCAGATGTCGGCGATCACGCCATCGAGCCGGTTGATCGCCGTCTCACGGCCGGCCTCGCTCACCGGGCCGTGCCGCGACAGCTTGACCTTCTCAGGACGGATCGCGACCGCCAATCTTCCCGCGCCGACCGGCTCACGCGGCTCGGCTACCACCAGCGCCCCCGCATCGCGCGTGCCGATGATCAGACGATGACCGTCGCGCAATTTGGACTCGCCGTCGAACAGATTGACGTCGCCGACGAACTCCGCGATCCAGCGCGAGCGCGGCGCCTCGTAGAGCTGGCGCGGGCTCGCGACCTGCGCGAGCTTGCCTGATTTCATCACGCCGATCCGGCTCGCCATCGTCATCGCCTCTTCCTGGTCGTGGGTGACGACGATGAAGGTCATGCCGAGCCGGCGCTGCAGCGCCATCAGCTCGCCTTGCGTGCTCTCGCGCAGCTTCTTGTCGAGCGCCGCGAGCGGCTCGTCGAGCAGCAGCAATTGCGGACGGCGGGCCAGCGCGCGGGCCAGCGCCACGCGCTGGCGCTGGCCCCCGGAGAGCTGGTCCGGCTTGCGCTTCTCGAGCCCTTCGAGCTTCACCAATGCGACCATCTCGGTCACACGGGTGGCGATGTCGCCGCGCGCCATCCCGGCGCGCTTCAGGCCGAAGGCGATGTTGTCGCGCACGGACAGATGCGGAAACAGCGCGTAGTTCTGGAACATCATGTTGATCGGCCGCTCATGCGGCAACGCCTGCGCGATGTCCTTGTCCCCGAGCAGGATGCGTCCCTCGTCCGGCGCCTCGAAGCCGGCGAGCATGCGCAGCAGCGTGGTCTTGCCGCAGCCGCTGGGCCCAAGCAGCGCGAAGAACTCGCCGGCCTTGATGTCGAGCGAGACGCCATCCACGGCGCGGAACGTCCCAAAGCTCTTGGCGACGGCCTCGATGCGCAGCAGCGGCTGGCCGGCTGCGACCGCGTCTCCATCGGCCGCACCCGTCGCGCCGTGCGTTTTCGGCAATTCGTCCGTCATGTTTCCTGCCAACCCCGATTCCGCCGCACGCTAGCGTTCGATCGGCTTTTGCTCAACCGGGTCGGGGTGGATCGTTCACACCCGCCATGAACGCGGCCAGCGCCTCACGATCCGCGGCCGGCATGGTCAGGCCGAGCTTGGACCGGCGCCACAGGACATCATCCGGAAAGCGCGCCCATTCGCGGGTCATGAGATAGCGCACCTCGGCCCCGGTAAGCTCGGGCCCGAAGGCGGGCCCGAGCTCGCCGCGGGTCTTGGCCTCCCCCAGCACGACGGCCAAGCGTGAGCCATAGGCGGCGACGAGGCGCTGGGCCTGCGCTTCGGAGAGAAAGCGCCAGCGATCGCGCGCAAGGTCGACTTCGGTGTCGAAACGGTCCCAGGCGAAATCGCCCCCGGGCAGCGCTGCCCCCGCAGTCCAGGGTGGTGACATCGGATAGAACGGCGTCAGCTTCGTCACCGCCCGCTCGGCGCGCAGACGCGAGGTGGTGACGTCGCCGCCGAACATCGTGATCAGCGGCGCCTTGCGCCGGCGCGCGTGGAACAAAGTCGTGCCATGACCTCGCCGTGCGGACGCCGGCACCAGATTGACCCCGGAGACCGTCCGGACCACATCGGCCGGGGCGACGCGCTCGCGGAAATAGCGGCTGACCGCCTCGCAGAGATAGCTGACATCGGCCCCCCGCATCGCGACGATGGCGGGATCGCCGGTAAACTCGTTCGTGACAGTGCCGATCAGCGTGAACTCCCGCTCGAAAGGGGAGGCGAAGATCAGGCGTCCGTCGCTGTTCTGGAAGACGTAGACGTTGTCGGAATCGAACAGCCTGGGCACGATGATCTGGCTCATCTGTATGGGCGCTGCGGCGGGTTGCGGCAGGCGCAGCACCGTCTCCGCGACCGTCGACGCCCACGCCCCGCTGGTGTTGGCCAGCGCCCGGGCCGTGATGGTGCGGCGATGGCCGCGATCGACCACCGCGAGCCGCCAGATGTCGGTTCGATCGGCACGCACGCAGCGCGCGCCGGTCCGGACCGCAGCGCCGCGTTCGGCCGCGTCCAGCGCCGTGAGCACCACCAGGCGGGAATCGTCGACGACGCAGTCCGAATATTCAAAGGCCGTGCCGAACGGGCGCTTCAGCGCGTTGCCGACCGGATGATGCGTGATGTCGATGGAAGCTGATGGCGGCAGGCCGCTTGGGCTGGAGAGCCTGTCATAGAGCAACAGGCCGGCGCGCAGCAGCCACGGCGGACGCGCGTCGGAATGCGCGGGGATCACAAAGCGCATCGGCCGGACCAGATGCGGCGCGATGGCGAGCCAGATCCGGCGCTCGGCCAGCGCCCGACGAACCCGGCAGAACCCGCGCCGCTCCAGCACCGACAGATCGCCGTGGATCAGCCGGGGTGTCGCCGAGGACGCCGCGCCACCGAGATCGCCCTGCTCGAACAGGACGACCCGCAGACCGCGGCCGGCCGCATCGCGCGCGAGGCTGACACCGTTCAGACCGCCGCCGATGATCGCAAGGTCGTAATCCGCCATGAGGCCGTCGAGAAGGAGCGAAGCGCCCCATCATCTCTAGAACGATTTCCGTTCCGATGAAATCAGAACGGAAATGGCTCCAAATTCCTATTTCGACGCGTTTTCTTGACGCGAACCGGTGTCCACTTCGCTCGAAAACGCTCTAGCCGGTCTTGAGCGCAAGCTCCATGACCTCTGCGCGACCGACCAGACCGGCATATTTGCCGATCGGCAACGGCTTGCCGAGGAGATAGCCTTGCACGCCGTCGCAGCCCTCCTTGGCGAGGAAGGCGAGCTGCTCGATCGTCTCGACACCCTCGGCGATGATCGACATGTCGAGGCCGTGGCCGAGATCGATCACCGCACGGACGATCGCAGCCGATTGCGGGTTGCGGCCGAGATTGATGATGAAGGCGCGGTCGATCTTGATCTTGTCGAACGGGAACGCCTGGAGATAGCTCAGCGAGGAATATCCGCTGCCGAAATCGTCCATGGAGATGCGCACGCCCAGCGCCTTGAGGCGTCGCAGCAGCGCGAGACCCCGGTCGAAATCTTCGATCAGCACGCCCTCGGTGATCTCAAGCTCGAGCCGGCCGGGCGCAAGGCCGGTCTCGATCAGGATCGAATGGACGAGGCCAACCACGTCGCCGTGCATGAACTGCGCCGGCGACAGATTGACCGCGACCTGAAGCGGTTTCGGCCAGGACGCCGCCTCGCGGCAAGTCTCGCGCAGGATCCACTCGCCCATTTCGACGATCAGGCCGCTTTCCTCCGCGATCGGGATGAATTCGGCCGGCGAGACCTGGCCGCGCACCGGATGCTGCCAGCGCGCCAATGCCTCGAAGCCGATGATCTCGCTCTCGGCGACGCTGCCGCCCGCGGCCCCCTGCGGCTGGAAGGCAAGCGAGAGCTCGCCGTTCTTGATCGCCATCGACAAGTCCTGATGCAGCACGCGGCGATCGCGGATCTGCTGGTCCATCTCCGGCTGGTAGAGGCTGATCGTGCCGCGGGACTTCTGCTTGGCGCGGAACAGCGCCGCACCGGCATTGGCAAGCAGCGAGGCGCCGTCGGTGCCATTGTGCGGGAAGACCGCCATGCCGGTGGTGGCGCCGGCGCGGACCGCCCGGCCGTCGATCTGGAATTCCTTCGCGACGGCTTCGCCGAGGTGCCGCGCCAGCGCAAGGCCGGAATCCGGCTGCTTGCCGTCGATGATGAGGCCGAATTCGTCCCCGGAGAGGCGCGCGACCACGCCGCCGCGAGCGGAGTCCTGAAGCCGCTGGGCCACCTCGATCAGGAGCTTGTCGCCGAGTGCGTGGCCGAAGACGTCGTTGACCTCCTTGAGACCGTCGAGGTCGACGCAGAGCACGGCGAACTCCTCGTCGGTACCCTCGCAGGCCTCGATCATCTGGGTCAGCGCCTGAAGGAAGGCCGCCCGGTTCGGCAGGTCGGTGAGGCCGTCGTGATAGGCCATGTGCGCCATGCGCGACTCGGTCTGCCGGCGGTCGGTGACGTCCTCGTGGGTCTTGATCAGATATTGCGGCTCGCCGGTGTCGCCGAGCACGGTGGCGCGGCGGGTCAGGAACAGCCGCAGGCCGTCCTTGGTGGAGATCGGATGCTCCTCGGTGATCATCCCGCGTTTCTTGATCGCGGCCTCGTCGCGCGCGATGATCAGCTTGGCTTCCTTGGGGTTGAAGATGTCGGACGCCGTCAGGCCCGTGGCTTCCTCGCGCCGGCGATTGAGGATCGTCTCCGCGCTGCGGTTGGCGAGCAGATAGCGGCCATCCTTGACCTGCTCGACGATCAGCGCCACCGGGATGTTGTCGACCACCAGTTCGAGGAACTTCTTGGTGCTCTCCAGCTCCTTCGACAGCGAGCGGCGGTCGGTGATGTCCTCGAACACGAGCATCAGGAATTCGGGCTTGTTGCTCTCGTTGCGGACCACGATCCGGATCGAGGCGACCATGCGCCGCTCGCCGCCCCGGTCGACCTCGAATTCGTTGCGGAACTGGCCGTCCGGCGAATCGAGTGCTGCCCGGTCGGTCGCCTCGATGCTGTCCGCCGAAGCGGATTCGAACAGCTCTCGCGCGTTCTTGCCGACGACGTGGTCGCGCGAGAAGCCCCAGAACCGCTCATAGGCGCGGTTGGCGAAGATATAGCGGCCGTCCTCGATGTTCTTCGCGGCCACACAGGCCGGAACGTTGTCGAGC
Source organism: Bradyrhizobium sp. LVM 105 (assembly GCF_003957705.1). Classification (NCBI taxonomy): domain Bacteria; kingdom Pseudomonadati; phylum Pseudomonadota; class Alphaproteobacteria; order Hyphomicrobiales; family Nitrobacteraceae; genus Bradyrhizobium; species Bradyrhizobium sp. LVM 105. The sequence goes on along the minus strand of NZ_QZMV01000007.1, from coordinate 105,438 downwards.
ACCGTTTCGAGAAACTGCTTGGTCGAGGCGAGCTGCCGCGACAGCTTGCGCTGCTCGCTGACGTCGAGATGCGTTGCCACCGAGCCGCCGTTCGGCAGCACGAAATATTTCACCAGGATGGCCCGACCGTCCGGAAGTTCGGTGATCAGGCCATTGGTGCTGGCCGCCTTCTCATAGAACTCGTCGTCGGAGGCGCCGCCGAGCACCCCGCGCTTGCGTCGCAGGTCGAGCAGCTCATAGCCGTTCATGTTAGGCCAGATATCCGAGCGCGTCAGGCCGTAGATCTCGAGATAGCGGTCGTTGCAGAAGATGATGCGGCGCTGCGCATCCGTCATCACCACGCCCTGATTGAGATTGTTCATGGCGGAGGAGACGAAGGCGTTGCGCCGCAGCTGCAAACGTCTGGTCCGGCGCAGCGAGGAATGAATCCACAGCGATATCGCGGCAAGGAAGGCGCAGACGACGATGCCTGCGATCAGGGCTTCCCAGACCACGTTGGGGTCGAGCTGACCAAGATAGCTCGGCGCGGCAAAGCCGTCCGACAGCGCAAGGGCGCGCGCGGGCGCAACCGTGCCGGCGAGGCACACAACGGCCTGCACAGCAATCGGAAGCGTGCTGCCCTCGTGCCAGTTCTTCTCAGCCATCAGCCACCCGCGATTTCAACGTCGGATTGTCTGGCTTCACGGGTTTGGATCGGGTAAACGCCTGTAAGCGCAACAGAAAAATGTGACGTGAAATACGGCAATTGGCCTGACATGATAAATTCTTCCTTAACGGAAAACGGCCCCGCGCCATTCGCTCCAGGTCTGACGCCACCGGCGCTCCCAGCGGACATGCTGCACAACCATGGATAGCGTCGATTGCGTCGTCATCGGAGCCGGCGTGGTCGGGCTCGCGGTGGCCCGAAGGCTGGCGCAGGCCGGGCGCGAGGTCATCGTGCTCGAGGAGGCCGAGGCGATCGGCACCATCACCTCCTCGCGCAACAGTGAGGTGATCCATGCCGGCATCTACTACCGCGCCGGGAGCTGGATGGCGCGCATGTGCGTCGCCGGCAAGCACGCGCTCTACCGCTACTGTGCCGAGCGCGGCATCCCGCACAAGAATTGCGGCAAGCTGATCGTCGCGACCAGCCCACAGGAGACCGCGAAGCTGCAATCGATCAAGGCGCATGCCGAGGCCAATGGCGTGCTCGACATGCAGCTGCTCGCGGGCGAGGCGGCACGCGCGCTGGAGCCGGCGCTGGCCTGCGACGCCGCGCTGCTGTCGCCCTCAACAGGCATCATCGACAGCCACGCCTACATGCTGTCGCTGCGCGGCGAAGCCGAGGAAGCCGGCGCGGCCTTCGCGTTCCGCACCCCGCTGATCCGCGCCAAGGCGGCCGGCGGCGTCATCGAGATCGAGGCCGGGGGCGCGGCGCCGATGACGCTGCAATGCAGCCTGCTCGTCAACGCCGCGGGGCTGTCGGCGACGATGGTGGCGCGCAATATCGACGGCATGCCGCTGGGCCGCATTCCGCCGGCCTATCTCGCCAAGGGAAATTACTTCAGCTGCAATGCCAAGGCGCCGTTCTCGCGCCTGATCTACCCGGTGCCCGAACCCGGCGGTTTGGGGGTGCACCTGACGCTGGACATGGCCGGCCAGGCGCGCTTCGGGCCTGACGTCGAATGGATCGAGACGATCGATTACGAGGTCGATCCGTCACGCGCCGAGCGCTTCTATCCGGCGATCCGCAAATATTGGCCGGCGCTGCCCGACGGCGCGTTGATGCCGAGCTATTCAGGCATCCGGCCGAAGATCGTACCGCCCGCGGTGGCCACGCAGGACTTCCTGATGCAGGGACCGCGCGATCACGGCGTCGCAGGCCTTGTGAATTTGTTCGGGATCGAGTCCCCTGGACTGACGTCATCGCTCGCGATCGCAGATCACGTCGCCGAGCTCGCAGAGGTCTAGAGCGCAGACAGGTCCAAGCATCGCGCAAGCACGTTGTGCGATGCTTCCCTTGCAGCAGGGACGAGCGCAATAACTCTCATCCCTGCATAAGGAAGGTACGATCAACTCTACGCTGTTATGGGGGTTACTAGTGGAGCGTGTCGCCGTGCTTCAGACGCTCGATCTGGTCCTTGACCATCAACTTCCGGCGCTTCAACTCAACAATTTGCAGGTCGTCTGTTGAAAGGTGCACGAGAGCGTCGTGCAATTCGTTTTCGAGAAGTTTGTGCTTCCGTTCCAATTCAACGAGATGTGCCTGAATTGTCATTCGAAACCTCCTCGGTAGGGTTGAACCTCAGGATTCGATCCGGACAACGAAGTCTACATCACCGATTCGTTCTGTCGATGGGTATCCGTCATTGCAGCTTCATTTTTGAAAATTCATATGTAACGAAGCGTGAGTAAAGGAACCGCGCCGGAAAAATCCGTGATATCAATGCGCTTGCACGGTCGCTCGGCGCCCCCGCAGAAATATGTTGCGGGAGATCGGCGAGCAAGGAGCGCAGATCGCTTGCGATCACGCCGCGCAAGGACGATAATTTCCACAGGGCATCCACAGCCTTAGTCTCACGCCTATCGGTTTTCGGCCACCGCAGACATGACCAATGAAGACGAGCGTGAGCTCGAAGCCGAGCTCACCCGGTTGCAGCAGGAACACCGAGATCTCGATGCGGCGATCGATGCATTGCATCAATCGCCCGCCCCCGACCTGTTGCGGTTGCAGCGGTTGAAGAAACGCAAGCTGTTGTTGCGCGACCGCATCGCGTTCATCGAAGACCAGATCACGCCCGACATCATCGCCTGATCCACCGACTGCGCGACAAGCCCACCCGGTATCGAATCCGCTTGACTCGAAAAGAACAAAATAAGAACATTGGGAATGCCCAACGCCCCCAGGAACGCCCGAGGAAACGCAGATGTCGACAGCCGCCCTTCTCGACAACAGCCACTATGAACAGGCCTGCGACCAGGCCATCGCGATGTGCGACGGCAATCTGCGCAGCACCATCAAGGCGCTGATCATGGCCAACGAATATCTGGAGGCCGAGCTGGAGGAATTGCAGGCGGCAATCTCCGCCGGCTGCATCCCCGAAACCTCGCGCAGCAAGATGCGGAGCAAGAGCAGCGCCGCCTGAGTTCAACTTTGGAGCAACGCCATGTCGGACGTGACCTATTACGTTGCAATGCCCTTCTTGATCGATGCCGACGGCTCGCCTGTCGCAGGTGCAGCGGAAGAATGCCAGAGTTCGACGGCCGCGTTGCGGCGCGCCGAGGCCCTGTCGCATGGCGCAGGCCACATCGGTGCGGTCGCGTTCAGCCGCAGCGGCGATCCCATGACCGGCGAATTCGGGGACGCCACGCTGCTGCGCAAATTCGGCAACGTGCCGGAAGATCTCGCCACGTTGTAGGAATCAGCTGCTGACCAGCCTGATCCGCGGCTCGTGCCGCCGGTGGGCCTTGCGCACATACATCGCGGCATCCGCCTCCTCCAGGGCGCGGCCTGCATCGGATTGCGCCCCCAGCAGCGCAACACCGACGGAGGCACCCGCGGTCACGTGCTGGCCGCGAAAGACGAAAGACAATTCGTCGATCGCCTGTTCGAAGGCGGCGGCCTTCGCCTTGGCATCGGTCTCGCTCAGATTCCAGAGCAGCAGCGCGAACTCGTCGCCCCCAAGCCGGCCGACCACGTCGGAGGCACGGACCTGCCGCGTCAGTGTGGCGACAATCGCCTTGAGCACCTCGTCGCCGGCGGCATGACCGAACGAATCGTTGATCGGCTTCAGCCGATCGACGTCGAGCACGATCAGCGCCCCGCTGGCGCGGTAGCGCTTCATGTAGGCGACAGCGCGCGCGAGTTCGCGCTCGAAGCCGCGGCGGTTGGGAATCTCGAGCAGGAAATCGGTATCGGCCGCGGCTTCCAGCTCCGCGACCCGGCGCTGCGCCGCCTTGAGCTTGGTCCGCAAGTCCCGGATCGTCGCCCTGAGGGTCTCCTTGGCGCCATCATCGCCCGCCGCGGCGCGCCGCAGCGGCTTCGCCGGACGCTTCGGGGCGGCTTTGGAACGGCCGGCGCTGGTCCTCCGGCCCGCCTTGGCCTTCGCAGCACGCGCCCTTTTTGGTTTCTTCATGGGCATCCTGCTCAATGAAGGCTTGCGGGGATTCACCAAGACAGGATAGTGGATTCCCTTCTCCTTGCCACCGCCTTGCGAGCCGCCGGCCGGAACCGTTAATCTGGCCTATCCTTCTGTTTTTCGGGCACAATTAACGTCATGACCGCGCCGATCGCCATCATCATGGGAAGCCAGTCGGACTGGGACACGATGCGGCACGCCGCCGACACGCTCGCCGCGCTCGGCGTTGCAGCCGACAGCCGCATCATTTCGGCCCACCGCACCCCCGACCGGCTGTTTGCTTTCGCCAAGGGCGCCAAGGCCGCGGGGTACAAGGTCATCATCGCCGGCGCTGGAGGCGCTGCGCACCTGCCCGGCATGGCGGCGGCGCTGACCGAGCTGCCGGTGTTCGGCGTTCCCGTCGAATCCAAGTCGCTCAAGGGCCTCGATTCGCTCTATTCGATCGTCCAGATGCCCGCCGGCATCCCGGTCGGCACCCTCGCCATCGGCAAGGCCGGCGCGACCAACGCCGCGCTGCTGGCAGCATCCGTCCTGGCACTGTCCGACCCGGCCTTGTCCGACCGCCTCGCCGCCTGGCGCAAGGCTCAGACCGAGGCGGTCGCTGAGCGCCCGGAGGGCAAGGCGTGACTGACACCCGGCACGTGAAGCTGAAGCCCGGTGACACCATCGGAATCCTCGGCGGCGGACAATTGGGCCGGATGCTGGCGATGGCTGCGGCACGGCTCGGCCTGCGCTGCCAGGTGTTCTCGCCCGATCCGGACTCGCCGGCTTTCGACGTCGTCTTGAACGCGACCTGCGCCGAATATGCCGATGTCGAAGCGCTCGAACTGTTCGCGGGCGACGTCGACGTCATCACCTACGAATTCGAGAACGTCCCTTCGGCCGCTGCGATGGTGCTGGACGCACGCCGCCCGGTGCTGCCCAATCGCAAGATCCTCGAGACCACCCAGGACCGGCTTGCCGAAAAGGATTTTGTCACCCGCCTCGGGATCGGCACCGCAGCCTACGCCGACGTCACTTCCGTCGCCTCGTTGCGCGAGGCGATCGCCAGGATCGGCCTTCCGGCCGTGCTCAAGACCCGCCGCTTCGGTTATGACGGCAAGGGCCAGGCCATCATCCGCGAGGGCGACGACATCGCCAAGGTGTGGACCAGCCTCGCTACCAAATCGGCGATCCTGGAAGCCTTTGTGCCCTTTGAGCGCGAGATCTCCGTGATCGCCGCACGCTCGGTCACAGGCGAGGTCGAGTGTTTCGACGTCACCGAGAACGAGCACCGCGACCACATCCTGAAGATATCGCGCGCGCCGGCCCCGATCCCGGACACGCTCGCCGAGGAAGCGCGCAGCATTGCCGGAAAGATCGCGGGCGCGCTCGACTATGTCGGCGTGCTCGCTGTCGAGATGTTCGTGCTGGCCAATGGCACCGGACCGAAGGTGCTGGTCAACGAGATCGCCCCGCGCGTGCATAATTCCGGGCACTGGACGCTCGACGGCGCGTCCGTCTCGCAGTTCGAGCAGCACATCCGCGCCATCGCCGGCTGGCCGCTCGGCAAACCGGTGCGGCACGGCGAGGTCGTCACGATGACCAACCTGATCGGCGACGAGATCAACGACTACGAGAAATGGCTGGGCGTGCCTGGCGCGACCGTGCACATCTATGGCAAGGGGGCGCCGCGCCCGGGCCGCAAGATGGGCCACGTTACCGAAGTCAGGCCATCGCAAGGCAAGTGAGGGGACCGCAGCAATCGCTGCGATCCCGCTTGGCAATTTCCTTCTGACGCGTTCTCTTGACGCGAACCGGCATCCACTTCGCTCGAAAACGCTCTCTACGCCGTCTTCGCGCCCGCGACGACGCCTGCGGGCTCCTCGCTGAGCCAGCGATAGATCACCCCGCCCAGCGCGCCGCCGATCAGCGGTGCGACCCAGAACAGCCAAAGCTGCGCTGTCGCCCAGCCACCGACGAACAGCGCAGGACCCGTGCTGCGCGCCGGGTTCACCGACGTGTTGGTGACGGGAATGCTGACGAGATGGATCATCACCAGCGCGAGCCCGATCGCAAGCGGCGCAAAGCCCGCGGGCGCGCGGCCGTGGGTGGCGCCCATGATGATGAACAGGAACATCATGGTCATCACCACCTCGGTGAGGAAGCACACGATCATGCTGTACTGGCCGGGCGAATGCGCGTCAAAGCCGTTGGATGCGAAGCCCTTGCCGACGTCGAAGCCGGGAGCCCCGCTCGCGATGACATAGAGAAGCCATGCAGCCACGATCGCACCAGCCACCTGGGCAATCACATAGGGCAGGATCTGCCCGGCGGGAAAACGGCCGCCGGCTGCAAGACCGACGGTGACCGCCGGGTTGAGATGGCAACCCGAGATATGGCCGATCGCATAGGCCATGGTGACCACGCTGAGTCCGAACGCGAGGGAAACACCGACCAGGCCGATTCCGACCTGCGGAAAGCCGGCGGCGATCACCGCGCTCCCGCAGCCTGCGAATGTGAGCCAAAAGGTCCCGATGGCTTCTGCAGCGTATTTCTTGATATCCATGTGTAGTCCCCTGCTTGCAAGATTCCGGAACAAAGCTCCGGAAACGGCCCCATCATTGGCGTCAAATCTCCCAAATCAGGGCCGCACGGAGGTATTTTGCCTCATTTAATGGCTGAACTTGGCCCGAATCCCCGCTTGGCCGGTGGACATTGCAGGTTTTGTCTGATACATGGGCGCCCTCAAGGTTAAGGGCTTGCGCGTTTCGCCATCCCCTTCGTCTTACCAGAATTCAAATCCGATCCACTGAAGAGGATGCCGCGTGCAGGTTCTCGTTCGCGATAACAATGTCGATCAAGCCCTCAAGGCGCTGAAGAAGAAGATGCAGCGCGAGGGAATTTTCCGCGAGATGAAGCTCCGCGGTCACTACGAGAAGCCCTCCGAGAAGAAGGCCCGCGAAAAGGCTGAAGCCGTGCGCCGCGCGCGCAAGCTGGCCCGCAAGAAGCTGCAGCGCGAAGGCCTGCTGCCGATGAAGCCGAAGCCGGTGTTCGGCGCCGGCCCCGGCGGTGATCGCGGCGGCCGTGGCGGCCCGGGTGCAGGTCCGCGCGGACCGCGCTGATCTACCGGATCTTGCAAGACTTCAGTTTCCGATGACGCGGGCCCCTGGCCCGCGTTATTGTTTGTGAGCGGTGCCTTTCTGGGACGGGGCACTACCAGTGCGGCACGAGCGCGAGCGAACCGTAAATGGCCTCCCCTTTCCCCGAGCGCGGCTTGACGCGGCGACGCCGGATCTGGCAGCCGTTCGCGCTGGCTTTGATGGGGACTGCACTTTGCGGCTGCTCCTTCGATCTGGGATCGTTGATGCCGGAGAGGGACAAGCCGCAGGAGGCGCCCAAGGCGGCCATGCCCGCTGAGAGCGCGGTGAGCCCCGGCAACGTCACCGAAGCTCAGGCCCACACCGCAAAAGCCCAATCCCTGGCGAAGTCAGGCGAGACCGCGGCAGCGCTCGACGAGTTCAATCGCGCGGTCGGTCTCGACCCCTACAATGCGCAGGCGCTTTATGGCCGTGCCCTGATCTACCAGGCCAATCATCAGCACGACTTCGCGATCGCCGATTTCAGCGCCGCGAGCGGACTCAACCCTCAGAAGGTCGAACCACTGCTCGGCCGCGCCACCAGCTATCTCGCGCTCGGCAAGATCAAGGAGGCCGCAGCCGACCTGGATGAGGCCTCCGAGGCGGATCCGCACAACGCGCAGGTCTGGACTACGCGCGGACAGGCCTATGAACGGCTGGGCGACAAGGCCAAGGCGGCGGCATCCTACACCAGGGCCGTCTCGCTTCGTCCACGCGACGACACCGCACGCAGCGGCCTCGCCCGCGTCGGCGGCTGACGGCTTGGACCCGGCGCAGACGCTGTCTTAGTCCGGAGTGGCGCTCTTGGGCAGAACGGAGTGGAACATCGACTTCATGCCCGACAGCATCTCGTCGGCCACATTGGTCTTCTTCGGCCGGGGCATGGTGGCACCGGCATCGGCGCGCAGATCGAGCGGCGGCGCGATCACCGGCACGGGAATGTCCGCCGGCGGCGAGATCCGATTCGGGTCGTCGTTGCCGACCGAGGCCGTGTAAGACGGCGACGGACCGCCATTGCCATAGGTCTCCGACGAGGGCGTGGACACTGTGATCGGCGGCGGCAGCGGACGGACCGCTGAAGGCTCCGTTGTGATGACGCGCGGAGCCTCGGGAACGCGGGTAGCTTCGCGCACCGCGGGCTCGGATGTCCGCTCGACCGGCTTGGTCTCGGCAGATTTGGCTTCGGCAGCTTTGCCCTCAGGCGACTTGCGAAGACGCTCGATGGCGGCGCGCGCCAAGTCGTTGGCGTCGGGGGTCGCAGCCTGGGACGCTCCGGCCGGCGCGGCATTGGCCTCCGCGACCGGTGCAGTGGTTGGCGGGGTCGCCTTCGCGGCGGCCTTCTCGCGCGCGGGGGGGCGGCCATGCGAGGGGGCGTCGGCAGGCGCGACGTCTGCAGCCTTGCTCTCACGCTTCTCGGCGGGCTTCTCGGCCGGCGCCTTGTCCGTCACACCCTTGTCGGAGACGCTCTTCTCCGAGATGCCCTTGGCCTTGACGCCTGGCCCAGGAAGGTTGGCGGTGTCCGTCGGCTTGCCGTCGCTGCCGGCCTGGGAAGGGGCCACCACGGCCGCAGGGGCATCAGCCGCCGGCTTGGCGTTGATGTAGTGGTTAACGATGTACGCCCCGATGATCGTCGCGAGCACCGAGGGGAAAATATCCATCGAAATTTTAGCGAGGTATTTCAGCATTCCGGCCACTCCCCGCGCGATCTGATGCGGGAACTTTGGGGCATTGTAAGGGATCAACTGCGACGGATCGATGGCAAGTGTTAAGGCCGGACTTACGGCTTCAGCTCGATCTCAAGGAACACGATCTCGGTTGAGGTTTCGTTAAGTACGTCATGTTGGACGCCCGCCTTGCGGAAATAGGATTTCCCGGCCGCAAGCTGCGCCTTGGACCGCTCGCCATTGGGTGCCACGATGGTCATTTCGCCGGCGACCACGGGAACAATCACGTAATCCATGCCGTGGGTGTGATGCCCGGTGGCGCTGCCCGGACCGAGCCGCCATTCGGTCACCCGGACCTGTTCGTTATCGACCTGAACCTCGGATCTGGCGGCAAGCATCGGAACTCTCCTGGGACGCGATCCGGCCGGTGAGGGCGGCGGACGCGCAAAATGGGTTCAGGGCACGAAAACCATGAATACGTAGACGGCAAATACCACCATATGGACCAGCCCGAACAGGACGTTTGTTCTGCCTGTGCCGAAGGTCAGCATGCTCAGGAAGAAGGTCAGGAGCAGGAGCACGCTGCCCTGGGCGCTGAGGCCGAGCTCGAGCTCCTTGTCGAGCGCGTAGGTGGCGATGCCGACGGCCGGGATCGTCAGCCCGATGGTGGCGAGCGACGAGCCCAGCGCGAGGTTGATGCTCTTTTGCAGATCGTTCCTGCGGGCCGCTGCTACGGCCGCGACGCCTTCCGGCATCAGGATCAGGAGCGCGACCAGAAGGCCGGCAAAGGCCGGGGGCGCGCCGATCCTGACCGCAACGGCATCGACCACCAGCGAGAACTTCTTGGCGAGCAGCACCACCGCCAGCAGTGCAATCAGCAGCAGCAGGACGCTGAGCACGAACTTTCTGCCCGACAGATGCACCGCGCCGCTGTCCCCGTCCGCCCGTTCATGGACGAAATAATCCTTGTGCAGGACCGTCTGGGTGTAGAGAAACACCCCGTATAGCGCGAGCGTGACGACGTCGACGAAACCGAGCTGAGCTGCCGAATAGACCGGCCCCGGCGTGCTGGTCGTGTAGTTGGGCATGATCAGCGTGATGGTCGCGAGCGCGAACAGGACGCTGAGATAGACGTTGGCGCCGGAGAGCTGAAAACCCTGTTCGCGATAGCGCAGGCCGCCGATGAAGATGCAGAGCCCGACGAGGCCATTGCAGACGATCATGACCACGGCGAACACGGTGTCGCGCGCCAGCGCCGGCGCGGGCTTGTCACCGAGCATGATCGTGGTGATCAGCGCCACCTCGATGATGGTCACCGAGAGCGTCAGCACCAGCGTGCCATAGGGCTCGCCGACCCGTTCGGCGATCACTTCGGCATGATGAACCGCGGCGAACACCGTGCCGAACAGGATGACGAGCAGCACGGTCGCGAAGACGAGCCCGCTCAGCGAGAGCGTGAACGCGTAGCCCGTCGCGCTGACGGCTGCGAACAACAGCACGGCCAGCCCCGGGAAGATCCAGGCCGACCGGGGCATCGGACTATGCGCGCTCATCCACCACTTCCATTTGCTTGAATGAGCAGTAGCAAATCGGCCGACAGATTCAATGCCAGTGCAGGATCGGGGCGACCGGCAGCAGCGTCAGCAGCAGGAACAGCGGGATCAGCACGGCACTCGCGCGCAGGAGATAGCCGAAGAAGCTTGGCATCTCGATGCCGCTCTCGCTGGCAATGCTGCTCACCATGAAGTTCGGCGCGTTGCCGATATAGGTGAGCGCTCCCATGTAGACGGCCCCCATCGAGATCGAGGCAAGCGTACCCGAGAGCTCGTGCATCAGCACTTGCGGGTCGCCGCCGGCGAGCTCGAAGAACAGCAAATAGGTCGGAGCATTGTCGAGGAATGCGGACATCAGGCCGGTGAACCAGAAATAGGCGACCTCGCGCGGCGCGCCGTCCGGCCCCGTCACGGCGGAGAGGAGCCATGCGAACGCACCGTGATGGCCGGCATTGAGCATGGCAATGACCGGGATGATGGCGACGAAGATGCCGGCGAACAGCTTTGCGACCTCGCGGATGGGCTCCCACGTGAAGCCGTTGGCCTGCCTGTGCTCGTCGGGCGTCAGCCACACCGACAGCGCCGCAATGGCCAGCAGCGCCAGATTGCGGACGACGTCCTCGAGGTCCAGCTTGGTGCCGAGAATGTCGAAGGCTACGCCGGGCTTCCACATCGCCGAGGCCAGCAGGCTCGCGACGATGGCCGCGATCAGCACCAGATTGACGAGGCCGCGGATGCGGACCGGCTGCGCCGGGCCGGTGTCACCGACCGGCTCGCTCCGGAAATGCCAGACGTCGACGGCGACGAAAATCGCGAGCAGCAGTCCGGCCACGATCGCGGTCTGCAACCAGAGGGCCCGCGTGGTCCAGAAGAAGTCGACGCCGTGCAGGAAGCCGACGAAGAGCGGGGGATCGCCGAGCGGGCTCAGCGCGCCGCCGACATTGGCCACCAGGATGATGAAGAAGATGACGACATGGGTGTTGTGGCGCCGCGGCCGGTTGGCACGGATCAAGGGGCGGATCAGGATCATCGCGGCACCCGTGGTGCCGACGACGCTCGCCCCCAACGTGCCGAGCGCGAGGATGCCGGCATTGATCGCCGGCGTGGCCTTGATGTCGCCGGTGATGAGAATGCCCCCAGCCACGACGTAGAGCGAGAACAGCAGCACGATGAAGCCGAGATATTCGGCGAGCATGGCGTGGACGAGCGCCGCCAGTGTCGCCGTGCTGCCGGCGAAAATCACGAGCGAGACGAGCGCGGCCAGCGACCAGGCGGCGGCGATCTTGCCGTAATGATGGTGCCAGATCTTCGGAAACAACAAGGGCCCCAGCGCGATCGACAACAGCAGACCGGCAAAGGGCAGCGCATAGGGCCAGCGCATCGCCGCACCGTCGAGCCCGGTTGCGGCCCAGGCCTGCTGCGGCAACAAGGCGAGCATGGCGACGAGGGATACGCCCCTGAGCCGCGTGACGGATCGTCTAATATCCAATGAAGCGCCTTGCCGTTTCGACCGCACCGAAACTGTCGAGATCGTCATGTCCGCCGCCCGCAAAGCGAACGAACTGCTTCGGTTCGCGCGCGAGCGCGAACAGACGCTCTCCGAACATGATCGAAATGACAAGGTCATTGGTGCCATGCATCACCAACAGCGGCACCGTGACGCGCGCGATCCGTTCGTCGGAGCGAAACTGGTCGCGCATGAGAAGGCGCACTGGCACATACCGGAATGCCAATGCTGCAATGTCGGCGGTCGAAGTGTACGGCGCCTCCAGGATCAATCTGCCGATGGCGTGTTCGGAGGCGAGCGCGACCGCCACGCCCGTCCCGAGCGAAAAACCCCAGGCGACGATTCGTTCCGTCCCATAGCGTGCGCTGGTGAAAGCGTAGGCTTTGGCCGCGTCGCGCAGCAGGCCCTGCTCGCTCGGCGCGCCGCTCGAGCCGGCATAGCCGCGATAGGACAGCGCGACGAGGCCGGTGCCGTCAGCAATCATGGCCTTGAAGCGGCTGACACGACCCGCAAGAAAATCGCCGTTGCCCGGGAAATACAGGATCACGGGACGGCCGGACTTCGCCGGCACGTGCCAGACAATGACCTTCTCGCCATCCGCGGTGGTCAGGACATGCTCTTCTGCGTCGGGCAAACCTGCGGCATCGGGTGCAGTGCGACCGACGGGCGGGATCGGAAACAGCATCTCGCGCTGCCGGAGATACAGCACGACGAGCCCGGCGAGATAGACGGTCACGAGCAGGATGACAGTCCACTTGGCGATGGTGATCATGGCGCGGCCGGCCCCGGTTTGAAACTCAGGGCTTGCGACGGCTCCGCAGCAATTTCATGACGTCAGGCCGAAGGCTTGGCGGCACGTCGCGACAGCCGCACGCCGCCTTGTGGGCCGCGTGCCATTTGACGCGCTGCTCGCGCGTCGCCTTGGGCGGCATGCGATGGGACCGGTGCCATTCCTTGTCGATGGCCACGGCCGGCGCGTCTCGCGCTACATCGCCTTGACGATGTTCTCGGTGACCTTCTTGGCGTCGCCGAGCAGCATCATGGTGTTGTCGCGATAGAACAGCGGATTGTCGATGCCGGCATAACCCGAGGCCAGCGAGCGCTTGATGAACATCACGGTGCCGGCCTTCCAGACCTGCAGCACCGGCATGCCGTAGATCGGCGAGGTCTTGTCCTCTTCGGCCGCCGGGTTGGTGACATCATTGGCGCCGATCACGAAGGCGATGTCGGCCTGCGCGAATTCGGAGTTGATGTCCTCGAGCTCGAACACCTCGTCATAGGGCACGTTGGCTTCGGCGAGCAGCACGTTCATGTGGCCGGGCATACGGCCTGCCACCGGGTGAATGGCGTATTTCACCTCGACGCCTTCCTTCTTCAGGATGTCGCCCATCTCGCGCAGCGCGTGCTGGGCCTGCGCCACCGCCATGCCGTAGCCGGGCACGATGATGACCTTCTGCGCGTTCTTCATGATGAAGGCCGCATCGTCCGCCGAGCCGAGCTTGGCGGGCTTCTGCTCGCCCGTACCGCCGCCGGCCGCGGCGGTCTCGCCGCCGAAGCCGCCAAGGATGACCGAGATGAAGGACCGGTTCATCGCGTGGCACATGATGTAGGACAGGATCGCACCGGAGGAGCCGACCAGCGCGCCGGTGATGATCAGCGCGGAATTGCCGAGCGTGAAGCCGATGCCGGCCGCGGCCCAGCCGGAGTAGGAGTTCAGCATCGAGATCACGACCGGCATGTCGGCGCCGCCGATCGGGATGATCATCAGCACGCCGAGCAGCAGCGCGATGATGGTGATGAGCCAGAAATCGACCGCACTGCCGGAACGAACCAGGCCGAAGATGAAGAACACCAGCGCCAATGCAAGCACGATGTTGATGATGTGGCGGAACGGCAGGATGATCGGCGCTCCGCTCATGCGCGCGGACAGCTTCAGGAACGCGATCACCGAGCCGGTGAAGGTCAGCGCGCCGATGGCGACGCCGAGCGACATTTCGATCAGACTGGAGGCATGGATGTTGCCGGGCGTGCCGATGTCGAAGGCTTCGGGCGCGTAGAACGCGCCGGCGGCGACCAGCACGGCGGCCATGCCGACCAGTGAATGGAAGGCTGCGACCAGTTCCGGCATCGAGGTCATCGGCACGCGGCGCGCGATCACCGCGCCGATGGCGCCACCAATGGCGATACCGAGGATCACCAGGATCCAGGCGACTCCGTCCGCCGGCGGATGACTGGCGAGCGTGGTCGCGACCGCGATGCCCATGCCGATCATGCCGAACAAATTGCCCTGGCGCGACGTCGCCGGGCTCGACAGCCCGCGCAGCGACAGGATGAACAGCACCCCCGCCACGAGATACAACAATGCAGAGAGATTGGCGTTCATCTCAGGTCCCCATTGATCCCTTCAGCCCGAGGTGGCCGCTTACTTGGCTTTCTTCTTGTACATCGCCAGCATGCGCTGGGTGACAAGGAAGCCGCCAAAAATGTTGACGCAGGCAAAGACGAGCGCGACGAAGCCGAAGGCGCGCGCCCAGCCCGAGCCACTCGAGACGTTGGCGACGCCGCCCGCGAGCAGCGCGCCGACCACGATCACCGAGGAGATCGCGTTGGTCACGCTCATCAGCGGGGTGTGCAGCGCCGGCGTCACCGACCACACCACGAAATAACCGACGAAGACGGCGAGGACGAAGATCGACAGCCGGAAGACGAAGGGGTCGACGACCTGTGCAACATGCTCCATGGCGGCTCTCCTTATGCCCAATTAAGCCGATTTGGGCTGGAAGTTCGGGTGGATGACGGCGCCGTCTTTCGTCAGCGCGGTCGCCTTGACCAGCTCGTCGTCCCAGTTGACGGCGAGCTTCTTCTCTTTCTTGTCGACCATGGTCTCGATGAAGGAGAACAGGTTGCGGGCGTAGAGGCTGGAGGCCGAGGCCGCGACGCGGCCGGCGACATTGGTGTAGCCGACGATCTTGATGCCATCGAGGTCGACGACCTCGCCCGGCTTCGCACCTTCGACATTGCCGCCGCGCTCGACGGCGAGATCGACCAGCACCGAGCCCGGCTTCATCGACCTGACCATCTCGGCGCTGACCAGCTTCGGCGCCGGCCGGCCCGGGATCAGCGCGGTGGTGATCACGATGTCCTGCTTCTTGATGTGCTCGGCGGTGAGCGCGGCCTGCTTGGCCTGATATTCCTTGGACATTTCCTTGGCGTAGCCGCCGGCGGTCTGCGCGTTCTTGAACTCTTCGTCCTCGACGGCGAGGAATTTTGCGCCGAGCGATTCGACCTGTTCTTTCGTGGCGGGACGCACGTCGGTCGCGGTCACGACGGCCCCTAAGCGGCGCGCGGTCGCGATGGCCTGGAGGCCGGCGACGCCGACGCCCATCACGAACACCTTGGCCGCAGGCACGGTGCCGGCCGCCGTCATCATCATCGGAAAGGCGCGGCCGAAGGCCTCGGCGCCCTCGATCACGGCGCGGTAACCGGCAAGGTTCGCCTGCGAGGACAATACGTCCATCACCTGCGCGCGGGTGATGCGCGGCATCAGCTCCATCGCGAAGGCGGAGACGCCGGCATCGGCGATCGTCTTCAGCGCGGCCTCGTTGCCGTAGGGATCCATGATGGCGATGACGAGCGCGCCGCGCTTGTACTGCGACAGCTCCGAGGCTTCGGGGCGCTTCACCTTGATGATGATGTCGGCATCTTTCAGCGCGTCGGTGCTGACGGTGGCACCTGCGGCAGTGAATTCGGAATCCGGCAGGCCCGACTTGATGCCGGCGCCCGGCTCGACGGCGATCTCGGCGCCTAACGCCTTGAACTTCTTCACCGTATCAGGCGAAGCGGCGACACGCGGCTCCGACGGATCGATTTCCTTGGCAACGGCAATCTTCATGAGGCCTCCGGCGACGCGGGAAAAAGCGCGCACGCGAACTTAGCGTTACTCCCGCAACGTTGGATACCGGTTTTGGGACCGGCTTGAATGCAAATTTTATGGGCACCGACGACGCTGGCGGCGCGGCAGGCGATGGATCAGGTGAGGAAGATCGCCATCAGGATCACGATGAGCGCGACCGAGGCCGTGCCGTACTTCACCAGCTTGATGAAGCCCTCATAGGTCTGCTCGTGGGCAACATAGTCGTTGCCGTCGGCGGTGGTGTAGGCCACTTCGCTATGGTCAGCCATGGATTGTCCCCAGTCGAAAGTCGAATTCCTGGGTGGCAATACCGCAAAGCTTCGGGCAGGGCAACGGCACGCAGGCGGGGTTTTCCCGCAAATCGGCTCATTTGGAATCCCAATTGTCGCGGATCCAGCGCGCAAGGCTCTCCTCGCTGACTTCGCCAGCAGCAAGTGATAGGATGATCGCTGTCGCCTCCGCAGGATCGGGACTGAAGGCCGCGCCGTTCTTGTGCAGGAAGACCATCATCGCCATGAAGGCAATGCGCTTGTTTCCATCGACGAATGCATGGTTCTTCGCGAGACCAAACGCGTAGGCTGCGGCAAGTTCATCCAGCGGAGCCTGCTGGTAGCGCCATTTGTTGATCGGCCGCTCCAGCGCCGATCGCAGCATGCCGTCATCGCGTAGCCCCGGCGCACCGCCAAAACGGCGAAGCTGGCGGCTGTGAATTGCGACAGCCTGCTCATAGCTGATCCAAAGCGGCTCTTCAGGCTCGCTCATCCGGTCAGCCGGCTATTTTGCGAGCGCAGCGAGCGTATCGCGATACTTGTCCATGATCTCGTCGGCGATTTCCATCGTCCGCTCGAAATCCGGATCGTAGGGCAACGCCTGGAAACCGCCGCCGGGCAATTCGACGATATGCAATTGCTGCCCGCGCTTCAGATCGAGCCGCTGCATCAGTTCGCGCGGCAGCAGCAACCCGTCCGAATTGCCGATCTTCTTGATCTCGATTTTCATGGCTGCTCCAGCGCGTTATACATATGTATAACGCCCCGAGAGACCCGGTTCAACAGATGTTTTACTTGCGCCGGCACGAGGCTCAGCCCATCGCCTCGAGCTCGTCGATCATCCCGGCGATGACCGCAAGACCACCCTCCCAGAATTTGGGATCCTTGGCATCGAGCCCGAACGGTCGCAGCAGCTCGGAATAATGCTTGGTGCCGCCGGCGGCGAGCATGTCGAGATAGCGCTCGGCAAAGCCCTCGGCCGCGTTCTCGTAGACGGCATAGAGCGAGTTCACGAGGCAATCGCCGAAGGCGTAGGCGTAGACGTAGAACGGCGAGTGGATGAAGTGCGGGATGTACATCCAATAGTTCTCGTAACCCGCCTTGATCTCGATCGCCGGCCCGAGGCTCTCGCCCTGCACCGACAGCCAGATCTCGCCGAGCCGCGTCGCCGTGAGCTCGCCGTTCTTGCGCTCGGTGTGGACCGCGCGCTCGAAGGAATAGAACGCGATCTGCCGCACCACGGTGTTGATCATGTCCTCGACCTTGCCGGCCAGCAGCGCCTGGCGCTGCTTGGCGCTCTTGGTCTGCGCCAGCAGCCGTCGGAAGGTCAGCATCTCGCCGAACACGCTTGCCGTCTCCGCCAGCGTCAGCGGCGTCGGCGCCATCAGCGCGCCGTTCTTCGCGGCCAGCACCTGATGCACACCATGGCCGAGCTCGTGAGCAAGCGTCATCACGTCGCGCGGCTTGCCCTGGTAGTTCATGAGCACGTAGGGGTGCGCGGACGGCGTGGTCGGATGCGAGAACGCACCCGGCGCCTTGCCCGGCCGCACCGGCGCGTCGATCCAGCGATCGGTGAAGAAGCGCTCGGCGATATCGGCCATCTTGGGCGAGAAGCCGCGATAGGCCGTCAGCACCATGCTTCGCGCCTCCGGCCAGGCGATGACGTCGGTCGCGGCAAACGGCAGCGGCGCGTTGCGGTCCCAATAGGCCAGCCGCTTCTTGCCGAACCACTTCGCCTTCAGCGCATAATAGCGATGCGACAGCTTTGGATAGGCCGCGCGCACCGAGGCCACCAGCGCGTCCACCACCTCGCGCTCGACCCGGTTGTTGAGGTGCCGGGAATCCGCGACATCCTGAAAACCGCGCCAGCGGTCGGAGATATCCTTATCCTTGGCGAGCGTGTTGGTGATCAGCGCAAAGGTGCGCTCATTGGCCTTGAACGTTTTCGCCAGCGCTTCCGCCGCGCTCTTGCGCTTTGAGCCATCGCGGTCCTGCAGCAGGTTCAGCGTCGGCTCGATCGCGAGCTCCTTGGACCCGACCTTGAAACGCAGGCCGGAGATGGTCTGGTCGAACAGCCGGTTGAAGGCGGAATAGCCGGTCTGCGCCTTCTCCAGGAAGAGCTGCTCCAGCTTGTCGTCGAGCTGATACGGCTTCTCCTTGCGCAGATCCTCGATCCACGGACGGTAATGCGCGAGCTCGGGCGTCTGCATGGCGCGGTTCAAAATATCGTCATCGACGCGATTGAGCTCGAGCGCAAAGAACAGAAGATGCGTCGATGCCGCCGTCAGCCGCTCGGAGACATCGCCATAAAACTTTGAAATCGCAGGGTCCATGCTGTCGCCGGCATGGACGAGCCCGGCATAGGAGCCGAGACGACCGGCGAGATCATCGATCGCCTCATAGCGTCGCACGGCTCCCGCGAGCCATTTTCCGCCATCTTCGTTTGCTGTCCCTGTCGCCAGCTTGCCCTTGTAGTCCGTCTCGAACGCGACGCAGTCGGCAGCCATCTTGTCGAGATCGCGCGTCACTTCCGGCGCATCGATCCCGGAATAGAGATCGGCCAGGTTCCATTCCGGAAGCCTGCCGGTCTTGCTCGCGGGCTTTGCGAGTGAGGTCTTGGAGGGCTTTGTCTTGGCGGCGGATTTGTCGGCAGCGGGTTTCTTGACAGCTGATTTCTTGACGGCGGATGTCTTGGTGGCGGGCTTACGGAGAGCGGGCATTTTGAGAGCAGACTTCCTGAGAGCAGACTTCCTAAGAGCAGACTTGGAGCGCGAATTCATTGTGTGGGAAACCTGTGTTCAACAAGCGCGGCGGCGGGCGGGGGCGTCAAGGTTTAAGAGTGCGTTAATCGGCTTCGGCCAGAGTGCCCCGATTCGAGACAGATAGTAGTAGCGTGCGGGGAACACCATGGCTGCCAGTATTTTGATCGCCGACGACGACGCCGTAGCTCGCCGGCTGGTCGAGAACATGGTGCAGAAATGCGGCTATGAGACGGTCGTCGTGGACTCCGGCGATGCCGCGATCGCCGCCCTCAC
Source organism: Bradyrhizobium sp. LVM 105 (assembly GCF_003957705.1). Classification (NCBI taxonomy): domain Bacteria; kingdom Pseudomonadati; phylum Pseudomonadota; class Alphaproteobacteria; order Hyphomicrobiales; family Nitrobacteraceae; genus Bradyrhizobium; species Bradyrhizobium sp. LVM 105. The sequence continues at coordinate 86,260 of NZ_QZMV01000007.1, read as the reverse complement.
CGCTCCCGATGCTCCGGCCATCGACGGTGTCATCCTCGATCTCGTGATGCCCGGCCTCGACGGCATGGGCGTGCTGGCGAAAATGCGTGAAGCTGGCCTCAATGTCCCCGTCATCGTGCAGACCGCACATGGCGGCATCGACAACGTGATCTCGGCGATGCGCGCAGGTGCGGCCGATTTCGTGGTCAAGCCGGTCGGCCTGGAGCGGCTTCAGGTTTCGCTGCGCAACGCTCTCAACGTCTCCGCGCTCAAGGGCGAATTGCAGCGCATCCGGCACAGCCGCGAGGGCCGGCTGACCTTCTCCGATATCATCACCCGCGCCGAGGCGATGGCGCCGGTCATGCGCGCCGCGCAGAAGGCGGCGAACTCCTCGATCCCCGTTCTGATCGAAGGTGAGTCCGGCGTCGGCAAGGAGATGTTCGCGCGCGCCATCCATGGCAGCGGCGAGCGCAAGGCAAAGCCGTTCGTCGCCGTCAATTGCGGCGCCATTCCCGACAACCTCGTCGAATCCATCCTGTTCGGCCACGAGAAGGGTGCTTTTACCGGCGCCACCGAGCGGCACATGGGCAAGTTCGTCGAGGCCCATGGCGGCACGCTGTTTCTGGACGAGGTCAGCGAGCTGCCGCTGGCCGCTCAGGTCAAGCTCTTGCGCGCGCTCCAGGAGGGTGCCGTCGAGGCGGTCGGTGGCCGCAAGCCGGTCAAGGTCGACGTCCGCATAGTCTCGGCAACCAATCGCAAGCTGCTGGAGCGGGTGAAGCAGGGACATTTCCGGGAAGACCTGTTCTATCGTCTGCACGTGCTGCCGCTGACGATCCCCTCGCTCCGGGCCCGGCGCGAGGACATCCCGCATCTGCTCCGGCATTTCCTGGTGCGCTTTGCCGCCGAGGAGAACCGCCAGATCGCCAGCATCAGCGGCGAGGCGATGGCGCATCTCGCTCAGCTCGACTGGCCCGGCAACATCCGCCAGCTCGAGAACGCGGTCTACCGTGCCGTGGTGATGAGCGACGGCGACCAGCTCGGCCTCAGTGATTTCCCCCTGCTCGCTTCGCAGCCGCATCCCATCACGGAAATTCCGACCGCCCCGCTGATGCTCGAGCCGGCGGCCACTCCTTCGGTCGTGTCGGGTAATGAAATACCAATCGCGCCGCTCCCAACCGCCGGAACTCTCGCCATGCTGACCCCGACCGGCGAGGTCCGCCCGCTCGAGGACATGGAGAACGAGATCATCCGCTTCGCGATCTCGCATTATCGCGGCCAGATGTCTGAGGTGGCTCGCCGCCTCAAGATCGGCCGGTCGACGCTCTACCGCAAACTCGACGAAGCCGGGGTTCCCGGACATGGCGGGAAAAGCGGCGAGGAGACGCACTAAGCCTGATGCGAACACAGCTTCGCGGGGCGATGCGAGACCGGCTGTAAACCGTTCGCCCGACGACAGAATTCGATGCGTCTTGAACCGTGACTTGGAAGTGACAGACACAGGGAAAAGCGCGTGACGCAAGCGCACAATCCGTTGCCAAGAGGCTGCCTTGAAGTCAGTTTGGCGTGAATTGTCCCGGGTAGCGCTGGCTGCAAAACCGGGGCCTGTATATCGTCTGCGTGGGAATCGTTGCGTGCAGGCGTGCAACTTTCGAGAGGCCGGCGCGATTTAGCCGAAGCTCAATAGGCGATAACGAAGCTGTTCCATGAGGGACAGTTCACCCGAGGGGTGCGACACAATGCGGAACTGTTTAAACCACCGTGCGGGCTTTGACCGTGTCTTGATGACGGTCGCGGCCACCTTCCTCACGGTGTCGGCCAGCTCGGCCCTGGCGCAGGATCAGGCGCGCAGCAGCGCGGCAGAGCTAGCGATCGAAGCCGCGATCCCGCGTCCCGAGCCGGCCAACGTCCCGCCCCCGACCGCAGCCGACATCAGGCTCGACACCACCGCCACGCTCCAGGATTCCGCCAAGGAGCCGACAAAGGAGCCCGTGAAGGCTGACGTCGCCCCCGCCCCGGACAAGGTCGAGACCAAGCCTTCCGACCTCGCCACCACGCCCGCCACCGCGGCGCCGAAGAGCGAGACCGCCAAAACTGAGCCTGCCAAAACCGAGCCTGCGAAGACCGAGCCTGCGAAGACCGAGCCCGCCAAGGCCGACACCGCGACGGCAGCACCCGCTGCGGCTCCGGCTGTCGAGCCGGTGAAGGCCGCGAGCAATGTTCCCGCCGCCGACCAGCCGGTCGCCGACAAGCTCAAGGACATCATTGGCGCCAAGACGTCGCGCCATTTCGACCGCAAGAACGAGCGCGCGGCGATCGAGAAGTTTTATGGAGCCCGGGACTTCGCGCCGGTTTGGACGCAAGGCGGCAGCCTGACCGCCGCAGCCAAGGGCGTCATCGCCCGGCTGAAGGACGCCGCCTCCGACGGCCTCAGCCCCGCCGATTATCCGGTGCCGGATTTCGCCGCCGCCACCACGCCCGATGCGCTGGCCGATGCCGAGCTCAAGCTCACCGCCAGCATGTTCGACTATGCACGCCACGCGCAGAGCGGCCGCATGCACTGGTCGCAGGTCAGCGGCGACATCCTCTATCCCGAGCATCCGGTCGACCCGAACGAGGTGCTCGCCAAGGTCACGACCGCAGCTGACACTTCCGCAGCGCTCGACAGCTACAACCCGCCGCACAAGCTCTACAAGGAGCTGAAGGCCAAGCTCGCGGAGCTTCGCGGTCAGGGCAACGGCCCGGTGATCGAGATCGCCGACGGTCCGGCGCTGAAATACACCGCGGCCACCAAGAAGCAGGCCGAGATCGTCGTGGAAGATCCGCGCGTGCCGCAGCTCCGCGCCAAGCTCGGCCTCGCCGAGAACGCCAGCGACACCCGCTATGACGCCGCCGTCGCCGACGCGGTGCGCAAATTCCAGAGCAGCGCCGAGATGAAGCCGACCGGCATTCTCGACGACAAGACGGTCAAGGCGCTCAATACGCCCAAGCGCGACAGGCAGATCGACGTCGTGCTGGTCAACATGGAGCGCTGGCGCTGGTTGCCGCGCGACCTCGGCGCGCCCTCGCTGGGCGATGCCTATGTGATTCTCAACATCCCCGACTACACGTTGAAGGTGATGCAGCGCGGCCAGCAGGTCTGGACCACCCGCGTCGTCACCGGCAAGCCGGGTTCGCATGCGACCCCGCTGCTGACCGAGACGATGAAGTACATCACGGTCAACCCGACCTGGAACGTGCCGCCGTCGATCGTCTACAACGAGTACCTGCCGGCGCTTCAGCAGGACCCGACCGTGCTCCAGCGCATGGGCCTCAAGCTCGAGCAGAACCGCGACGGCTCGGTGCACATCTCGCAGCCGCCCGGTGAGGCCAACGCGCTCGGCCGCATCCGCTTCAACTTCCCGAACAAGTTCCTGGTCTATCAGCACGACACGCCGGACAAGAACCTGTTCGCCAGGGAAGATCGCGCCTTCAGCCATGGCTGCATGCGCGTGCAGAACCCGGATCAATACGCCTCGGTGCTGCTCAACATCGTCATGCCTAACGAGAAGTACACGCCCGAGCGCGTGCGCAGCATGTACGGCAAGAGCGAGATCGACCTGAAATTCCCGACGCCGATCCCGGTCAACATCACCTATCAGACCGCCTTCGTGGACGATGCCGGCAAGTTGCAGTTCCGCAAGGACGTCTATGGCCGCGACGCGACCATGATCAACATCCTGAAGAACAACCGCGGCAAGGATCTCGAGGCCGTCGTTGCGCACTCGCAGCCGAGCTATTCGCGCCCGGCGACCACCCTGCCCTCAGGCGTGGCGGTGGCCAACAATGGCGGTGGCTTCGGCTCCTCCGGTCCGAACTTCTTCGAGCGGCTGTTCGGGGCGCCCACCCCGCCACCGGCTCCGGTCGGCCGCCGGCCCCCGCAGCGGGTGTTCACCCGCTGAGCCTGAAGCGGCCCCACTCTAAATACCGCAACGAAATCAACGGCTCCTCCCATGGATGGGGCCGTTTAACGTTAACCATTATAGATCCGGGTCCGGGCAGCGGGCGTTTTTTTGCCACAGTCAACCGGTTAGGATCGTATTCTGACTTGGTTTGGGGGCGGGAAGGTCAACCTCGAATTAACCTTCTTGCTTTAAGAAAGCGTTCATCCTCTTCACGCTGCTAACGGGGTTGGCGGGAGAGTCCATTTTGAACGCTCGTCGACTGGGTGGGCTCATACGTGCTGACTGGTCTCGCACGCAAATTCGCTGTGCTATCGTTGTCCCATGCGGGAGTGAAGGCCGGTTCGCGGATCGGCCTCACTGCCGCATTGCTGCTTGCGGGCGCGGGCTCGGTTCATGACGCCGCCGCGCTGAACGAGACCAAGACGCTCTCCTTCCATCACACCCATTCCGGCGAAGATCTGACCGTCACCTTCAAGCGCGACGGCCGCTACGACGAAGCGGCACTGAAGCAGCTCAACCACTTCCTGCGCGACTGGCGCACCCAGGAAGAGACGGTGATGGACCGTCGCCTGTTCGACATCCTCTGGGAAGTCTATCGCGACGTCGACGCCAAGCAGCCGATCCAGATCATCTCCTCCTACCGCTCCCCCGCCACCAACGCCATGCTCCGCCGCCGCTCCTCCGGGGTGGCGCGCTCCAGCCAGCACATGCTGGGACATGCGATGGACTTCTTCATCCCGGGCGTGCCGCTGGAGCAGATCCGTTTCGCCGGCCTGCGCCTGCAGCGTGGCGGCGTCGGTTTCTATCCGACCTCCGGCTCGCCCTTCGTGCATCTGGACACCGGCAGCGTCCGGCACTGGCCGCGCATGACGCATGACCAGCTCGCCCGCGTCTTCCCGGACGGCAAGACGGTGCATCTTCCGACCGACGGCGTGCCTCTTAAGGGTTATGAGGTCGCCAAGGCCGAGATCGAGCGACGCGGCAGCGGCGACGATGCCGGCAGCAAGCCGAATTTCTTCGCCGCCTTGTTCAGGAGCAAGCCGGCTCCCGCCGCGAGCAGCGACGAGGATGACGAGGGCGCGCCCGCAACGGCCGCGAAGCCGTCCGCGCCGACCGTGGTCGCAGCCGCCGCCAAGCCCGCCGAGCTGGTGCCGACGCCCCGCGCCAAGCCTCAGATCGCCGCAAGCTTCCAGCTCGCTTCGGCCGATGCCCAGATCGTTGCGCCACCCAAGCCGAAGCCCGCGCCGGTGGCTGACAAGCCCGCTGCCGGCAAATCCGTTGACGGCAAGCCGGAGACCCCGGCCGACATCATCAATGCACGCGGCTTCTGGGATGATGTCCCGGCCGCGCCGCAGCAGGCGACGCCGGCCCAGGTCGCCGCACTGAAGGCCCGCCAGGCCCTTGCCGCCGCCACCGATCCGCAACCAACCGCGAGCCTGCCCAACGCAGCTCTTCAGGCGTTGGCTTACGCGCCGGCCGCCTCTCCGGTTGACCGCGCCAATGTCGTCGCAGCCTCCGCGCCGATCCCGCGTTCGGCCCGCCCCGCATCGCGCAGCTTCGCTCAGGCGACCGAGATCAACACGGTGGTCGGCAAGAGCACCGACGGCATGGTCGCGACCGCAACGCGTCTCTCCGCCGCCAAGGGCGAGAGCATCTGGCTCAAGATCGTGATGCTGTCGCCGAGCGCCAGCCGTGCGATGTCGGTCACGCTGATGGGCGAGCTGGATACGGCGGCGCTGCGCGCCTATTTCGTCAAGCCGCGAGCCGTGATCGCGATGGGTTTTGCCGACGATCCGATGCAGGGCCTGTCCTGCGAGACCTTCTCCGGCAGCGCCACCGCCAAGCTCCAGACGACGTCATTCGTCGTGCGCACCGCCGCGCTGCGCTGATCGAAGCGGCTATTTCCACAGACTCGGTCTCGTAGCCCGGATGAGCGAAGCGACATCCGGGAAAAGCTGCGCAAGCTGAAATATCCCGGATTTCGCTTGCGCTCCATCCGGGCTGCGGCAGCGGTGTCTGAGGCAGGACGCCTCAGATCATTCCCAACGCCTGCATGTAGGTCTCGAGGATCGTCTCGGCCTCGGCGCGCTCGTTGGGGTCCTGCTTGCGCAGGCGCACGATGGTGCGCAGCGCCTTGACGTCGTAACCGTTGCCCTTGCTCTCGGCATAGACGTCGCGGATGTCGTCGGAGATCGCCTTCTTCTCTTCCTCCAGCCGCTCGATGCGCTCGATGATGGATTTGAGCTGGTCCTTGGCAAATTTCGTCGCGGGCTCGTCGTCGCGGACGGCGGCGGAGGTGGCCATCTAGGTACTCCCAATGGAACTGGCAAAACGAGGTGACGCCGGCATCCTCACCGCGCGTGCTGGCTAGAACCCTTAGGGTCGGTGCCGACTGCGTTCAAGGCACCATCGTGCTCGTCCACAGCGCGCCCACACCTTCCTGCTGCGGGGCGCAGAAAGCTGTTGTGTGGTGCGACTCAGGTGTGCGCGAACTCAGTGGCCGTGGGGATGCACCTTCTTCATCGTCTCGAGCTGCTCGGGCGTCGCCGTGCCCTGGTATTTCGCTTTCCAGGTCTCGTAGGGCATTCCGTAGACGGCCTCCCGGCTCTCGTCCTTGCTCAAAGCGACGCCTTGCGCGTCGGCGGCTTCCTTGAGCCAGTTCGACAGGCAGTTGCGGCAGAAGCCCGCCAGATTCATCAGGTCGATGTTCTGGACATCCGTCCGCGTCTTCAGATGATCGACCAGACGCCGGAAAGCGGCCGCCTCGAGCTCGGTTCTGGTCTTGTCGTCGATTGCCATGGCTGTATCCCCTTAACCCTGCCCCGATGGAGGTCACCCTTACGGGATCAGGTGGGCACTGTCACAGATTTTGCCATATCCCGGCGCAAACCGCCCCGAAACTGGCGTTGCCGCTCTTTGGGGGTGGTTCCTGGCCCTACGCCAAATCGTCAATGATCTGGTATAGCTTCCGCGACAATGATTGCCGAATCTCCCCGCTCCCCGCTTCGCCTGCTCGCCCGGTTGGTCCCGGTGCTGGTGGTTGTCTGGCTGTGCCTTTGCGCCAGCCCGGCCTCCGCCGATTTCCGCCTCTGCAACAACACGTCGAGCCGGGTCGGCATTGCGCTCGGCTACAAGGACGCCGAGGGCTGGACCACCGAGGGCTGGTGGAACATCTCCTCCCGCTCCTGCGAGACCCTGCTGCGGGGAACGCTGGTCGCCCGTTACTATTACATCTACGCGATCGACTATGATCGCGGCGGCGAGTGGTCGGGGCAGGCCTTCATGTGCTCGCGCGACAAGGAGTTCACCATCCGCGGCACCGAGGATTGCCTCGCGCGCGGCTACGACCGGACCGGCTATTTCGAGGTCGATACCGGCGAGCAGCGGGCGTGGACGGTGCAGCTGACCGACGCCAACGAACAGCCGGCGCAACAGCGCGTGCCTGGCCTGCCCGGCCCGGTTGGCCCGGGCGGAGTTCCCGGTTTGCCCAATGGTCCGCCCGGTGCTACGCCCCCCGGCTCGCCCGGCCTGCCACCCCCGTCTGGAAATAAGCCATGAGGCGTCTTCGCCGTATCAAGATTCTTGCGACCCTGGGACCGGCGTCGTCAGACCTCGCCATGATCCGCCGCCTGTTCGAGGCCGGCGCCGACCTGTTTCGCATCAACATGAGCCACACCTCGCATGACAAGATGCGCGAGCTGGTGGCGACGATCCGCAACGTCGAGTCGAGTTACGGCCGGCCGATCGGCATCCTGGTCGACCTCCAGGGCCCGAAGCTCAGACTGGGTGCCTTCGCCGAAGGCTCGGTCCAGCTCCAGAACGGCCAGACCTTCACGCTGGATTCCGACAAGACGCCAGGCGATGCCACGCGCGTGCACTTGCCCCATCCGGAGATCCTGGCCGCGCTCAGGCCCGGCCACGCGCTGCTGCTCGACGACGGCAAGGTGCGTCTGATCGCAGAGGAGACCTCGAAGGAGCACGCGGTGACGCGTGTCGTGGTCGGCGGCAAGATGAGCGACCGCAAGGGCGTCAGCCTGCCCGACACCGACCTGCCGGTCTCCGCCATGACGCCGAAGGACCGCGCCGACCTCGAAGCCGCGCTCGTCACCGGCGTCGACTGGATCGCGCTGTCCTTCGTGCAGCGCGCCGACGACGTGCTCGAAGCCAAGAAGATGATCCGCGGCCGCGCCGCCGTGATGGCCAAGATCGAGAAGCCGCAGGCGATCGACCGCCTCGCCGACATCATCGAGGCCTCCGACGCGCTGATGGTGGCGCGCGGCGACCTCGGCGTCGAGCTGCCGCTGGAGCGCGTGCCGAGCCTGCAGAAGCAGATGACGCGCATGGCGCGCCGCGCCGGCAAGCCGGTGGTGATCGCGACCCAAATGCTGGAATCGATGATCCAGTCGCCGGTCCCGACCCGCGCCGAAGTCTCGGACGTCGCCACCGCCGTCTATGAAGGTGCCGACGCCATCATGCTGTCGGCGGAATCTGCCGCCGGAAAATTCCCGGTCGAGGCGGTCTCGACCATGAACCGCATCGGCGAGGAGGTCGAACGCGACCCGACCTACCGGTCGGTGATCATGGCCCAGCGCCCGGCGCCGGAATCCACCGCGGGCGATGCCATTGCGGATGCTGCGCGGCAGATCGCCGAGACGCTCGACCTGCCCGCCTTGATCTGCTGGACCTCGTCGGGCTCGACCGCGGTGCGCGTGGCGCGCGAGCGGCCGAAGCCGCCGATCGTGGCGATCACCCCGAACATCACCGCCGGCCGCCGGCTCGCGGTGGTCTGGGGCGTGCACTGCGTGGTGGCCGAGGACGCACGCGATCAGGACGACATGGTCGGCCGCGCCGGCCAGATCGCGTTCCGCGACGGCTTCGTCCGCGCCGGCCAGCGCGTGATCATCGTCGCCGGCGTACCGCTCGGCATTCCCGGCACCACCAACATGGTGCGCATCGCCTCGGTCGGCCCCGAGGGCGACGCGAATATGTAGGTCTGTAGGTCGGCCGCGACCCCGGCCAACACAAATATCGCAAAACAACCCCATGCAAAGTAGCCGGAGCGTCCGGGACGATTGCTGCGGTTTCACGAAAAAGCTTGCCCGTTCAACGACCTGAGCGGGATCAGGCCGCCGCCTCGCTCGCGCGGCGATGTTACGCGCCAACCAGAGCCTTCGTCGTCGGCAGCAGTGTCTGCTGCACCACCAGGCCGCGGGCACGGGCGTCCATGACGCCGACCGCGCGCAGCGCCAGCAGGGTCACGGTCTGCACCGCATCGCGCATCTTGACGGGGTCGTCGAGATTGTCGGGCGCCAGCGGCCCGACCAGCGCCTCATGCAGCGCGCCGAGCAAGGCGGTGGCGGCGAGCGCGGTGTCCTGCGCCGGCAGGTGGCCGGCCCGCACCGCAGCGTCGATCCGGGCGGCCATCTCGCCCGCGATCTCGCGCCGGCTGGCCAGCCGCGAGGCGCTGACATCGACATCGACGGGCTCGGCCAGGATGCCCCAGGCGAGCCTGCGCTGCGATAGGGTATGGACCGCAACAGTCGTCACGGCCGCGGCCAATGCCGAGGACGGACCCGGGGCGGCGTCGGCCGCCCGGCGGATCGCCGCAAGCTCGTCCCGGGAGACCTCGGCAATGAGTTCAGAGATCAGCTCGGCCTTGGAGGGGAAGTAGCGGTAGACCGTCCCGGCCGCGACATTGGCCCGCACCGCGACCGGCGCGATCTGCACCGCCGCCATGCCGCCCTCCGCCGCCGTCTCCCGCGCCGCCGCCAGAATCGCGCTGCGCCGCGCCGCAAGGCGCTTCACCACTTGATGCGTCCGCCGATAAACCATGGCGCGCTTCCTGTCCCAAACGCCAGCCGCACGCCCTGCGGCCGAACGCTTCGTCACGTCAAAGATGCAAATCGCCCCGCAAGGACTGAACAACTATTCAGGGGAGATGACAAGATGGGAAATGCGTGGAGCGTCATGGGTGGCGGACGGAGGCGCCAAGGCTGATTCAGCGGTCGCGCTGCCGTTGGCAAGACCTATGACGGCTATCTCGGCGAGTGGGACCGCGAGATGATCTATCCACTCACGCCGGATCAACTCGCACGCGACTACGCCGTCGTCATGTTCTCCGATCCAACCGATGGAAAACGCCGGCTCGTCGGCTTTCCGATCAGCAGCGCCCAACACCGGGATTGGATGGCTAAGCGCTCGGAATACTGGCGCTCGGGGCACAAGAGCTAAGATCAACGAGAGGCGACGCGTTTGTAACGACGCCGCGTTTACATCCAGAAGTTCTTCTGTAGTGTTCGCAACCGGACGTTGATTTGAGCCAGCGCGTAGTGGTAGGCGGCGTCGCCGTTTCCGGGGCTGTGGTGTGATTGGGACTCGCAATTCGTTTAATCTCGGTTGGCGCAGAGCACGTTCATCGCGCCTCCACGGGGGCCATTTGGCCAACTCATATCGAAAGTCCGAGCGCCCTGCCGTTGCTCTCGAGCCGCGGTGGAGAGCTTGGTGTGAGAACGGAGTGTGCAACATGAAGCGGCTCATGGGCCTTGCCATTGCAGCCATTCCTTTTCTCATGCTGAGCTCCGCTCGCGTGACGGCCGCTGAGCTATTCTCGGTACGATGCGAGGGCGGCGCTCCCGTCCGCCCCTATTTTGCGACGTTCGACGTCGATGCCAAAGCTGTCGTCTTTGAAACGCCGCCGATAGACGTTGAGACAAACTTCGGTATCAACGTGCATTCGGGAGAGATCATTTCGACAAGCGATGGAAAGATCGAATTCATGCTGCCCGTCCGTCCGGGACGGATCGACCTGATCCTTGATCGCAATAAGAAGACGATGACCTGGCCAGGGCTAGACGATCCCACCTTTCGGCCGACATTGACCCATCAGTGCACGGTCACGCCCCCGAGAAGCATTTTGAGCTTCCGTGTTCGCGATCCCATTCAGCATCCGGTCTCCGTCCGCTGTGAAGACGCGGGATACCTGTATTTCACGATGGATGCTGCTTCAAAGCAAGCGATCTTCGAGCGCGGCAAGGAGGGACAGCTCTACCGAGGTGAAGTAACCGACGTCAGCTCTGATGAGATTGCGCTGGTGATGAATTTTGATGTTCCTCGTCGGGTCGTATGGAACAAAAGTCGTCAGACCATCACATTTGAAGGCATTGAGGGCGATGTATCGCGGCCGCGGGGCGTCATGCAGTGTGAAGAAGTCGCGCCCCGAACGATGATCGTCTACCACGCGAGACTCTGGCGACGTTGAGCGCCAGCCCCGGATGGGCCGGCTGCAATAGTTCCATCCGCTTCAATTGATCGAATGAAGACGAACGACTGGCCTGACCGGCGTGCCACGGCATAGACATCGATGGAGCGTGGATTTGAGACTCTCAATCGCTGGACGCGGAGCAAGCTGCACCATTCTGGTTCTGGCGCTGCCCACAGTCAGCTCTTCGGCCGAGGATCTGGACCAGAGCCTCCTCCGATCCGCTGCGCATTTGGGCCCAACAACCTCACCTTGGAGAGGAGAACGAAACATGCTGCTCACAGCCGGATCCGAGCTGCCCGTTATGTACTTTCTCGATAAGCCTCCGAGCGATATTCGCACGTCAACATTACCCACGACGGCCAAGGAAGTACTGCTGGCGAGAGTGCGGCTACTGGGCGCTGCAGCATATCGCGGCGGGCGAGTGGACCGTGGAGGACATCGGCAACATCCCCTCCCAAAGGAGCTTCTCTTCGCGCGCCTCAGGATTCTCGAAGCCCTCAACGGAAATGTAGCCGTCGGTTCGGCCGTCGACGTGACCTTCGGGGCGATTGATAAAACTCACTCTCTCATTCCAGCGCCCCGGACTCCGCTCGAGCTGAAGAGGGAGTACTACGTACTCCTATACGCGGGCGATGGGGGTCAATGGCATCTAGCCGGTTTTCCGATGAGCGAGGCAGATTATCGGAAATGGGAAGAGAAGTTCTGGAACGATGAGCGCGCGCGCATGGGTGTCAACTCAAGACAGTAAGCGCGACAGAAAAAGCAGAAAAGGATCTCTCATGAGCTGGGCGGACGTTTGGGGCAAGATTCAAGTTCTATGGTCCGTTGACGCTGCGGGAAGAGCAAGGACTGAGGCCTATTCAAATGGGCTAAGCAACAAACGCGTGGCACGCTCCGCAGCGCAGCCGCTGCCAACACATAAAACTACCGTGCCAGGGTTGTAAGATCGATAACTACACTTCTTACCGAGATCTTAAAGCGGGCTCGTAACAATACGGAGGCAATGCAACTGACAAGCCCTACGGACAAGTCTCGTCAAAAAGAAAAGAGCCCCGTCAAGAACGAGGCTCTCCGAAATTCTAAGGTCGTCCGGCTTTACTTGAGGCCGGTCGAGATCGCGGTGAACTTGGTGTTCAGCGTGCTGCCGAGATTGTTGACGACGGTGATAATCGCCAGCGCGATGCCGGCGGCGATCAGGCCGTATTCAATGGCGGTGGCGCCGGATTCATCCTTCACGAAACGCGCAACGAGGTTCTTCATAGAGTGCTCCAAATGAGTACACGAGGCTTACAACTGATCTGGTCTCTCCGGCTTCCCAGCGCCGCCGACCATGGAACCGAACGTAGAGGCAAAGAATTGCGCCGCAGTTAATTCGACTGCGTAAACACCGGGCGGATCGCGTGTGTGGGTCGATGGTAAAATCGAATCTAAAACAATCTGTTAAATTGTCGGGACATGACATGGCGCTGCGGGTTTACCCGAAGTTATGACCGCCGTGGTCCAATGCCACCGGCTCGAACTGAAGCGCGACGAGATCAATCGTTCGTCGCGTTTCACGTCGTTGTTCGAGCGTGATCTCTCGGAAAGGCCGCACCACACTTTGCGCTAACGCGGCGCTGCGGGTCCGGATCATGCTCGACCGACAAGAACAACAGGACGACGAGGCGGCATGTCGCTTTCCTTTGCCGACGGCATCGCGGTGCAGAGCCGCGCGAGGGCCCTGGTGCCGCTGTGCGCCGGTGCCGCCGCCTATCTGCTGTTCCTCTATCTCGGCGACACGCGGCTGCAGGATTCCGACACGTTCTGGCAGATCAAGATCGGGCAATGGATCCTCGATCACCGCGCCATGCCCACCATCGACTTCTATTCCTTCACGCGATCGGGCACGCCGTGGATTTCGACGTCGTGGCTGTCGCAGGTGCTGTTCGCCTCCTCCCATGCGCAATGGGACTGGGCAGGTCCCGTCATCCTCACCGCGCTCGGGGTCGCGCTCGCGGTAGCGATCTTCGTCCATCTGCTCGGCGCCCAGATCGAGGCCCCACGCGCCGTGCTGTTCGCGATGCTGGCGCTGCTGCTGTCGGCCCACCACGTGCTGGCGCGTCCGCATATCCTGGCGCTGCCCGTCATGGTGGCGTGGATCGGCCTGCTGATGGCGGCCGCCGACCGCAGGAGCGCGCCGTCCGGGTACTGGCTGCCGCTGATGGCGCTCTGGGCCAATCTGCACGGCGGTTTCGTGCTGGGTCTGGCGCTGATCGGCCCGATCTCGCTCGAGGCGGTCGAGCATGCCGAGAGGGGACGACGGCTTCGCCTGTTCATGCGCTGGGTGCTGTTCGGAATCGGCGCGCTGATCGCGAGTTGCTGCACGCCCTACGGCTGGCGGACGCTCCAGGGCGCGACCAGCATCCTCGGCCTCGGCGAGCTGCTGTCGCTGATCTTCGAATGGATGCCGGCGAACTTCGCCACCTTCACCCCGTTCGAAGGCGCCCTGCTCGGCCTGATCGCATTCGGCTATTATCGCGGTCTGGTGCTGTCGGCGCCCCGGATCTTCCTGATCCTGTTCCTGACCTGGAGCGCACTGACCCATGTCAGGAGCATCGAGGCATTTGCGTTCCTGGTACCGCTGGTGCTGGCAAAGCCGCTCGGCGAGATGTTCCAGCGCGCGCCGGCTGACGCCACGGGCGCCGATCGCTGGCCGGCCCGCTATGTCACCGCAGCAGGCGCGCTGATGATCGTGGCGGCTGGCTGGACCTCGACGTCGCTCTACATGGCGCACCACCGCTTCAGCTTCACGATGACGCACACCCCGGTTGCGGCGGTCGACCTGCTCGAGCAACGCAAGGTGCAGCGCATCTTCAACGCCTATCAGTTCGGCGGTTATCTGATCTCGCGCGATATTCCGGTCTTCATCGACGGCCGCGCCGAGCTCTACGGCGAGAAATTCGTGGTGGACTTCTTCAAGGCGACGGAAGGCAAGAAGCCCGAATTGCTGCCGCGCCTGCTCGATGAGTACAAGATCGACGCAACGCTCCTGGTCGCCGATGCGCCCGGCCCGCAGATCCTCGACCAGCTCAAGGGCTGGAAGCGCATCTATGCGGACGACATTGCCGTCATTCATGTCCGGGACCACACCGAGGGCGCGGCCGCGACGCCTCCGGATCCGACAGGCCGGCCTTGACAATTCCGGCTCCTGTCGGCTCGGACCGATCGGTGGCGATTGCCGTTCTTGCAATGCTGGCGGCCGTCTCGCTTCTTCCGGTGCTGCTGACTCCCATTCCCGCGATGGTCGATTATCCCAATCACCTCGCCCGTATGTACATTCTGAGTCAAAGCGGCACCCCCGATGCCAATCCGCATTACGAGGTGGCCTGGGCGTTCTATCCCAACCTTGGAATGGATCTGCTGGTCCCGCAGATGGCGCGGCTGATCAGCGTCGAGAGCGCCACACGGCTGTTTCTGCTGCTGAGCCAATTGCTGATTGTCTCCGGCGCGCTGCTGCTCGAATGGGTCCGGAAGGGACGGATTCAGCTTGCCGGCTTCGCTGCACTGGCTTTCCTCTACTGCCTGCCGTTCAGCTGGGGCTTCGTGAACTTCGAGTTCGGCCTCGGCCTCGCGCTCTGGGGCATCGCCGTTTATCTGATGCTGGCAGAAGGCCCATGGCCGCTGCGCTTCGCCGCCAATTTGATCTTCGTCGCCGCGCTGTACGTGGCGCATTTCTTCTCGCTCGGCATCTACGGCGCGACGCTCGGCCTTTTCGAGCTGTCGCGCATTCGCCAGCGGCAAGTCGCCTATCCCGTCGCGGCCGCGCGGCTTGGCGCGTTGGCACTCCCGGCGCTGGCGCTGTTTGCGATCATGCACGTCACTGCAGGCTCGGTCGGAAGCGAAGGCACCAGCTGGTTCCTGGGATTCAAGCCGGTCTGGCCGCTCCGCATCATGAACGGCTACAATCTGACGATCGCGGCAGCGACCGGGCTGGCGCTGACGATCGCGCTGCTTCTCGCCGCAAGACGCGGCGCCCTCAGGCTCGATACGGCCGGGATCTGGCTCGCGGTCGGCTTTACGCTGCTCTATTTTGTCATTCCTTCGAAGCTGTTCGGAACCTCGTTCGTCGATCTTCGCGTGATTCCCGCCGCGGCTCTGATCCTGCCCGCCTTCTGCTCACTGTCGCTGCCGAACCGGGCGTGGAGAATGGCTGCGCTCGCCGGTATCAGCGGCATCATACTGCTCAATCTCGCCGTCGTTCTCTCGGTGTGGCTGCCTTACCGCGCCGATTACGCGTCGATCATCGCCTCGTTCCAGAAGATCGATCGCGGCTCACGTATCCTCGTCGGCAGCACGGACGACAATGGCGACCCGCCCTTCGCCGACCTCACCTCGTATCCGATGTATTATGCGCCGACGCTGGCGGTGCACTACGCTGGCGCATTCGTCCCCAACCTGTTCACGGAGGTGGGCAAGCAGCCCGTGCGGCCGCATGAGGCCGTGCGCAAGATTTCCATTCCCTATGGAGGGCCGGTACCGTCGGGCCTGCTGGCCGCGATCGCGACGGGCCAGGCACCGGCGGACATTCCGCCAATTGTCCGCACCTGGTACCAGGATTTCGACTACCTCTATGTGCTGGGATCGCCGGCCGCAAATCCGCTGCCGGATCGGCTGGAGGTGCTGGAGACCTCGGCGCGATTTGTTCTCTACAGGATCCGCCGCAAGTCCTAGACCGAAGCCGGCGCGTCCCAAGCGTGGTTAATCGGACTCCACCTCTCGGCCCGTCCCTCCCGCCAATACCCCAGGCCCTAGACCCTTAACATTTGCGGCAAGGCGACCTTAACCACCGGCTTATAGACTCCCGCCCCTGCAACCCAGCCGGAACCCTTCGCATGGCGGCCAATTCCAGATCGATCCGCTACAGCCTCGTCATCCCCGTGTTCAACGAGGAAGCCGTGCTGCCGGTCCTGTTGCGCCGGCTCGACCAGGTCATGTTCCGGCTCGACGGGCCGGCAGAAGCAATCTTCGTCGACGATGGCAGCAGCGATTCCAGCTCGATCGTGCTACGGGCGCTCGCCGCGCGCGACTCGCGCTTTCGCTACATCGGCTTGTCGCGAAATTTCGGCCATCAGATCGCGATCACCGCCGGCATGGACGCCGCGCAAGGTGACGCGATCATCGTCATGGATGCCGATCTGCAGGATCCGCCCGAAGTGATCGAGCAATTGATCGCGAAGTGGAAGGAGGGCAACGACATCGTCCACGCCCGCCGCCTGTCGCGCGAGGGCGAAAGCCGCTTCAAGCGTGCGACCGCGCATCTGTTCTATCGGCTGCTCGGCAGGATGTCCTCCGTCGGCATCCCCGCCGATGTCGGCGACTTCCGCCTGATCGATCGCAAGGTGCTGGAGGCACTCCGGCAGATGCCGGAGCAGGATCGCTTCGTGCGCGGCATGATCGCCTGGCTCGGCTTCCGCCAGGCCGAGGTTGCCTTCCACCGCCTCGAGCGCGCCGCCGGCGAAACCAAATACCCGCTGTTCAAGATGGTCCGGCTGGCGGTGAGCGCCGCGCTCGGCTTTTCCGATCTGCCCTTGCGGCTCGCCATCTGGTGCGGATTGACGGTGTCCGGGCTCGCGCTGCTCTACGGCGGCTGGGTTGTCCTGTTATGGCTCGGCAAGGACAGCCATCTCGTGACCGGCTGGTCCTCGACGATCGTCGTCGTGTCGCTGCTGTGTGGCATCAACATGCTGATGACGGGCATCGTGGGGCTCTATGTCGGCCGCATCCATGCCGAGGTGAAACGCCGCCCGCTCTACGTGGTGCAGGCACGAATCGGCTTCGATCGCGACGAGACGGCGGCGACGCCCGCGATCCACGCCGTCAACGAGTGATCCAGCGCATGGCCGAACTGTTCGACGGCTATCACGACAATTACCGTGATGTGGTCCAGTCCTCGATCGACTTCTCGGGTCTGCCGCATGATTTCTTCATGCGCGCAAAGGCCGATCTGCTGCGCGATCTGATCGCGCAGCGGTTGGACGTTGAGAAGCCCGACATGCTGGACGTCGGCTGCGGCGTCGGCAGTCTTCATCCGCTGCTGCACGGCATGGTCGGCCGATTGAGCGGCATCGACGTTTCCTCGGCCAGCCTGGCGCAGGCGCGCGCTCACAACCACGGCGTCGACTACCGGGAGTTTGACGGCGCTACTTTCCCGTTTAGCGATGCCAGCTTCGATCTGGTTACGACCATCTGCGTAATGCACCATATCGTGCCGGCGCAATGGGCGCAGTTCATCGCCGAGATGCGCCGCGTGACGCGTCCCGGGGGACTCGTCTGCGTGATCGAGCACAATCCGTACAACCCGCTGACGCGGCTTGCCGTTGCGCGCTGTGAGTTCGACCGGGACGCCGTCTTGCTCGGGGCCGGCACGACGCGGAAGTTGATGGCAGCTAGCGGCCTGCGCGAGATCGGCGCGCGGCATTTCCTGCTGCTGCCCTGGGACAGCAAGCCGGCCCGGCGCCTCGAAGACGCCTTGAGCGGCGTGTGGCTCGGAGGCCAATACGCCGCCTTCGGGACCGCTTGAACCTATCGTTGCGGCGTATCCCGCCGCTTGTGCACAACCGCCACATCGTCGCTGTAGACGCGCTGCCACTCCGGCAGCCGGTCGAGCATCGCGACCGCCGGTGTGCGCGGTGCAAGCAGCGTCGCGCCGATGTTGTATTGGTCGAGCAGCTTGAGAAAATCGTCCAGGTCGATCAGCGCCAGGGCGCGATTGTAGCGTTCGATGAACGGGCCCCCGTACAGTTCGCCGCGACCGTCGATGAAGGTGGGAATGCCGGCGAAGATCAAATAGCCGCCGAAGGAATAATCGTTGAGCACGGGCCCCGCCTTGGCGAGGTTGGCTTGGGCGACGGCGGCCTCTGGGGTGATGGCCGGAGCCGGCCGGACGTCACGCGCCAAGGCCAGCCCGCTGATTGCAATCGACAGACCGAGCCCAACCCAATTCAGACCGCGCGGCAAGACCGTTGCACCATCCTCGGCCGGCCCGCCGAACGTCCGACCCAGCGGAGCCGCCAGATAGAGCGGCGCCAGCATGGCCAGCAGATCCGCATTGCGGATTTGCGCCAGCGCGAAATGAAGCAAGCCGATTACCACCAAGGCCCGCACGACCGGCAGCGTGACGCCGCGCGAGAGCGCAAAGATGCCGGCGAGCAGCAGCAATTCGAAGCCACTGACGTGGCTGAAGTCCTGCGGCCGCCATTCTCCGATCCAGGCGAGCGCGGAGCCGAGGCCGAGCGTCGTCAGCGGCATCAGCAACGGTTCCGGCCCGTGCGGCGTCAGGCAGGACGCCGCGACGGCAAGTGCCCCAAATGGCAGCCACCGCAGCAGCACGCGCGGCCATTGGGCGCGCTCTTCACGCAGCAATGCCTCGAGCACCGCCGGGCCGATCAAGCCAAGCGCCAGCACCACGCTGCCGTGCAGATTGGCCCACAGCACCAGAAGCGGCAGGGCCCAATATGGCGGAGGGCCGCCGCCGTCCATGCAGCGGACCAGCGCCGCGGCCCAGATTACCATCAGCGGCAGCACCAAGACATGTGGCCGCGCCAGCATATGCGGCGCCAGCAGCACGATTGCCGCGATCACCATGAGCAGCGTCAGGGTTGGCGAGAGCTCGCGCAGCAGGAAGGACGTGAACAGGCCAAAAGCGAGCGCGATCGCCGCGGCCGCGAGGGCAACGACGCCTGGCCAGCCGGCAAGCGCATAGATCCCGGCATAGATGACCTCGGACAGCCATTCGAAGGTGATCCAGGGTGCGCCGTGCATCGAAAAGGAAAAGGGGTCGCTCGCCGGCAGCGTGCCGTGTGCGATGATCCACCGCCCGACCTCGATGTGCGAATAGCTGTCGGGATCACCGAGCAGCCGCGGCCCGGCCACCAGCAGCATGGCATAGACCACCAGCCCTACGGCCCAAGGCAGCGTTGCACGTGCCGAAAACGGTTGAACCGCGCTGTGGACGACCTGGTCAGTCATGGCGGGCCAAAGTAGGCCGCAAGCGTTAAGTTCTTCTTGAGTGTTTCGCGCATTTGCCGCGCGAAGGCGGGTTCAGGCGCTCCGCGTCGGCCGCCCGTTTCAGGCGTCGCCCTTCGCTCGCGCCTGGAACGCGCAGCCGGCCAACAAAAAACGCGGCGTTTCCGCCGCGTTTTTCAATCTCATCTGCCGCTTGCGATCAGGCCTGCGGCTGCGGCTCCAGGCCGGGATCCGCATCGGGCCGCGGGCGCGGCGACTTGCCGGCCGGAGGCACCGCGGAGGCACGCGGCGTGGTCGGCTCGAGCACGGATTCGCGGTTCGGCTTCTTGCCCTTGAGCAGATCGACGATCTCGTCGCCGCTCAGCGTCTCGAACTCCAAGAGACCCTTGGCCAGCGCCTCGAGGTCGGCATGCTTCTCGGTGAGGATGCGGGTCGCTTCCTTGTAGCCTTCCTCGACCAGACGGCGGATCTCGGAGTCGATCTTCTGGACCGTCGCCTCGGAGGCGTTCTGCGTCCGCGACACCGACATGCCCAGAAACACCTCGTCCTGGTTCTCGCCATAGGAGACCGTGCCGAGCTCTTCCGACAGGCCCCAGCGCGTCACCATCATGCGAGCCAGCCGCGTGGCCTGCTCGATGTCCGAGGCGGCGCCCGAGGTCACCTTCTCGCGACCGAAGATCAGCTCTTCGGCGACGCGGCCGCCCATCATGATCGCGAGGCGCGAGGTCATCTGCTCCAGAGACATCGACAGCTTGTCACGCTCGGGGAGCTGCATGACCATGCCGAGCGCACGGCCGCGCGGGATGATGGTCGCCTTGTGGATCGGATCGGTCGCGGGCACGTTGAGGCCGACGATGGCGTGGCCGCCCTCGTGATAGGCCGTCAGCAGCTTCTCTTCCTCGGTCATGACGAGCGACTTGCGCTCGGCGCCCATCATCACCTTGTCCTTGGCCTCCTCGAACTCGGCCTGCGTCACCATCCGCTTGTTGCGGCGGGCGGCGGTGAGCGCGGCCTCGTTGACGAGGTTCATCAGGTCGGCGCCGGAGAAGCCCGGCGTACCGCGCGCGATGGTCTTGAGGTTGATATCCGGCGCCAGCGGCACCTTGCGAACGTGAACCTTGAGGATCTGCTCGCGGCCGACGACGTCCGGATTGGGCACCACGACCTGGCGGTCGAAGCGGCCCGGACGCAGCAGCGCGGGATCGAGCACGTCGGGGCGGTTGGTCGCAGCGATCAGGATCACGCCCTCGTTCGCCTCGAAGCCGTCCATCTCGACCAGCAGCTGGTTCAGCGTCTGCTCGCGCTCGTCATTGCCGCCGCCGAGGCCGGCGCCACGGTGACGACCGACCGCGTCGATTTCGTCGATGAAGATGATGCAGGGCGCGTTCTTCTTGGCCTGCTCGAACATGTCGCGGACGCGGCTCGCGCCGACGCCGACGAACATCTCGACGAAGTCCGAGCCCGAGATGGTGAAGAACGGCACGTTGGCTTCGCCCGCGACCGCACGCGCGATCAGGGTCTTACCGGTGCCGGGAGGGCCGACCAGCAGCACGCCGCGCGGAATGCGGCCGCCGAGGCGCTGGAACTTGCCGGGGTCGCGCAGGAATTCGACGATCTCCTGCAGGTCCTGCTTGGCCTCGTCGACGCCGGCGACGTCCTCGAAGGTGACGCGGCCATGCGCTTCGGTCAGCATCTTGGCGCGCGACTTGCCAAAGCCCATCGCCTTGCCGGCGCCGCCCTGCATCTGCCGCGACAGGAAGATCCACACGCCGATCAGCGCGATGAACGGCAGCCAGGAGACCAGCAGCGAGACGAACCACGGGACGTTGTCACCCGGCGGCTTCGCGGTGATCTGCACCTTGCTGTCGTACAGGCGCTTCACCAGCGTCGGATCGTTCGGCGCATAGGTCTGGAAGCTCGATCCATTAGTGAAGGTGCCGTGAATGTCCGGCCCCTGGATCACGACGTCGCGCACATTGCCGCGGTCAACCTCGCTCAAGAGCTGCGAGAAGGCGATGTCCTGCGAGGAGGCCCGCTGGCCCGGATTCTGGAAGAGCGTGAACAACGCCAATAGCAGCAAAACAATGATGACCCAGAGGGCGAAATTGCGCAGATTGGCGTTCATCGATCTTCCTTCGTGGTCGCGCGGATCGCGGCCTGGTCCTTCAGGAGTTACTTGGGCAAGCTAGAGAAAATCCCCAAGGAATCCTCTCGGTTAGACGCATACAATCTAGGTGCCGCCCGGGTCGCTGCCAAGGGAATGAGATGGGACTATTTAGCCCATCTTAGCGCGATTCCCGCTGAAAAAATGGCGCCCAGAGCGGGGTTTTTCCTGCCTGGTTAAGTTGTCCTGACGGTGCGGGGCCGAAATGGCTGGTGTCATGATCCGCCCACGCCTATCCGCCCTTGCGGCGCCTAGCCGGCGCCGGTGCGATGTGGATACGCCCGCCGGCAAGGCTGATCAAGGCTCCCGCAAGCGTCTGCTTCAGGACCGGGCGACGACTGGCGCGGGCGCGCAGACTTGCCGCAATGGCCTGATCCAGCACGGACATCAGGGTTTCGACCTTGCCGAGTTCCGCCGGCCCTTCATGTCCGAGCGCGTTGATCGCGCGCAGCAGGAGCCGCAGCCGGACCTCCTCCGGCAGGGCGGCAAAGGCCGAGGCCTCGAAGCTTCGGACCCCCGCCTGCGGCGCAACGCCGCGATCCCGCAAACGGAGGAAGCGCTCGGCGCCGTCGGCCAGCACCTCGACCGCCGCATTGGCCCGCGCCAGCCTGGTCGCAAGCCGCGCCAGATTCCTGCTATCGCCGCCCTCGGCCGCGAGCAGCGGCAGCAGCGCGCGCAACCGCGGCCGGGTGAAGGCGGGGTCGCGGTTGGTGGGATCGTCGGCAAAGCCGATTTTGGCCCGCCTCAAGGTCGCGACCAGCTGCGCCTTCGGGACGTCGAGCAGCGGCCGCGCCAGCACGATGCCGTCGCGCTCGCTGAGAGGGGCCATGGCCGACAGTCCCGCAAGTCCGCTGCCGCGCAACAGGCGCATCAACAAGGTCTCGGCCTGGTCGTCGCGGGTATGGGCGGTCAGCACATGGCTCGCGCCGACGGCACGGGCGGCTTCCGCGAGCAGGCGGTAGCGCGCCTCGCGCGCGGCCGCCGGCAGCCCCGTCTTCGGCTTGGCGCCGCGCCAGCGCAGGGTCCGGTGCGGCAGTCCGAGTTCGGCGGCGAGCCGCTCGACCTCGCGCGCCTCGCACCCCGCCTCGCGCCGCAGGCCGTGATCGACCGTGACGACGGTGAGCAGCGGCGCGCGCGCAAGGCTGCGCTGCCAGCGCGCCGCAAGCCACATCAGTGCGACCGAGTCGGGCCCGCCGGAGACGGCGAGCACCAGCGCCGGCGCGCTCTTGAGGCCGGCGAAGAGGCGGCTCGCCTCGCGGGTGGAGATCGGAGAATTGTCATCGTCTGACATGACGCTGCCCAGCAATCGCCAGCGAATGGCGGGCGCAATCTAACGCAGCGCCATCGGCTTTGTCAGTGATCCGCGCGGTGGATCAGCACTTCACCCGCTTCTGCTCGCGGTCCACGGCCGCTTTGACGCCGGCGGAGGCGCGCGGATATTTGCGGCCGACCTCGCCGAAGGCGGCGCAGGCGGCCTCCTTCTCCTTCAGGGCGGCGAGCGACTGGCCGAGCCGGAGCAGCGCATCCGGGGCCTTGGCCGATTTTTCGTATTTGGTGGTGACGGCGAGGAAGGCTTCCGCGGAGTCGCGATATTGCTGGCGCTGGAAGTAGCTCTCGCCGAGCCAGTATTGCGCGTCTCCGAGCAGCGGATCGCTCGGATATTTCTGCGCAAAATTCTTCATGGTCTGCTCGGCGAGCGCATAGTCCTTGCGCTGCATGTAGCCGATGCCGAGGTCGAACTCGTCGCGCGGCGTTGCCGAGGGCGGCAGGGTGGTCAAACCGGTGGCGCCCGCAGGCGCCGGATAGCCAGGCTGGGCCGCCGGGGGTGCTGCCTGCGGCTGATAGCGCGGGCTGGTGTTGGCGAGATCGAGCGGCTCGCCGGCGCCGCGGCCGCCGGGCGAGCCGATCTGGCCGCTGGGCGAGCCGATTTGGCCGCCGGGTGCTCCGACCTGACTGCCTGCCGGCATCGGCTGCTGCCCGCCGCCGAGCGCGCGCGGCGCGCCGGGCGCATTCGGGTTCTGGTTGGGGTCGAAGGCATCGCCGCGTCGGCGTGTGCCGGGGACGCCGGGCGCCGGCTGCTCCTGAACGATCGGCGCGGGAGACGCGATCTGCGGCTGCTCGTAAGTTGGCTGCACGGCCTGCTGCTGCGGCTGGCGATAGCCCGGCGCGACCTGACTTGGTGCGATCTGGGCGGGCGGCATGGCGGCGACATTGGGCGCCTGTCCGGGCGCGGCCGGCGCGCCGCCCTCGAGCGCCCGCAGCCGCTCTTCGAGCTGGCGGTTGCGGTATTGCAGCTCTTCGTTCTGGCCGGTGAGCTGGCGCAGCTGGTTCTCCAGCCGCTCGATCCGCATCTCGGGGTCGGCATCATCCGACTGCGCGAAGATCGACTGCGCAGTTGCGGGCGAGCACAAAGAGAGCAGCGCGGCGGTCGCCACGGTGCCGGTAA
This sequence comes from Bradyrhizobium sp. LVM 105, assembly GCF_003957705.1. NCBI lineage: Bacteria > Pseudomonadati > Pseudomonadota > Alphaproteobacteria > Hyphomicrobiales > Nitrobacteraceae > Bradyrhizobium > Bradyrhizobium sp. LVM 105. The sequence goes on along the minus strand of NZ_QZMV01000007.1, from coordinate 62,465 downwards.
TTGCCTTGAATTTCGATGACATCTTGCCCTGACGACGAAAGCGACGTGGCGCGCGGCGGACCATTCGCCGCGCCACACAATGAGGAAGGGAGTACGCCAAAACTGTGACTGCCACCAAGGGGTTTTAGGTCACGGATTGCTGAAACGAAACCGGCGCCCGAGAGGGCGCCGGCATAATCGGTTTCTGAAAATGAACGGCGCCTGACTGAGCGTCAGGATCTCCGTCAGGAGCTCGCGTTCAGCACGGTGACGGCGCGACGGTTCTGCGACCAGCACGAGATGTCGTTACAGACGGCGACCGGCCGCTCCTTGCCGTAGGAGATCGTGCGCATGCGGTTCGGATCGATGCCGCGCGAGGCGAGGAACGAACGCACCGACTGGGCACGGCGGGCACCGAGCGCGATGTTGTATTCGCGGGTGCCGCGCTCGTCGGCATGACCTTCGACGGTGAAGGAGTAGCGCGGATAGGTCTGGAGCCACTGCGCCTGCTTCTCCAGGGTCACGATCGCCTGCGGAGTCAGATCGGTCTGGTCGCTTTCGAAGAACACGCGGTCGCCCACGTTCACCACGAAGTCCTGCTGGCTGCCCGGCGTCGCCGCATTGGCCATCGCATCCGTCGCGGCATTCTTGTTGGCGCAGGCGCCCATCGACAGCGCGACGGCCAGCACCGCGACCAGCTTCAATCCCTGGAGGATACGCATAGGATGTTTCATTCCGGAGCCTCCACGCTCACGTTAGTCCACTGCTGTCCGGTCTACAGGGGGTTGGTTAAGCGAACGTTCCGTCAACCTTGACGGAACCTTGCCTCAGCCGATCAAATGCCCCCAACCCGCGAAAAGCACCCGTCATGGTTAATGGGTTGTAAATGTGGCGCGAGGGTGAAGGCAAGCGTCGGCACCGGCGCAAACCGGCTAAAATTAAGCCCGGTCGGGGGCCTGGCGCCGGGCCGGAGCTCGGTTGCGGGCAGGCGCCCGAGGGCTCTCAGGAATACGAGGGCTCTCAGGAATAGACGACCAGCTTTGGACGTTCGGAGGCGAATTTCGGCGAGACGATGCTCTGGGATGGCTCACCGCTGGGCCCAAACAGCATTCGTCGCTCGAATGCACTTGAGCGCATGATCGGAAAACGCGTTAAGACCTTTTCCCGCACGGCACGGAAGTTGGACGCCATCAATGCGACCTTTGCCAATGCATTCGGGAACAAGCGCGGTTCTGCGATGGTCTCGTTGAGAAAGACCCGGCGATAGAACGCCTCGTGCGCGGGACGAACCAGCGCGAGCCCGGTATCGGCATTAAAATGCTCGCAAGCCAGAAAGACGAGCCGCACCGTCACATAAGGCAGCTCCGGAAAACACTTGGCTTTTTCCGGGCTCGCAACAAAGCGGGCCGGATCGATGAAAACTTCGCCGCGATCAAGGCGGGGGTGAAGAACGTCGCCGAACAAGTCGGTCGTGCAGGACGCCCGCTGTTCTGACGTCAGGACGTGGAGACGGATGGAGCTGCAGAGCTCTCCGTCAACATACACTCCGAACGTCCGGGCGTTGGGGGCATCGTCGTAGCTATCGCTGTAGCGCTCGGACTCTGACGGCGGAATCAATCCGCCACGCGTATAGGCCCTATAGCGCATCTGATAGAGCTGATCTTTCTCCTCAGGAGTCTCGATGGATCGGTAGTCGACGCGATCGAACAGCGCTCCCCCCCGCACAGAGAGCGAAGCGCGCGGTTCGGCTTCGGGCTTCATCCAACATTCCTCAACTGACAAACAACCCTTGCGGGTGGAACAGGATTAACACCTTCTTAACGCCGGCGCAATTGAAGCGCCCCGTTAGGGTTAACCCTGCCGGTTGCAAAGAATCAGGGATTTCCCGCAATTCTACGGAGGTGTCAGGCGATCGATCGCGAGGCGATGGTCAGCTGATCGTCGGGCGAGCGGCGGCCGTGCGAGGCATTCAGCAACTGCCGAACCCGAATGGCGGGCACCGGCCGGCTGAAAAGATAGCCCTGCCCTTCGGTGATGGTACCGTCGGCACTGATCAGCTCGAGCTGCTCGTTGGTCTCGATGCCCTCGACCACGACCGACATGCCGAGATCGGCGGCTAGCCGCGCCACCCCGCGCAACAGCGTCAGCGGCCGATCGGCATCGATGCCTTCGAGGAAGGAACGGTCGATCTTCACCTTCTGCATCGGGAAATTGTGCAGATAGCTCAGGCTGGAATAGCCGGTGCCGAAATCGTCGAGCGAGATCCGCACGCCGAGCGCATGAAGCTGCGAGAGGATGTCGTGCGTGAGCTGGGTGTTGCGCAGCAGCGAGGACTCGGTGATCTCGATCTCCAGCCGATGCGTCGGCAGGCCCGAGACTTCGAGCGCGTAGCGGATTTCGCTCAGCACGTCGCGCTGGTGGAATTGCTGAGGCGAGAAGTTGACCGCGACGCTGACGCCGTCCGGCCACTTCATGCACTCCATGCAGGCCCGCCGCAGGATCCAGCGGCCGAGATCGACGATCAGGCCCATGTCTTCGGCGACCGGGATGATGTCGACCGGCGAGACCGTGCCGCGCACGGGATGGTTCCAGCGCAGCAGCGCCTCGCAGGTGGTGATCTTGCCCGACTTGAGGTTGACCAGCGGTTGATAGAACAGCTCGAATTCCTCGTTGGCGAGCGCCTTGCGCAAGTCCAGCTCCAGGATCCGGCGCGCCTCGACGGTCGCCGCCATCTCGTCGCGGAAGAAGCAGAAAGTACCGCGGCCGTCGGCCTTGGCCCGGTACAGCGCCATGTCGGCGTTCTTGAGCAACGTGTCGGCGCTGGCGCCGCCATCAGGCGAGGTCAGCGCAATGCCGACGCTCGCGCCGATCTCGACGAGGTGATTGTCGATGCGATAGCGCTCGCTGAGGCGCTCGACGATGCGGCGGGCGAGGCTGGCGGCGTCCTCGGGCGAGGAGATGTTCTGCTGGAACACGACGAATTCGTCGCCGCCGAAGCGGGCAACGAAATCCTCGGGCCGCAGCATCTCGCGCAGGCGATTGGCAACCGCGCACAACAGCTGGTCGCCACAGGGATGGCCGAGCGTGTCGTTGACCTGCTTGAACTGGTCGAGGTCGACGAACAGGAGCGCGGAGAGGCGCTCGGAATGATGCGAATTCGCCAGCAGGCGCTGGATCTCGTCGTGGAAGCTGACCCGGTTGGGCAGTGCCGTGAGCTCGTCGTAGCGGGCAAGATGGCTGATCCTCGCCTCGGCGTTCTTTCGCTCGGTGATGTCCTCGAGCAGCACGACCGTGCCGCCATCGGCCATTGGTTGGAAGGTCCAGGACAGCGCGCGCCCACGCGCGAAATCCGGATCCGTGGTCAGGAGCTCGCGGACCCGTCGATCCTCGATCTCCCGGAGGATCAGATTGCCGTTCTCGCTCGAGACAGAGCCGCCGCTGACGCACGCCGCGATGATTTCAGACGCATTGGGGCCGCTCTGCACGAGATCGTCAGGCAGATTCATCATTTCGCTGAAACGATGATTCATCACCGCAAGCTGTCCGTCGACACGGAACATGCACAGGCCATGGGGCATGTTGTTCAACGCGCTGTCGAACTGGCCCGCCAGGGCCGCTTCGCGCTCACGCGCGACGAGCGCGCGCATGAATATCCTGTGCAAGTTGGCCGAGATTTGTATGACGGCCACCAGAAACGCGGCGCACAGGACTGACATGACGATGTAATAGGGTGTGCCGCGTAACGCCAGCGCGACCACCGTCGAACCGAAGCAAAGCGTAGCCTGCAGCTGGTATATCCATTGCCGTCCGTAGGCCCTGCCTGCACCTCCCGCCACGAAGCCCGTGGTCGTGGAGAGAGAAATCATATGGGCGACGGCATCGTCACTGACCAACAACGTGGTCGTGCTCCAGATGCCGACAGCGGCGGCCTGGATCATCGCCCCGATCTGATGCCGGTTCTTCCATCGCGCAGCTTCGTCGGCGGTCAGCGTCGATTTGCGCATCTGGTACCGCCGCAAGTCGAATGCCCGAATAGCGCCGGCGAGGATCAGAAGCCCGACACACGCCCAGATCGAAGGTTCTCCCGTCTTCAGCGCGGTCGCGGCCGCCGCAACGACGCCGAAGATAAGCCCCGTCAGCAAGGGAGCAGGAGTTTCGAACAGCGAATCGATCAGCGCGGCCGAAATCCTCGGCGACGCCGGCTCAGGTTCTCCGCTCTGGCTTGCGAACTGCATTGGTGTTTGTACGCGCGTCCTGTTTGGCGCGTACTTTTACCCATCTCAGGTGAAGTCTTTCTGAGGGAACATCGTTAAAGTCGAGTTGTTCTTCCGCACCACCGAACCGATTTCGGCTTACCCATCAAGCAATTAGGCAAGTCCTGCCGGGCGCAAGGTAAAGAAAAGCTTACCTTCCTCGCCAAACGCAAGGAAATCGGTGCGATTTTCGACAAGATCGCGCATTCCCAACGCGCGATCTATTGACCCGCCGTCGAGGACAGCAACGGCGACCAGGCCGGGTCGGAGGCGAAGCCCGGCGTCGGCACCTTGAGCTCGTTGCGACCGGAGATGTCGACGCTGTACAGCGAGGGCCCGCCATTGCCGCCGGGATCGCGGAAGAACATCAGCACGCGGCCGTTCGGGGAGAAGGTCGGACCTTCATTGTGGAAGCCGGAGGTCAGCAGCCGCTCGCCGGAGCCGTCGGGCTTCATGACGCCGATCGAGAACTGCCCGCCGCCTTGCCTGGTGAAGGCAATGTAGTCGCCCTTCGGCGACCACACCGGGGTCGAATAGCTGGCGTTGGTGTCGTCCTTGGAGAAGGAGATGCGCTGCGCCTGTCCGCCGCCCGCCGCCATCACGTAGATCTGCGACCGGCCGCCGCGATCGGACTCGAAGCAAATGCGGGTGCCGTCCGGCGAGTAGGATGGAGAGGTGTCGATCGCCGGCGTGTCGGTGAGGCGCGTGGTCGAGCGCGAGCGCAGGTCCATCACGAACAGGTTGGAATTGCCGCCCTGCTGCAGGCTCATGATGACGCGCTGGCCGTCCGGCGAGAAGCGCGGCGCGAACGTCATGCCGGGGAAGTTGCCGACGATCTCGCGCTGGCCGGTCTCGATGTTGAAGAGATAGACCTTCGGATCGCCCTGGCCGAACTCCATATAGGTGATCTCTTGCGAGTTGGGCGAGAAGCGCGGCGTCAGCACGAGGTCGGAGCCGCGGGTCAGATAGCGCACATTGGCGCCGTCCTGATCCATCATCGCGAGCCGCTTGACGCGGCGCTCCTTCGGGCCGCTTTCGTCCACGAACACCACGCGGCTGTCGAAATAGCCCTTCTCGCCGGTCATCCGCTCGTAGATCTGGTCGGAAATGATGTGGGCGATGCGGCGCCAATATTCCGGCGAGGTGAAATATTGCTGGCCAGCGAGCTGCTGGCCGGAGATCACGTCCCACAGACGGAATTCGGCCTTCAGGCGGCCATCGGGCTGGCGCGTCATGCGGCCGGTGACGAGGGCCTGCGCGTTGAGGGTCTTCCAGTTCTGGAATTGCGGCGCGACGTCGATGTTGCTGATGCGCTCGATGAATGCGGCCTGGTCGATCGGGGCGAACAGGCCCGAACGCTTGAGATTGTTGGTGATGACTTGCGTGACGCCGTTGCCGACGTCGCCGTCCGACGGCGAGCCCGGCACGAAATTGCTGATCGCGATCGGGATCGGCTGAAACTCGGTCGGATCGATACGAAGTCTCGGCTGGGCCTGCGCGAAGGCCTGTCCGCCCCCGAGCATCGCGAGCGTCGATCCGGTCAGTGTCATGAAGCGGCGGCGGTTCATCGATCGAACGTCATTCATTGCAAAGTTCTTTTGTTCGGATGTCACAACATATCTTTCAGGCCGAAAGTCATCGGAATGAGCTTCCAGCTCTCGTACTGCTGCTTCGGCATGAACGAGTAGACCTGACACTGCACGATGGCGCGCTTGGCGCTCTCCGCCACCGCCTGCGCGATCGACCGCGACGGTCCTCGCACCGCGACGACAATCGGCTCGGAGGCGAGCGATCCGTCGATCTTCATGGGAATGTCGATGTCGGCCTCGTACTGATCGGCATCCTGGCCATTATAGGTCGGCGTGAAGCAGCGCTTGACCGCGCCCTGGAATGCACCGCGCCAGGTCGCGACGTTGTTGGCGGCAGTTCCCGTCGCCGATCCCAACGCGGCCGACGCATTCAGCGCGGAGCCAGTCAGCTCGTGCCGGGTCGCGGCACGCTTGTCGAGGTCGCGCTGGATCTGCGCGGGATCGAAGCTGCGCTCCTTGGGCTTCGGCTGCTGCTGCGGCTGCACCGCCGCAACCTTCTGCTCCACCGGCTTGGGCGGCGGCTTCTTGGTGTCCAGCTTCTTTTGCAGCTCGGCGATCGGATCTTCCTTGGCCGGATCAGGCTTCTTTTCCTGTGGCTTCGGCTCCTCTTTCGGCTTCGCTTCGGCGACCGGCTTCGGCGGCTCGGGCTTCTTCTCGACCGGCTTTTCGACGGGCTTTGGCGGCGGCTCGGGCTGCGAGTTGGTCTTGATCAGCTCTTTCTTCTCGGTGACCTTGCCGACGGCGTCTTCCTCGGGCTTGGGCTCCGCGATCTTCTCGACCTTCGGCTTCGGCTCTTCCTTCTTGCCGGTCTTCTGCCCGGCCATCATCTTGGCGAGCTGATCGGTGGAGATGATGTCGACCGGCAGCGACTCCTCCGGCGCGATGTAGGCCTTGCTGCTGAAGGTGACGAGCCCCCATCCCAGCACGAGGACATGGAGGGCAATCGACGCAACGAGTGTCTTGTCGACGTTCACCTTCACGGCTTACCCCTGATCCGCTTCGGTGACGAGGGCGAGCTTCTTGAATCCGGCGCCGGACAACAGGCCCATCACCCTGGCCACGGTGCCGTAATCCGCCTTCTTGTCGGCGCGCAGATAGATGCGCTCCTCGAGGCCGCCGCGCGCGTCCGTGATCGCCTTCAGCTTGGGGATCAGCTCGTTGATTGCGATCTCGGAATCGTTGATGAACACCTTGCCCTTGATGTCGACCGACATCTGGATCGGCTTCTGGTCGTTGTTCTCGAGGCTCTTGGCCTGGGTCTGCGGCAGGTCGAGCGGCACGCCGACCGTGAGCATCGGCGCCGACACCATGAAGATGATGAGCAGCACCAGCATCACGTCGACCATGGGCGTGACGTTGATCTCGGCCATGACAGGCTTGCGCCGGCCTCGGCGCCCGCCGCCGCCGGACGAACTCGCAACGTTCATCGCCATGATCGCGTGCCCAAATTGCCCTTCACACTATACATGCCGCCGGTCAGCCCCGCTCGTCGATCTGACGCGACAGAATGGCGGAAAATTCATCGGCGAAGCCTTCCAGCCGCTGGGCCTGCCGGTTCACCTCGGACGTGAACTTATTGTAGAAGATAGTGGCAGGAATGGCGGCGATAAGGCCGACGGCCGTCGCAAACAGCGCCTCCGCGATGCCAGGCGCCACCACCGCCAGAGAGGTATTTTTCGACGCCGCGATCGACTGGAAGCTCGACATGATGCCCCAGACCGTGCCGAACAGGCCGACGAACGGGCCGGCGGAGCCGACCGTCGCGAGCACCAGCAGGCGCCGTTCCAGCCGCTCCACCTCGCGGGCGATCGAGACGTTCATGACCTTGTCGATGCGCATCTGCAGGCCCGCGACCGAGCGGGCATGGCTCTCGAACGACCGTTTCCACTCGCGCATCGCCGCGACGAAGCATGCCGCCATCGAATGCGTCGGCTTGGCCGAGAGCGTGCGATAGAGCTCCTCGATCGATTCCCCCGACCAGAACGCCTGCTCGAAGCGGTCCATCGAGCGGCGGGTGCGGGCAAACAGGAAGATCTTGTCGATGGCGATGGCCCAGACCCAGACCGAGCAGGACAGAAGTCCCAGCATCACCGCTTTCACGATCCAGTGAGCCTGCCAGAACAGCGCGATCAGCGACACGTCCGCGGAAGCGGCAACCGGAAGGGCTGACTGAGCCACGTCGGCCGGATTCATAAGCAGCATCCTCTCAAGGCGATCGTTACCCGATGTGCCGGCCAGCAAATGGCTGCCGGTTCCCCAATGACCGCGCTAGAACCGGCGCGGCCGGCAAGCCCGCTCAAAGCCTTGTCTTTCTGGGGTGCAGGGGCTCGTCCAAAGCCGGCCGCCTGCATTCCCTGCCAAGATGTCAAAACTATGGGCCTTTGGCCCCGGGCCTTGACGGGCCTCGGCTTCGGGCTTTGGGCACGACTGTCCGCCCTTACCAGAGCCCGGCGTTGGTTAATGCGAGGTTACCAGGGGTGAATTGGGCTGCAGGAAAGGCAGGCGGCGCAGGCGGTTGGCGCCCGGACGAGCTCGGGCCGTGTCCCGGCTCGGCAGCGCATCGTCGGGCGGATGCTGCGCTGAGCCGCGGCACGATGGTTATCCCTGCACCGTGGACCGGAGGAACCACCCCTCCTCCGGAAAATTGTCCCGAAAATCACTTTCCGCGAGGTCTTGCCATGACCATCAACCCCAAGACGACCGCCGCCATCGGCGATCACCCGCTCCACCCAATGCTCATCCCCTTCCCCATCGCCTGTCTGGTCGGCGCGCCCATCGCTGACCTCGCCTTCATCGGAACCGGCGACAATTTCTGGGCCAGGGCCGCGATGTGGCTGATCGGCGCCGGCATCGTCATGGCGCTCGTTGCGGCCGCGGCCGGCTTAACCGACTTCTTCAGCGAGCCGCGCATCCGCCGCCTCGACGATGCCTGGTACCACATGGTCGGCAATCTCGCCGCGGTCGTGCTTGCCCTGGTCAATTTCTACCTGCGCTACGCGCAAGGCACGGAAGCGGCCGTCACGCCGTGGGGCGTGGTGCTGTCGCTGATCGTCGTCGGCATCCTCCTGTTCACGGGATGGAAGGGCTGGGAGATGGTCTACCGGCATCACGTCGCGGTGCTGGATGCGCCGGGACAGACCAGTTCGGAGCCGGTCACGCCGCAGCACGGCGGCGAGAGCCGCCGCCGCGCGGCCTGAATCAACGGCACGTCGCGGCCGGCACCGGCGACGATCCGCGCGCTACTGGCTGGCGCGCTGGCGCAGTCCGAACGCACAGAGCCAGCCGCCGCCCGCCTTCATCGATGGGCGTCAGGCCGCGGAAGCGGGCTCGGGGCAGTTGATCAATCGTGCGGGATTTCCGACCGCGGTGCAGCCACCGGGAACGTCGGAGGTCACAATTGTATCGGCGCCGATCCTGGCGAAATCGCCAATCCGGACATCGCCCAAGATGGTCGCGCCCGCACCGATGAACACGCCGCGGCCGATGCGCGGCGAGCGCGGCGGCAGCTCAGTGCTGCGGCCGATGCTGACATTCTGAAGGATGGTGACCGCGTCACCGATCACGACATTGGCGCCGATCACGACGCCCGTGGCATGATCGAGATAGACGGACGAGCCGATGCTAGCCGCCGGATGAATGCTGACCTGCAGGACGTTCGACGCCTCGTTCTGAAACAGCAGCGCCGCATCGCGCTGATCACGATGCCAGAGCCAGTTCGAGACGCGCCAGGCTTGCAGCGCGACATAGCCTTTGAAATGCAGCAGCGGCGCCAACAGGCCGGCGATGGCGGGATCGTTGCGCACGATGGCCTGCAGGTCGCGGCCGGCCGCTTCGATCAGTTCCGGCGAAAATTGAAATGCGTCGCGGGAAAAGGCAGCGAAACGCGCTTGCTCGGCGGCGTTGCCGCCAAGCCTGCACCCGATGAGATCGGCCAGAGCCGCCGCAAGGCCGTCATGGGCGAGGACGGCCCCGGCAAGCGACTTGCCGAAGACGGGATCGGATGCAGCCGCACGCTGCGCCTCGTCGCGGATCTGCTGCCAGAGGCGATCGTTCGTCGCGGTCAGAGCTGCCGTCATCGCCGCCTCCGGGGTGTCGGGCTTGCTTCACGTCTCAAACATAGTCCGCCCGCCCCCTGCGCGCCATGCCGCAGGCGGAGCGGCGCGACCTGAGCAGCATGCCGCAGCTCCCCGTGAGGCTACGAGCTTGCATGCCAGGCATCCGCAACCATATAGTCAGTTTAATCCTCGGCCGATGCTGCTTTGGCCGGGATGTCCATGCAAAGCAGCTCGTTCGAGCCCCGCGGTGGTCCGCCATCCGCGGGTTTTTCGTACCCCGGTGGCCCTCGCTGCTGCCGACACGAATCCCGCATTCCAATACCTGAGGTCACACCAAGACATGTCGCCTAACGCGCCCGCCGACGACCACCACGACGACATCATGTATCCCTCGGCCGTGCCGTTCCTGCTGGTCCACCTCGGCTGCGTTGCGGCGATCTGGTCGGGCGTCACGTGGCAGGCCGTCGCAATCTGCATCTCGTTGTACGTCGCGCGGATGTTCGGCATCGGCGCCGGCTACCATCGCTATTTCTCGCATCGGGCATTCGCGACCAGCCGGGTGTTTCAATTCATCCTGGCGTGCCTCGCGCAAAGCAGCGCGCAAAAGAGCGTGTTGTGGTGGGCGGCCAAGCATCGGCACCATCATCTGCATTCCGACACCGAGATCGACGTGCATTCGCCGCGTCATCGCGGCTTCGTGTACAGCCATCTCGGCTGGATCTTTTACCGCCGGCACGATGCGACCGATCTCGTCAAGGTCTCCGATCTCGCGGCCTATCCGGAGCTGATGTGGCTGCATCGGCTCGAGCTGCTGCCGGCCGTTGTGCTTGCGTCGCTCTGCTTCCTGGTTGCGGGATGGTCGGGTCTGGTGGTCGGCTTCCTGTGGAGCACGGTGCTGCTCTATCACGCGACCTTCTGCATCAATTCGCTCGCCCATGTGCACGGACGCAAGCGCTATGTGACCGGCGATGATTCCCGCAACAACTGGCTGCTGGCGCTCTTCACCCTGGGTGAAGGCTGGCACAACAATCACCACGCCTACCAGAGCAGCGTGCGACAGGGTTTTCGTTGGTGGGAGATCGACGTCACCTATTACATCCTTAAAGTGCTGTCCTGGCTCGGAATCGTCTGGAACATGAAAGCGCCGCCCGAACAGGTGCTGCGCAACGAGCAGCCGCTCGGCGCCCGGGTCATCAATCGGGCGGCCATCGAGCTCGCCGAACGGTTCGATGCACAGAAGCTGGCGCAAGCGATCTCATCGGCGCGACGTCGGGCCGATCTCGCCCAGCTGCAACTGCCGACGCTGCACGACATCCTCAATCGCGCGCATGAAAGCGTCGATGCACTGGCGCATCTGCATCTGCCGAAGATCCCGACCCGCGAAGAGTTTCTCGCCGAGGCCAAGGCGATCTTCGCGCGAACACGATCGCTCAACGAGATCGTGGATCACGCCTACGAGCACTTCCTGGCTTCGGTTCACGCCCAGCTCGTGACAGTGCGCTGAACTCTCGGGGTCATGCGCCTTCCATCAAACGGGTCGCAGGCCTGTGCCCACGCTCCCCCAAAACCAAACCGCCCGCCTGCGGGTTGCGCAGACGGGCGGCTCGGGGCCATCAGGACTTTGGGGGCATGCGCCTGAAGGCTTTGAGAGGTCAGGCTTGAAGGTCAGCCCTGCTGCTGGTCAGTCGGCGGCGGGGTCGGACGCGTCTTGTGCTGCGCCATGAACTGGTCGAACTCTTCCTTGTCCTTGGCGTGACGCAGACGGTCGAGGAAGTTCCTGAACTCGACCTGCTCTTCCTCGAGCCGGCGCAGCGTTTCAGAGCGGTACTCGTCGAAGGCACGGTTGCCGGAGGACGGCGGGCCGAAGCCAAAGCCGAAGCCACTGCGCTCCATGCGGCCGCGCATGCGGTCCATCTTGTACTGCATCCGCTCCATCTTGTTCTGCCAGCGATCCTGGCTGCTCCAGCACGACATTCTTCTGCTCCCGAGTGTGAAAAAGAGAAGGGCAAGTCCGATCGGCCACCAGATGATGAAGCCGAGGATGGTCACGGCGATCCAGCCGGGATGCCAGGGCGTATCCAGCATCCGGGGGCGCTCGTACTGTTGGTATTGATCCGAGGGGCCGCGCCATCGATTGACATCAGCGGTGTAGGCCATTTCCCATCTCCATCACGGCACCTGCGCCGTTGTGAATGTAAATAACATTTACATAGCTAGACGATCTACGGATTTTGTCAAGCTGGGCGCAAGACACGCCCGCGTGATTATTGCGTCACATTATTTATTTCGGCTTGCCCCAGGGGCCCCCGGGCGGCACGCCGGAACCGGAGGAGGCCTCCGGTGGCACCGGCGGCGGCTCGGCGCCTTTCGCCGGCGGACGGCGATCGGTCGGGAAGCCGAGACCGCGCAGATAGATCAGCACCTCGGCCTCGAGCAGCTCGTCCGGAGACATCGGCAGTTTTCGTCGCGCGGCGTCGCCACGGGAGAAGAGCGAAGCCACGCCGTGCGCCATGGTCCAGATGTGCAGCGCCATCATCATCGCCGGCGGCCGCGGCATGCCGGGCGGCGCTAGCGCTGCAAGCCGCTCGGCTGCGGCGCGAATGATGTTGAACGCACGTTCGCTCGCGGCCTGCAGCGCCGGATTGACATCGACCGGCAGACCGGACTCGAACATCGCATTGTAGAAGGCCGGCTCCTCGCGGGCGAAGGCGAGATAGGCCTTGCCGACGCGTTCGAACGCGGTGACCGTGTCGGGACGACCGTCGTCCCAGGCCGCGGTCAGGCGCGCCTCGAATTGCTCGAAGCCGCGCTGGGCAATCGAGGACAGCAGTTCGTCACGGTCGCGGAAATGCCGGTAGGGCGCAGCCGCGCTGACGCCGGCCATGCGTGCGGCATCGGCGAAGGTGAAGCCGGCGGCGCCCTTCTCGGCGATCAGCCCGAGAGCGGCCTGCAACAGGGCCTCCTTCAGATTGCCGTGGTGATAGCCGCGCTCGGCGCGGCGCTGTTCCTTGCGCCAGCTCATGTGAACGAGCTTTACATGAGCCCGGCGTGAAGGTCACTAGCGCGAGGCGGATTGGTTAACCCGTATTTTCACCGTCGTTCCAGGGCGATGCAAAGCCTCCAACCCTGGTGCTGCAATGGCGCACCAGGGAATCTCGGGATTTCGGGTCAAGCCGCCCCGGAATGGCGATCGCGGAGACTACATCTGCGGAATCGGCAAGACAGGCATGACCTCGATCGCCTCGCCCGGGAAGATCGCAAAATGCGGATGGTTCTCGAACAGCTTTGCGGCTTCCTCTTGCGAGGCAGCTCGCACCACCGTGAAGCCGGTCAGTGCGTTGCTGATCTCGGTGATGCCGCTTCCGTCGATCCTGCGGGTTTTGCCGAGCGGACCGCCCAGCTCGACGATGACGTCCTTGTGCTTCTCGACCCAGCCATGCCAGGCGGCCATGCCCTCGCGCTCTTTTGCCTTCCGTTCGGCCTCGGGCATCGCGTGCCAGGCCTTCATCTTTTCGCCGCTCATGCTGCCGAGATAGACGGCGAGGAATTTGTGTTCGGTGCTCATCGGTCTCTCCTTTGGTGATATGTTGATGCCAGCCGCGATCTGATCGCGACCACGCCGCTACGTCTTCAGGTCGCCGAAACCGGCCGCGGCGGCCTGCACGTCAGGCGGAAAGTCGGCCAGCTCCTGCACCTGCCGGATCTCGATGATTTCGTTCGGGGAGGCCGGGCACTGCTTTGCCCAGGCAATCGCCTCGGCCCGCGAGGCAACCTCGATCATCCAATACCCGCCCAGGACTTCCTTGGCCTCGGCGAATGGGCCGTCGGTGACAATCGGCGCGCCGGTCGCAAACGAAACCCGTGCGCCCATCGAGGGCGGGTGCAGGCCGTCGAGCGTGATCAGCACGCCCGCATCCTTCAGCGCCTCGTTGTAGCGCATCATCGCCGCGACCCGCTCGGGATCGAGCTGGACGTCCGGCGGCGCGGTTTCGTAACCGAGCGGGATCATCAGCATCATGAATCGCATGAAATGTCCTTGTTCTTCCTCGTCGTTTGCCGAGGCGTCGAAAGGCGCATGCTCGGGATGACGGCAGATTTGCGCCCGCCGCCTGCGCGTAACGTTCCTCGTGCGCGGGCCAAGCAGGCCGCGCTCCCCTGCAAGACGAACGATCTCTGCCGGAACCGACATTGGGGCAGGAATTATTTTGGGCGGCCAGGTTCCTCATCGAGACCAAAGCGAAGTAAAAGGAATCCCGCGCTCGCGCGACCAATTTCGACAAAGGACCGATCAGCCGATGCCCCCTGCCCCGCAAAAAGTCGCCCTCGTCACCGGAGCCGCGCGCGGTATCGGGCTTGCGACCGCGAAGAAGTTTTTGGCCGAGGGCTGGCGTGTGGCGCTGCTCGACATCGAGGGCGAGTTGCTCGGCCGCGCGGTCGCCGAGATTGACCAAGGTGAGGCGACGCTGGCGCTGACCTGCGACGTCTCGGACGCAGCCGCAGTGAGCGATGCGATGGCGACGGTCGAGCGCCGATTCGGCCGGTTAGATGCGCTCGTCAACAATGCCGGCATCGCGGTGTTCGCGCCGCTGATGGAGACATCCGAGACCGATTGGCGACGCGTCCTCGAGGTCAACCTCACCGGCCCCTTCCTCTGCACCAAGGCGGCCGTGCCCTTGATGCGCGAGGGCCATGGCGGGGCCATCGTCAACATCACCTCGATCTCGGCGGTGCGCGCCTCGACGCTGCGCTCGGCCTACGGCACCAGCAAGGCCGGGCTTGCGCACCTGACCAAGCAGCTCGCGGTCGAGCTTGCCTCTCTCAACATCCGCGTCAACGCGGTCGCGCCGGGGCCGGTCGACACGGCAATGGCCAAGCAGGTGCACACCAAGGAGATCCGCGCGGACTATCACGACGCCATTCCGCTCAACCGCTACGGCCTGGAGGAGGAACTTGCGGAAGCGATCTACTTCCTGTGCTCGGCAAATGCGAGCTACATCACCGGCCAAATTTTGGCCGTTGATGGCGGCTTCGATGCGGCCGGCATCGGCCTGCCGACGCTGCGCGGTCAAAGGCGGAACGGGTAGACACGGAATTGTAGGGTGAGCGTAGGCGCGTGAGCGCCGCGCCCACCACATCACAATGGTGGGCACGCTGCGCTTTGCCCACCCTACGAAAACCGAGCTTGTGGAGTGCTCCATGCGACGCGCTGCTCTTGTCCAAGCTCTGATGCTTGCAGCCACGCTGCTGGCCTCCACGCCCGCCTCCGCGGAAATCCGCATCATTCAGTCGCCGGGCGGACAAGTGGGGCCGTTCCTCGATTTGTTCGAGAAGGTGCGTGAGAGCGGCGAGCGCGTGGTGATCGATGGCCCCTGCCTGTCTGCCTGCACGCTGGTGCTGAGCATCGTGCCGGGCGAGCGCATCTGCGTCACCAAGCGCGCCGTGCTCGGCTTCCATGCGGCACGTTCGGTCGACCGCCGCGGGCGCCTTTATGCCGAACCGGAAGCATCGGTCGCGGTGCTTGCCGCCTATCCCGGCCCGGTCCGCGACTGGATCAGCCGCCGCGGCGGCCTCAGCTCGCGATTGCTTCTGCTCAAGGGCCGTGATCTCGCCGCGATCTATCCGCGCTGCCGCTGACGAATTCGCCAGCCGCAGGCAGGTGAGGCGAATGAGCTCTTATGTGAACCGCGTCACATCAAAGGCATCTGGCGTGGCTGGCCCGAGGCCATAAGACAGGTTCCCTGTGCTCGCACCCAATGTGCGCACCGGGTCTCTACGCCATCACGCTTTGGCTGCCTTCAATAAAGAGTCTGAATCACCGGCACCAGCTTCATGCTGGCGCAGATGAGCATCCCCCAAAGAGCAAAATTGATCTGTAGCGCCGCCGCCATCGGTCGCTCCCTTGCAAGTGACGTCCACCCCAGTTTGTAGATTTTATGAATCACAAATAGCGATTCTGACGTGCAGATCACAGCCCAATATTGCGCCAATTGTTGTGCGATGCAGTCCGCACGATTTCACGAAGCGGCCTCACTGCTCCCGCAAAGTATGCGAATCGTAAGTTCATTCCTCGGCCATGCCGGCCAACTCGTTTGCCTTAAGTTCCATTTGACCGACGCTGTGCAAGTTTCCTGTGCGGGACTTGCGCATTGCGCAGTGAAATTTGGGTCCCGGCATGATGCGACACGGCTTCATCTTGCTCACTTTCTGCACAGCGCTGCTTGGATGTGCAGTCGCGCCCGCGCAGGAGCGTCGTCCGATCGCCTGGGATGGCCTCGGCCAAGATCCGAACAAGAGCCCGAGGCGCCCTCATATCGCGAAGCAGCGCGCAACAAATCCTCCGCCCGCAGCAAGCGATCCCAATCAGGAGCGGCAGCGCGTGCTCGGCACCTTGCGGCCATACTCCGAGGCGTGGTGGGCGGTTCACGACGAGATCGAAGCGGAGAACGACAGGCAGCTCGGCACCAAGCTCGTGATCTGCCCCCGCTGTGTTCAGCCGCGGCAGGACGAAGACGTGACCGGATCGACCCGCTGAGCAAGCCCACCACAGATCCGGGCACGATGCGATAGGCCCATGGATCCCCTCTCGCGCAAAGATGGAGAGAGGGGATCGCGGCTCAACCAATCATGCGCGCGGGCGCGCGCGTCACATTTCCTCGGGACAATTCACCATCCAGGGAATGCCGAACTTGTCGACGCACATGCCGAAGCCCTTGGCCCAGAAGGTCTTGCTGAACGGCATGGTGACGGTGCCGCCGTCGGCGAGCGCGTTGAACTTGCGCTCGCCATCGGCGGGATCCTTGACCGTGAACGAGATCGAAAAGCCTTGCGGCTTGCTGAAATGCTCCGGCGGCACGTCGGAAGCCATCAGCACGCTGCCGTCGGGCAGCGACATTCGCGCATGCATGATCATCTTCTCGCGGCCGGGCGCGGCGGGCATGTCCGGCGGCGCGTCGGATGACCGCATCATGGCGTCGATCTTGCCGCCGAGAATCCTGGCGTAATGATTGAACGCCGCTTCGCAATTGTCCTGATAGAACAGATACGGATTGAGCATCGTTTCTCTCCTCTTCGTTTGCGCTGAGGCTTAGTGCTTCTCGGTCAGCTTCTTCAGGCTGGCGAGACCGGCCTCGAAATCCTTGCCGATCATGCTGTCCATGTTGATGAACACCTGCATGATCTTGGACATGAACGGAGCCGGACCGTACATCGCCCAGGTGACCAGTGTGGCATCGCCTTGCGGCACAAAGGTGAACTCGGCGGTATTGTGACCCTCGAACGGCCGCTCGAAATCGAGCTTGATGCGAACCTTGGACGGCCCGTTCGCCTCGAGGATCTCCATGCGGCCGGCGCCGACATTGTTGTTGCCGTCCCAGGCATAGGTCGCGCCCTTGCCTTCCGAGGGTCCACCGAAGCTGCGCTTCATGGCGGGATCGCGGTTCTCATAGGGGGACCAGCCGGTCCAGCGGTGGAAATCGGCGACTTGCGGATAGATCGCACCGGCCGGCGCCTTTACCGCGAGGCTGCGCTCGACGCGGAAGGCGTCGGGCTTTGTCAGCGCGAAGACGAGGACGCCCGCGATTCCGGCGACGAGCAGGATGGCGATGATGGCAATGGCTTTCAGCATGAGAGGCTCCGTGGATACGGGCCTAGGACGAACGGGAATGGCTGGGGCCGACAATTCGAAGGCGAAATTATTCTACCGTCATTCCGGGGCACCCGAAGGGTGAACTATGGTGCGCAATTGCGCACCTGAGAATCTCGAGATTCCGGGTTCGGTCCTGCGGACCGCCCCGGAATGACGGCGACCATCACTTCACCTTCACGCTCCCTTTGCCTTCGGCTGACTGTCCCGGATCAGGCGATCGAGATGCATGCGGATATGAGCGGCTTCCGCGGACGTGTTGGCGAGCGCAATGGCGCGGTCGAAGGCGATGCGGGCCTCGTCGTTGCGGCCGAGCTGCATCAGGAAGGCGCCGCGCACGCCGTAGAAATGGAAATAATTGGCGAGCTTCGGGGCCAGCGGCTCGATCAGATCGAGCGCGGCTTGCGGCCCCCTCACCTTGGAGACCGCGACCGCGCGGTTGAGGGTGACCACGGGAGAGGGTTGCACGACTTCGAGCGCGCCGTAGAGCAGGTCGATCTGCGCCCAGTCGGTCTCCTCCGGTGCCGACGCGCGGGCATGCAGCGCGGCGATCGCGGCCTGGATCTGGTAGGGCCCGCTGCGGCGATGGCGCATCGCCTTGTCGATCAAGGCAAGCCCCTCCGCGATCATGGTCCCGTTCCACAATGAACGGTCCTGATCGTCCAGCAGGATCAGCGTGCCATCCCCGGCGAAACGCGCGGCGCTGCGTGCATGCTGCAACAGAATGAGCGCGGTCAGCCCCATGATCTCCGGCTCGCTCGGAAACAACCGCAGCAGCAGCCGTGCCAGCCGGATCGCCTCCTCGCAGAGCGGCTTTCTGATCTCTGCGGTGTCACCGCTCGCCGAATAGCCCTCGTTGAAGATCAGGTAGATCATCGCCGCGACACCGGCGAGCCGCTCGGAGCGCTCGACCGCGCCGGGCGTCTCGAACGGCGTCCCCGCCTCGGCGACCTTCGCCTTGGCACGGGTGATGCGCTGCTCCATCGCCGCCTCCGAGACCAGGAAGGCACGCGCGATCTGCTTCACGGTAAGGCCCGAGACGATGCGCAGCGCCAGCGCGATCTGCTGCGTCGCCGGCAATTGCGGATGGCAGCAGATGAACATCAACCGCAGGATGTCGTCGCGGTAGTGCGAACCGTCGAGCCGCTCGGCCAGCGCACCCTCGGCGTCGTCGAGATCGGAGATCGCCTGGTCGTCCTCCGGCAGCGGCTGCTGCCTGCGCGTGCGTCGCACCTCGTCGATGGCGACATTGCGGCCGACCATGATCAGCCAGGCCGCAGGATCGCGCGGCGGCCCATTCTGCGGCCAGGTCTTCAGCGCGCGCAGACACGCGTTCTGGAAAGCCTCCTCGGCCGTATCGAGGTCGCGGAAATAGCGCAGCAGCGCGCCGACCGCCTGGGGGCGCGCCGAGGTCAGCGCGGTCTCGATCCAGGCGGTGTCGGCCTCGCTCACGTCAGGTTTCCTCCGGGCCGGAACACGCCGACGGGGCGCACCTCATAGGCACCGCCCGGATTGGCGGCGCCGAGATCGCGCGCGACGTCGAGAGCCTCGTCGAGATTCTTGCAATCGACGATGTAGAAGCCGAGCAGCTGCTCCTTGGTCTCGGCATAGGGGCCGTCGAGCACCAAGGGTGGGTCCTCCTTGCGCAAGGTCGCCGCCGCTGTGGTCGGCAACAGCCGCGCCACCGGACCGAGCCGGCCTTGGCTCGTGAGCTTCTCCTGCACCACGGCGAGCTTCTTCATCACGGCCTCGTCCTGCTCCTTGCTCCAGGAGCCGACGAAGTCCTCATCGTGATAGCAAAGGATGGCATAAAGCATGGGCGGCACTTTCCTCGTCTGTTCTAAAGACGCGCCAATATGCCCCGCCCCGACAGGACTGCGGAAAAAATTTGCAAGAAAAATCCGGCAGATCGTGCCAAGGAAGGCCTTCTTGAGCGGAACCTTGACGAGGCACTTCGAATGACCACGGGCACACTGGCCGTCCTGATCAACAGCACGCAGCAGAACTGGTTGCCGGAACGCTGGAAGGCCCGGTTCGACGCGGTCTGCGGCGATCGCCGCGTGGTGCTGCTGCCGGATGCCGGGCTCGATCCGGCCGAGGTGCACTATGCCGCGGTATGGAAGCCGGTGCCGGGCGATCTGGCCTCCTTCACCAATCTCCGCGCGATCTTCAATCTCGGCGCCGGCGTCGACGCGCTGATGGCGGACAAGAGCCTGCCTGACGTGCCGCTGGTGCGCGTCGCCGTGCCCGACCTCACCAACCGCATGACCGAATATGTCGTGCTGCACGTGCTGATGCACCACCGCCAGGAGCTTTATCTCAGGCAATCACAGCGCGAGAAGCGCTGGGAGCCGAAATATCAGTGGCCGGCGAGCGCAGTGACGGTCGGCGTCATGGGGCTGGGAACGCTGGGTGCCGATGCCGCCGACGTGCTGCGGCGGCTCGGCTTCGGTGTCGCCGGCTGGAGCCGCAGCCCGCGCACGATCGACGGCATCGACTGTTTCCATGGCGCCGCGCAGATCGATGCCTTCCTGCGCAAGACCGACATCCTGGTCTGCCTGCTGCCGCTGACGCCGGAGACGCACGGCATCCTCAACCGCGACGCTTTCGCCAAACTCAACCGCAACAGCCCGCTCGGCGCGCCCGTGCTGATCAATGCCGGCCGCGGCGGCTTGCAGAACGAAGCCGACATCCTGGCCTGCCTTGACGACGGCACGCTGGGCGCAGCCTCGCTCGACGTCTTCGTGCAGGAGCCGCAGCCGGCGGACAGCCGGTTCTGGACCCATCCCAAGGTGGTGCTGACGCCGCACAACGCAGCCGATACCGATGCGGACGCGATCTCGGCCTACGTCGCCGAGCAGATCGCGCGGTTCGAGGCTGGCGGTGCGCTGGAGAACGTGGTGGACCGAGCGCGGGGGTACTAGGCGTTGGCTGGCTGGAAGAGGCGCTGCCGCTCCATACTCGCTGTCGTCCCCGCCTAGTGCGCAATTGCGCACGGGGGCGGGGATGACACCATTGGCTGGGCTGGCAGCCCGGGCCATCCTAACGATCCCCCACAACCTCCGCGCTCCACCGGTATCCCGTTCACCCTCTCTTAGCGAGAAGTTGATAAGCGTCGTCAACCAACGCTCACACAACGAGTCGGACATGCGCGCGAGCCTCGGCCTCAGGATGCGGATCACGGTTGCCCTTGCGGTGACGGCGGCGGCGACTGCCCTGTTTGCCGTGCTCGGGGCGATGTGGATCATCGCTGGGATCATCGACCGCGCCGATCAGCGCGAGCTGCGCAGCCATTATGATGCCCTTCAGTCGCGCATTGCCGAGGAATCCCACCGCGCCGCCGCCATGAGCGCGGTCGTCGCCGCGATGCCGGCGACGCAGGACGCGATGGCCAAACAGGACCGCACCGCCCTGGTCGGCCTGTTCGGGCCGGTGTTTGCCGCCACCAAGTCGGAGTACGGCGTCGATCAGTTCCAGTTCCATATCGCGCCGGCGACCTCGTTCCTGCGCGTGCATCAGCCGGCCAAATTCGGCGACGACCTCTCCGGCTTCCGCAAGACCGTTCTGGTCGCCAATCAGGAGCATAAGGTCGTGGTCGGGCTCGAAGGCGGCGTCGCGGGGCTTGGCATCCGCGGCGTGGCACCGATCGCGCAAGGGGCCAAGCATCTCGGCACGGTCGAATTCGGCCTGACCTTCGGCCAAACCTTCCTCGACGATTTCAAGGCGAATCGCCGCGTCGACGTCGCCTTCCATCTCGCCGACGGCTCGGGCTTCAAGTTGTTCGGCGGCACGCTGAAGGGCAAGAGCTTCTTCGACGCGGCCGATTATGGCCGCGCCACCGCAGGCGGGTTCACCGTGAGGCAGGCCAAGCTCGACAACACGCCGGTCGCGGCGCTGCTTGGGCCGATCAAGGACTTCTCCGGCAAGCCGCTCGGCGCCGTCGAGCTGGTGATGGACAACGCCGATTACGAAGCCTCGGCCGACCGCGCCTGGCTGCTCGCCATCGGCATCGCCGCGCTCGGCCTCGTGCTGGCCGCGATCGTCGGCTATCTCATTGCCCGCAGCATCTCGCGTCCGATCCTCTCCATCACCTCCGTCATGCGCGAGCTTGCGGACGGGCGCCTCGACGTCGCCGTTCCCGCCAGCAAGGCGAATGACGAGGTCGGCGCGATGGTGAAGGCGGTCACGGTGTTCCGCGACAATGCCGTCAGATTCAACGAGCTCCAGGCCGAGCAGCTGGAAGCCAAGGCAAAGTCGGAAGCGGAGAAGCGGCGCGCCTTCGCCGCGCTTGCCGACAATTTCGAGGCCAGCATCCGCGACGTCGTCACCACGGTGTCCTCGGCTGCGGTCGAGATGGAGCATACGGCGCGCTCGATGTCGGCCATCGTCGAGCAGTCTCGACAGCAAACGGGCGCGGTGTCGTCCGCATCGGCGCTGGCCTCTGAGAATGTGCAGACCGTCGCGGCAGCGGCGGAAGAATTGTCTTCTTCGATGACCGAGATCAGCCGCCGCCTCGCCCATGCGACCGAGGTGGTCGGCAAGGCCGCCAGCGACGGTCGGCAGTCGAATGCACGCGTGCAGAGCCTTGCGGAAGCCGCACAGAAGATCGGCGACGTCGTCTCATTCATCAACGGCATCGCAGGACAGACCAACCTGCTGGCGCTGAACGCGACGATCGAGGCGGCGCGCGCGGGCGAAGCCGGCCGCGGCTTTGCCGTGGTCGCTTCCGAGGTCAAGGCACTGGCGACACAGACGGCGAAGGCGACCGAGGAGATCGGCGCTCAGGTCACCGCGGTGCAGGGCGAAACCACCGGCGCGGTGGATGGCATCCAGTCGATCTGCGCGACGATACAGCAGGTCGACGAGATCTCCGCCGCGATTGCGGCTGCGGTCGGCCAGCAGGGCACGGCGACGCAGGAGATCGCACAGAACGTCCAGCAGGCCGCCGCCCGCACCGGCGAGGTCTCGCAGAACATCGCGGGCGTCACCGACGGCATCGCAGCCACCGGCACGGCGGCAGAGGAAGTGCTGGGTTCGGCGATCGAGCTGTCGAAACAATCGCAGCGGCTGCGGGACGAGGTGGATCGCTTCCTCGCGCAAATCCGCGCGGCGTAGCTGGACGCGGGATCGCGCCCCATCCTCGCTGTCGTCCCTGCGAACGCAGGGACCCATACCGCGTGATCTATCGATAGCGCGTGGTCTTCGCCTCGAAGACTCCTCAACTCCGAGTCTTCGCCAAACCTCTCCCTGGGGTTATGGGTCCCCGCGTTCGCGGGGACGACAGCCTACTCCTTGGCCCCTACCATCAGATCGATCGCGCCCTTGACGATTGCCTCCAGCTCCTGGCGCGACACGCGCGCGCGGGAGCGGATGGCGATGCTGTGGACGGTGGCTGATGCGATCTGTGCCAGCACGAGCGGATCGGCATTCTCCGGCAGCTCGCCCTTCTCCCTGGCGCGGCGGAAGCAGCCCGCAAAGGCCTTGTCGAGCTCGCTGAGGCCGTCGAGCACCATGGCGCGGATCTCGGGATCGCCGACGGCTTCCGACGCCGCCGTCACCACCGTGAAGCAGCCGCGCGGGCCGGTCTCGCCGGACAGATAGATGTTCAGCGCCGAGGCGAAGATGCGCTCCAGCCGTTGGCGCACCGGCATTTCCTCGCGAAAGATCGCAGCCATGGATGCGCGCGCTTCCTCGCGGTAGCGCTGATAGCTCTTGATATAGAGCTCCCGCTTGTCACCGAAGGCGCCATACAAACTCGGGCGGTTCATGCCGGTCGCTTCGCTCAAATCGTCGAGCGAGGTCGCGGCGAAACCTTGCTTGCGGAACAGGTCCAGCGCCTTGCCGAGCGCGATATCGGGCTCGTACGCGCGCGGACGGCCGCGGCGCTTCGGCTCATTGGCGGCAATCGGCGGCTTTGATTTTTGTACCATTTCGCAAAATAATCCTTGACCGACCACATATTATGCAAGACAGTACAAAAATCAATCTGGCCAGGTTGAGCGAAACCTCAAGAATTGCCCAAGGAGGCTACAGATGGATCTCTATTTCTCGCCGCTCGCCTGCTCGATGGCGACGCGCGTCGCGCTGTATGAAGCCGGCGCCGAGGCGAACTATCTCGAGGTCGACCCGCCGACCAAGACCGTGCTGAGCGACGGCTCCGACTTCCGCGCTGTCAATCCGATCGGCCTGGTGCCGACGCTGCGCACCGACGACGGCGTGGTTCTGACCGAGAACGCAGCGATCCTGCAATACGTCGCCGACCGCTTCCCGCAATCCGGGCTCGGCGCCGCGGAGGGCATCGATCGCACCCGCCTGCATCAATGGCTGTGCTTCATCGGCACGGAGCTGCACAAGGGCCTGTTCGTGCCCGTGCTCGACCGCAAGGCGCCGCAGGAGGTCAAGGCCTATGTGCTGGAGAAGAACCTGTCGCGGCTCGACTATCTCGACAATTACCTGAAGGGGCGCGACTTCCTGCTCGATCATTTCAGCGTAGCGGACGCCTATCTCGTCACCGTCATCAACTGGACCATGGCGACGCCGCCGATCGAGCTTGCGAAATGGCCGAACGTGAAGGCCTATTACGAGCGCCTGCGCCAGCGGCCCTCAGTCGCAAGAGCGATCGCGGAAGAGTTCGAGCTGTACAAGGCCGAGCTGGCGCGCAAGAAGGCGGCGGCATAGGTCGGGTTCGACGCCGCATAGCCATGCCGATCAAGTCGTTGTCCCCACGAGGCGGGGACAACGACCTTCTTTGAGATCGCCGCTTTTCCCGGCGGCCAGGAGGAGCTGCGTTCGTTCAGGCGGCCCGAACGCCGTCGAGAAAGCGGCCGACCTCCGTTCGCAGCCGATTGCTGTCGGTTGAAAGCGCTTGCGCTGCATCGAGCACCTGCGCGGACGCCGAGCCGGTTTCGGTCGCTCCACGCTGGACGTCGGCAATGTTCGACGAGACCTGGTGCGTGCCTTGCGCAGCCTGCTGGACGTTGCGCGCGATCTCCTGGGTCGCCGCGCCCTGCTCCTCGACCGCCGCCGCGATGGCCGACGAGATCTCCGACAAGGCCTTGATCGTACTTCCGATCGTCTTGATGGCGTTGACCGAATCCTGGGTCGCGCTCTGAATGCCGGAAATCTGCTGGGAAATCTCGCCGGTGGCCTTGGCGGTCTGCTCGGCCAGGGCCTTCACTTCGGAAGCGACCACGGCAAAGCCGCGGCCGGCTTCGCCCGCCCGCGCGGCCTCGATCGTTGCATTCAATGCGAGCAGATTGGTCTGGCCTGCGATGGTGGTGATCAGCTCGACGACGTCGCCGATCCGCGCCGCAGCCTTGGAGAGCTCACCGACCTTGTGATCGGTGAGGCGTGCCTGCTCCACCGCCTCATTGGCCATCCGCGCGGATTCCTGCACCTGCCGGCCGATCTCGTTGACGGAGGATGACAGCTCCTCCGTCGCGCTCGCGACGGACTGCACGTTGGTGGAGGCCTCTTCGGAAGCCGCCGCAACCATCGTTGCAAGCTTCTCTCCGCGCTCCGCGGTCGAGGTCAGCGTGTTCGCCGAAGCCTCCAGCTCCGTCGAGGCCGACGAGACGGTCTCGATGATCTCGCCCACCGCGCTCTCGAAGCTGCCGGCGAGCTTGTTCATCTCTATCTTGCGCTGGGCAGCCGACCGTCTCTCCGTCGCCTTCAGCTCGTCGCGGTCAAATCGAACGATGGCCTGCAACGTCTGCAGATTTCGAAGAGCCTCGCCGAGTTCGTCGTCTCGCTCGACGACGATGCGGTTGTCGAGCTTGCCCTGGTTGATGCTGAGCATGGCGTCGTTCAGGCGCTGAAGCGGGCGGACGATGGCACGGATGGTCTGCCGGCCGACGAGTCCGCCGATGGCGATGCTCGCCACGAGGAGGGCAAGCGCACCGCCGACCAGCCAGCCATATTCGCGCTCGGCCGCATCGTATTCCGCCTTGGCTTCCTTGACCTGGATTGCCACAAGCCTGTCGAGGTCGGCCTTCGCCGCCTGATACAGTTCGCGCGCCCGCCCGGCCAGCAAGGTGGCGAGCTCCTCATACTTTCGCTCGGCAGAGAGCGACAGCGCCGGCTTCAGACCTTGCTCGACATAATTCATGCGCTTGGGCGTAACGCTGTCGGCAACGCTTTTTTCTTCCGGCGTCAAGTAGGTCGCTATGTAGTCAGCCCAGGCCTTTCCGACCTTCTCCACGTTGGCATTGACCTTGGCTGCAATTTCGTCGACCGGCTTTCCAGCCCGTCCGTTGGTGGCCGCCTCGAACAGCAGCACCGTGTTGTCTCTCATCCGGTCATTGATCTCGAAGAGCTGTGCCAGCGGCACCGCACGGTCTTCGTAAATCGATTTCAGCCGCGAATTGCTCTGGCGCGTGCCCTGCAAGCCCATGACGCCGATCACGAGCAGGAAGAGCGAGAGGATGGTGACAAGCGTGACCAGGCGCGCATTGAGCGTGCCGGTGAAGATGGCCAATCGATCGCCAAACGAACGTCGGCGGAGCACGCCGGCATCCAACCTGTAGTCATGCGGCTTGTTCTCGCGGATCTTCGCATACACCTGCTCGGCCTCGGCGCGCTGGTCGGCGGGCAGCTTGGTGCGGATCGAGCTGTATCCGACGATCTGTCCGTTCTGCCGAATCGGAGAGGCGGTCGCCAACACCCAGTAGAAGTCGCCGTTCTTGCGCCGGTTCTTCACCGCGCCCGACCAGGACTTGCCTTGCTGGAGCGTGGCCCACAGATTTTCGAAGGCCGCGGGCGGCATATCCGGATGGCGGATAATGTTGTGAGGCTGCCCCATCAGCTCGGCCTCGGAAAATCCGGAGGCTTCGACGAACTGATCGTTGACGTAGGTCAGCTTTCCTTTCGTATCGGTGTGAGAGGCGATGAGTGTCTCATCGGTAATCGGATATTCGACGGGCGTGACCGGAAGATTGGTCCGCATGAGAGCCTCCAGCGCGGCATTCGCAAAAATCGAACCTGTGAACTTCAGGTAAGCGCCGAAAGGATTTAATTTGCCTAAATTTCCCGAACTCATCGCACGCTGAAATGACGCTGCAACTGACTATTTTCGGCAAAAACGCACTCAACGCGCGAGCCGGAGAGAGCCAGGCAACCAGCGGATGGTCAAAAGAGAGTCACGGCGCTTCGGTCGTGACACATCGTCGGCCTACGACATGCGCGGTCGCGCTTGCGACTCCTACCCGTACAGCAGCCGCGGTAGGATCGTGACGATGCCCGGCCACAGCGTCAGCAGCAACACGAAGCCGATCATGATCATCAGGTACGGCATCGTGACGCGCGCGATGTAGCCGAGGCCGTCTTCGGTCAGGCCCTGGATCACGAACAGATTGAAGCCGACCGGCGGGGTGATCTGCGCCATCTCGACGGCGAGCACCAGGAACACGCCGAACCAGACCTCGTCGAAGCCCGCCCCCTTCACGATCGGCAGCACGATCGGCAGCGTCATCACGATCATCGAGAAGCCGTCGAGGAAGCAGCCGAGGATCAGGTAGAAGACGATCAGCACGACGATCAACATGAAGGGCGACAAACCGAGCCCCTTGACGAAGGCGGCGACCGCCTGCGGGATGCCGAGGAAGGCCGCGGCATTGCCGAGGATCGAGGCCCCTAATACGATCAGCGCGATCATCGAGCAGGTGACGACCGAGCCGATCAGCACGTCGCGCATCACCTGCTGCGACATCGCGCCCTGCGCCCAGGCCACCAGCGCCGCGCCGAGCACGCCGACGGCGGCGGCTTCTGACGGCGTGGCGAGCCCGCCATACATCGAGCCGAGCACGCAGGCGATCAGGAACAGTGCCGGCGCGAGGTCCTTCAGCGCAGCGAAGCGTTCGCTCCATGGCACCTGCGAAAGCTTGGCTTCAGTCTCCGGCACCATCGTGCGGTCGAGACTCGTATGCAGCATCACCCAGGCCATGAAGGTGGCGGCGAGCAGGAATCCCGGCAGCACGCCAGCCGTGAACAGCTTCAGGATCGAGACGTCGCCGAGCACACCGTAAATGATCATGATGTTGGAGGGCGGAATCAGGAAGCCGAGCGTGCCGGCACCGGCGAGCGAGCCGATCGCGATGTCGCGCGAATAGCCGCGGCGCAGCAGCTCGTTGAGCGACATGCGGCCGATCACCTGTGTGGTCGCGGCCGAGGAGCCGGAGATCGCCGCAAAGATGGTGCAGCCGATCACGTTGACATGCAGCAGGCGGCCGGGCAGCAGGCCGGCCCAGGGCGCGAGGCCCTGAAACAGCGACCGTGACAGGCGGGTGCGAAACAGCAATTCGCCCATCAGGATGAACAGCGGCAGCGCCAGCAGCTCCTGCGTGGTCAGGATGTTCCAGGCGTATTGCGGCAGCAGCTTGTCGAGCGGGATCGAACGGAACATCGCGAGCAGCAGCGTCGCGGTGAGCGCAAGCGTGAGGCCAATCCAGACGCCGCACGCCAGCAGCGCGAACAGGATCGCGAACAGTGCGACGACTTCGATGGTCATGCGATCTTGAATCCGGGTGCGGGCAAGGCGGTCATTCGACGGGCGAGGCCTTCATGCGATGATCCTCCAGGGGCAGGCCGAGCGCGGCCTGGATCGCGCGCGCCAGGAACTGGAGCGTCAGCAGCAGCATGCCGAAGGTGACGATCGCCTGTGGAAACCACAGCGGCGTGTCGCTCGAGGTCGAGACCTGGCCACGCACGAAGGCGCTCCAGGCGAACTTCGCCATGGCCGAGGTCAGGAACGCCATGAAGGCGAAGCCGGCCGCCGCCGAGAGGATCTCGAGCGCGCGCTGCACTGGCGCCGGCACGTTCTTCAGCAGCAGCACGACACGGATATGGCCGCCGACGCGCAAGGTCATGGCGGCGCCGAAGGTGAAGGACGCCGCCATGAGATAAGAAGAGTATTCCCACGCGATCGAGATGCTGGGCGGGAAGAACGGCAGGAAGTTCGACAGGAAGCGCGTCGCGACCTCGCAGAGCATCAGCAGCGTCAGCATCAAGAGACAGCCGCCGCCGATCCAGCCGTCGAGCCGGCCAAGGCGATCGATGCCGTCGAGCAGGATGCGCAGCGGCGCGGGCGCCGCTGCGTTGAGACTTTGCGGTGCTTCGGGCGAGACGCTCACCACGGCTCCGCCCTCAGCCACGCTTCATTTCGGCGAGATAGGCCCGCACAGGCTTGTCCGCTGCCGGCACGCGCTTGAGGAAGGCGTCGAGCTGCGGCGCAGTCTTGGCCCGAATGTCCGTCATCATGGCTTGCGAGACCGGCACCACCTCCATGCCGCCTTCCTTCAGGCGGTTGAGGCTGTCGACGTCGGCCTTGAGCGAATTGGCCCAGAAGCCCGGCTCCATCTTCGCCGCAATATCCGCGACGAGCTTCTGCTGGTCGGCGCTGAGCGCCTTCCAGGACTCGAGATTGACGGTGAGCATCTGCGACGACCAGACGTGATTGGTCGGGTAGACGTATTTCAGGAACTCCCAGAACTTGCCGTCGACGCCCGACACCGACGAGGTGGAGACGCCGGCCACCGCGCCGGAGGCCAGCGCGGGGATCGTTTCGCCCCAGGGGATCATCACGGCCGCCATGCCGACCGCATTCAGCATGTCAACCGCATTCTTGTCAGGCACGCGGATCTTGATGTTCTTCAGGCCCTCGACGTCGGCGACCTTCGCCTTGAGGTGCAGATATTGCGTCGGCCATGGCACGATGTAGAGAATCTTCTGGTTGTTGCGCGCGGCGATCTTCTCGTATTCGGGCCGCACGTATTTGTGCAGCACCTTCAACTCGTCCACCGAGCCGCAGAGGAACGGAATGCTCTCGACGCCCATGAAGGGCTCGTCGCCGACCTGCTGGATGTTGAGGACGTCGGCGAGCGGCACCAGGCCGTCGCGCACGGCGCGCAGGTGCTCGGGCCCCTTGAAGCCGAGCTGGCCGCCGGCCTTCACGGTGATCGCGACCGAACCGCCCGTCTGCTTCTTCACCTCCTCCGCGAAGGCCATCGCGTTCTGGGTGTGAAAGTTACCGTCGGGCCAGACCGTCGACATGTCCCAGCTCGTCGTCGCCGCCCGCGCACGGGTCGAGATGTGACCTGCGGCGAGCAGCGTCGCTGCGCCCGCGGTGAAGTTCCGTCGCGTGATCATTGCACCCCTCCGTTGATCCAAGCGCCCTGACGCGTCAGCGCGCGTACCCGTAAACTGCAGCGGCATTGCCGGCGGACACGAGCCCGCTTTCGATATCGTCCTTGACCGCCGCACGCTCGCGCGTCGCGGGATCGCCGATACCGGCGCCGCCGGGCGTCAGCACCACCAGCCGATCGTCCGGCGGCACCTGCTGAAAGCCCTTGCCGCG
Source organism: Bradyrhizobium sp. LVM 105 (assembly GCF_003957705.1). NCBI lineage: Bacteria > Pseudomonadati > Pseudomonadota > Alphaproteobacteria > Hyphomicrobiales > Nitrobacteraceae > Bradyrhizobium > Bradyrhizobium sp. LVM 105. The sequence continues at coordinate 32,598 of NZ_QZMV01000007.1, read as the reverse complement.
CAGCTTCTTGCCGGACTTGAGGCCGACATAGCCGGCCTCGCCGTTTCGGCCGCCATCGCGTCCGCGCGGCGGATGATCGATGCGGTCGAATGCCGCCAGGATGTCGAACGGCGCATCGACGCCGCTGCCGACCTCGATGATCTGGCCGAGACCGCCGCGGGTGCGCCCTGCCCCGCCGGAATCCGGCCGCAGCTCCTTGCGCCAGAAGATCAAAGGCGTCTGCGTCTCCGCGATCTCGACCGGCGTGCCGCGCACGCCGCTCGGATAGGCGGTGGCCGACAGGCCGTCCTTGCCGAAGCGCGCGCCGGTGCCGCCATTGGAGGTCACCGCCATCGAGAACCCGTAATTGCCGCCGACGCCGGAGCGGGTCTGGCCGCGCACGTTGAGATTCCACAGGCAGGAGGTGCCTTCCGCCGGCACACGCTCCGGAATGATCTGGCGCAGGCAGCCGAACACCACGTCCGGCAGCATCTGGCCGATGATATGGCGCGAGGCAACCGGCGCGGGCTTGGGCGCATTGAGGATCGCACCCGCCGGCGCCGACACCGTCAGCGGCGAGAGCGAGCCGGCATTGTTCGGAATCTGCGAGGCGACCACACAGCCGAGGCCGAACACTGTATAGGCGGTGGTGTAGGACAAGGGCACGTTGATGCCGAACTTCGAGGCTGCGGATGTGCCGTCGAAATCGACGTGAATGCCCGCATCCGAGATCGTCAGCGTCGCCGCCAGCGTCACCGGGGCATCATAGCCGTCGACCACCATGGTGTTGCGCCAGCTGCCCTTCGGCAGCTTCGCGACCTCGGCCAACACGGCCTCGCGCGAGCGATCGCAGATGTAATCGCCGAGCTCGTCGAGCGTGTCGATGCCGAACTCGCTCATCATCTCCACCAGTCGCTCGCAGCCGACGTCGTTGCAGCCGGCCAGCGAATAGGTGTCCCCCTCCGTATCGATCGGCAGCCGCGTGTTGGTGCGGATCATCGCCATCAGCGTCTCGTTGACGACGCCCTGGTTGATCAGCTTCAGCATGGGGATGTAGAGCCCCTCCATGAACACGTCGGTGGCGTCGGGCCCGAAGCCGATGCCGCCGATATCCATGAGATGGCTGGTGCAGGAGAACAGCGCCACCGGCTTGCCGTCCTTGAAGCAGGGCGTGGTGACGACGAAGTCGTTGAGGTGGCCGGTCCCCATCCAGGGATCGTTGGTGATATAGGCGTCGCCCTCCTTCATCGTCTCGATCGGAAAGTGGGCGATGAAGTGCTTGACCGATTCTGCCATCGAGTTGACGTGGCCGGGCGTGCCGGTCACCGCCTGCGCCAGCATGCGGCCCTTGAGATCGAAAACGCCGGCCGAGAGGTCGCCGCATTCGCGCACGATCGGACTGAAGGCGGTGCGGAGCAGCACCTGCGCCTGCTCCTCGACCACGGCGATCAGCCGGTGCCACATGATCTGAAGGTCGATCAGGCTCGCGCCATTTGCCTTGCTCATGATCAGGCCGCCTTTCGTTCCATGACGATGCTGCCGGCACCGTCGATATGCGCGTCGAAACTGGTGGAGACGAAGGTGGAGGTCTCGTCCTCCGCGATCACGGCCGGGCCCGCGATGGTCGCGCCCGGCGCCATGTCCTCGCGGCGATAGAGCGGGATCTCGATCACCTCGCCGGCGCGGCCGTCGAAGAATTTGCGGCTGCCGGCCGCCTTGCCGGCGGGCTTGCGCGCGACGGCCGCAACGGTCGGCGGATTGCGCGCCTCGGTGGTCGCGAGCACTGACCAGCTCAGCACCTCGATCGCCGCCCCCGGAATCGACCGCTCGAACATCGCTGCATAATCGGCCTCGAACTTCCGGCGCAAACCGGCGAGATCGGCCGCCGTCAGCCGCCGGTTCGGCAGCTCGACGGAGATCTCATGGCCCTGACCGACATAGCGCATGAAGGCAGCACGACGCTCGCGCACCGGCGCGCCGGCCGCGCCAGGCTCAACCAGCGCGCGCGCTTCGGTCACCATGTCCTGCAACAGGTCGGAGACCGCCTCAGTGTCGAAATCGTCGAGCCGGACATGGCGGCTGCGCACCAGCTCATAGGCGATCGGCGCGGCCAGGAAGCCGACGGCCGAGCCGACGCCGGCATTCGAAGGCACGATCACCCGGGAGACGCCGATCTTCTCGGCGACACGCGCCGCATGCAGCGGCGCAGCACCGCCAAAGGCGATCAGCGTGTGCTGGCCGACGATCTCGCCACGCTCGACCGCATGGACGCGCGCCGCACTCGCCATGTTCTCGCAGACGACCTCGTGCACCGCGTAGGCCGCGGTTTCCGCGGACAGGCCAAGCGGCTCGCCGACGTCGCGCAGCAGTGCCTGCTTCGAAAGCTCAGGGTCGAGCTTGATCGTGCCGGCCGCGAACGCATCGGGATCGATCATGCCCAGCGCAACATCGGCATCCGTTACCGCCGGACGCCGGCCGCCGCGACCGTAACAGGCGGGGCCAGGCTCCGACGAGGCACTCTCCGGGCCGACCGTGACGCGCTTCATGGCATCGACATGGGCGATCGAACCGCCGCCGGCGCCGATCTCGACCATCTCGATCACGGGAATGCGCACCGGCAGGCCGGAGCCCTTGAGGAAGCGCGCGGCGCGGTCGACCTCGAACACGCGCGAGGTCTCGGGCTGGTATTTCTCGATCAGGCAGATCTTTGCGGTGGTGCCACCCATATCGAAGGACAGCACCTTGCTCTCGCCGAGCCTTGCCGCGATCTGCGCCGCGAAGATCGCGCCGCCGGCGGGGCCGGATTCGACGAGGCGCACCGGAAAGCGCCGCGCGGTCTCGATCGACGTGACGCCGCCGCCTGAAGTGACCAGGTAGATCGCGCCGCGGAATTGCTCGACCTGCAAGGCGTCGGCCATGCGCGCGAGATAACCGTCGATCAGGGGTTGCACATAGGCATTCGCGACCGCAGTCGATGTGCGCTCATACTCGCGGATCTCGGGACAGACGGCGGAGGACACGGTCACGGAGACGCCTGGCATCTCCTCCGCCAGGATCGCAGCTGCACGTCGCTCATGCTCGGGATTGGCGTAGGAGTGCAGGAAGGCGATGGCGACGCTCTCGACGCCCAGCTCGCGCAATTTCGGCGCGAGTGCGCGCACTGAAGCTTCGTCAAGCGGGAGGCGGACGGCGCCGTGGGCGTCGACGCGCTCGGGCACGGTGAAACGAAGGCTGCGCGGCGCCAGAGGCCTGGGCTTGTCGATACTGAGATCGTACTGGTCGTAGCGGCTTTCGGTGCCGATATCGAGCACGTCGCGAAAGCCTTCGGTCGCAATCAGGGCAGTCTTGGCACCCCGGCGCTCGATGATCGCGTTGGTCGCCAGCGTGGTGCCGTGAATGAAGACATCGATGTCGCTGATATGGGCGCGGGCATCGGCGAGGATGAGACGCATGCCGTCCAGTACCGCCTGCTCGGGCCGCTGCGGCGTCGTCAGCACCTTGCGCGTCTTGCGATCCAGGCCAACGTCCAGCACGATGTCGGTGAACGTGCCACCGATATCGACGGCAAGCCGCACTTCGGCTCCCTCAAGCATTCCAAATTCTCCGTGCTGATCGTCAAGACTGCGGTCGAAAACGCAGCAATTTCCATGCCATGAACGGCAAGGACCAAGCCGCGTCCGGCTATTCTGCTTGGCACCTATGCAATAGGCAAGGCGTGTTCGGCACTGGCGCGATCAGAGCAGGAATGCAAGCGCCGCCTCGCAGCGCTCCTCGACTTTCAGCGTCAGCAGATCGTCGGCGCGGGTGCGGCCGAGATTGACGGCCGCAATCGGAATGCTGCGTTGCGCTGCAGCCTGTACGAACCGAAATCCGGAATAGACCATCAGCGACGAGCCGACGATCAGCATGGCGTCGGCCTTAGCCAGATGATCCTGCGCTGTGGCGACGACGTCGCGCGGGACGTTCTCCCCAAAGAACACGACGTCAGGTTTGAGAATGCTGCCGCAGGCTTCGCAAGGAGGCACCTGGAAGGACGAGAATTCCTCGTGCTCCAGATCGGCGTCGCCATCGGGAGCATCGGCGGCATCGAGTGTCAGCCATTCCGCATTGGCGCGGCCGAGCGCATCCTGGAATTCGCTCCGCGGCGTCTTGCGGCCGCAGCCCATGCAACGAACGAGATCGAGCCGGCCGTGCAGGTCGATCACCTGGCGGTGGCCGGCGGATTGATGCAGCCGATCGACGTTCTGGGTCAGCAGCATCTCGCACCGCCCGTTCGCCTCGAGCCGGGCCAGCGCGTGATGCGCGTCGTTCGGCTTGGCCTGGCCGAACCGCCGCCAGCCGATCAAGCTGCGTGCCCAATAGCGCCGCCGCGTATGCTCGTCCGACATGAAGGCCTGGAAGTTGACCGGCTGGGTCCGCTTCCAATTGCCAAAGCTGTCGCGATAATCGGGAATGCCCGAATTGGTGCTGCAGCCGGCGCCGGTCAGCACGAACAATTTGTCGTGCCGGTCGATGAAGTCCTGGAGCGGCGGGTTTGACATGGCCCCTATGTAGTCTGCGCGCCGCGGTCTTGCCAGATCAATGCCGCCCATCGTGGCGGCCTGCGATAGCGGATGGGCGGGATATCTCCGGGTCTGCCTTGCGCGCGGCTTGTTGCAGCGTCAGCCGGAATTCGTCCCGCTTCTCGTGCACCGAGGCTATCGCGGGCCCGACCGCAACTCCGAGGCCGATCAGCGCGGCTTCGGAAAGCTGCAGGCTTGCCTCGATGGTTTCGGGCACAGCATCGGTTGCCCCGATCGCATAGAGGTGGCGGGCATGCTCGGCATCCCGCGCACGCGAGACGATCAGCACATCCGGGCGCACCGCGCGAACCCGCTCGACGACGGCGTCGATCGCCGACCGCGACTGGATGGTGATGATCACGCCGGTCGTCTGCATCAGGCCGCAAGCTTCGAGGAAGCCCGGCTCCGTCGCATCGCCAAAATAGACCTTGTGACCGTCGCGGCGGTCGCGTGCCACGGCGATTGCCTCGTGATCAACCGCGATGTAGTTCAGGCCGTGGCCGGTCAGCAGCGAGCAGACGACCTTGCCAACGCGGCCATAGCCGACCACGATGGCCTGCGCCCGGTCGCCGGGCGGGCGAACCGCCAGTTCAGGATCTGGCGTGCGCTCGCGACCCAATTTCGCGGCCAATCGTTGCCCGAGCATGCCCAGGAGCGGCGTCAATGCCATCGTCACGGCGGTGACGGCAACGGCAAAGCTCGACACACCAGGCTGGATCAGGCCGCCGGCCGCCGCCATTCCGATGCTGACGAAAGCGAATTCGCCGACTGGACCCAGCAGGAATCCGATCTCGATCGCCGCGGACCATGACAGCCTGAAGAGGCGGCCCAGGACGATGAGCACGATCGCCTTGCCGGCGAGAATACCGACAACGGCGGCCAGCAGCCAACCCGGCTCGCGCAAGAACACGCGAAAGTCGATGGCCATGCCGACGGTGAAGAAGAAGATGCCGAGCAGCAGGCCCTTGAACGGCTCAACGGTGGCCTCGATGGCTTTGCCATACTCCGTTTCCGCCAGCATCAGTCCTGCAACGAAGGCTCCGAGCGCCATCGACAAGCCGGCTTGGTGGGCGGCCAGTCCTGCGCCGACGATGACGAACAAGGTTGCGGCGACAAACAACTCGGTCGAATGGGTGCCCGCAACCATCTGGAAGAGCGGACGCATCAGCAGCCGTCCGAGCAGAATGAGGACAGCGACCGCCAGCGCGGCCTTTAGAATCGCACTGGAGATGTGCGCCAGGACGGAGCCGCCGCTGTCTGCGCCGAGCACCGAGACGAAAACCAGAATGGGAACCACCGCGAGATCCTGGGCAATCAGCACCGCGAAGCTGGCACGCCCGGTCGTGGTCGCAAGCCGCTTCTCGCCGGACAGAAGCTCGAGCACGATCGCGGTAGAGGACAGCGCAAGACTGGCGCCGAGGATGACGGCCATATCGGAGCTCTGCCCGGAGAGAAGCGCCACGCCGAAAATCATCGCGGACGTCACCAGCACCTGCAGGCCACCGAGCCCGAACACCAGACGCCGCATCGTGACGAGCCGCCGGAAAGACAGTTCGAGGCCGATCAGGAAGAGCAGGAATACGATGCCGAGATTGGCGATACCCTCGACGTTCTGCGCATCCGTCACCGTAAACCAGTACAGGAACGGTATTTCTCGGACGAGCGAGCCGAGCCCGAGCGGACCGAGAATGGCGCCGGCGCCGAGATAGCCCAGCACGGGATTGATGCCCCAATGGCGGACAATCGGTACCACGACGCCGGCGGTCGCGAGGACCACCAGTGCGTCACTGTAAGCGTTGATGTTGATGGGTGTGGTCACGAGCCCTTCATGTGTCGGCACTCGCAATAGCGGTAGCGTCGTCGAGGGTCGATAGCACACGGCGCCGCAGGCCCCTGCCCGGTCGCAGCCACCATCCCGGAGGTCCGAAGCCGACGTTCAGCTTGCCCAATTCTCCCGGAATTCCGGGAACAGTGTCAGGCCTCCGCACGCATAGAGGGTCTGCCCGGTGATGTAACTCGCATCGTCGGAGGCGAGGAAGGCGAAAACGGCGGCGATCTCCTCCGGCGTGCCGACGCGCCCCATGGGAATGTGGCTGGTGACGACGCCGCGCTTTTCGGGGTCGCCGGTCCAGGCCGCATTGATCGGCGTATCGATCGCGCCGGGCCCGACAGCGTTGACGCGGATGCCGCGGCCGGCAAATTCGAGCGCCAGCGTGCGGGTCAAATTGGCCATGCCGCCCTTGCTGATCGAATAAGCGAGATAGCCGGGCTTGGGAATGATCTGGTGCACGCTGGAGCAGTTGATGATGCTGCCGCCTCCGCCGCGCTTGACGAAATGTGCAAGTGCCCTCTGCGCGCAGAGCACGGCGCCGTTCAGATTGACGTCGATGATGCGGCGATAGGTTTCGACGTCCAGCGCCTCGCTCGGCGATTCCTTCTGGAAGCCGGCATTGTTGACGAGACAATCCAGGCGCTTCCAGCGCGAAAGGATCGCCTCGAACATCGCAGCAATGTCCTGCTCGTCGGCGACATTGGCCTTGACGATGCAATGATCGGGCTCGCCGTGGCCGCGGTCGCTCGAAGCCGTCCGAGCGAGTGCCAGCGTCTCCTCCGCCCGCTCCTCGTGCTCGAAATAATTGATGGCGACGGTCGCACCTTCCTGCGCAAGCCTGACGGCGACGGCGCGGCCGATGCCCTGCGAGGCGCCGGTCACCAGCGCATATTGGCCGACAAGGCGCGAGGGAAACGAAGTCGAACGATCGGGTTGCGGCATGTGTTCTCTCCAGATGCATCATCATGGATGGAACCGGCGTTTTGTTCCAGCCGGTTGTGCATACGCTGCACGCATCCCTGGACACACGGCGCGGCCGGCAGCCGGGTGGAGTCAATCGGCATGCCGAGGCGAGGCCGTTCACCAAGGACCCGAGGCGTCCGCCGATCGCACCGAGGATGATCGGCAGGCAGCGTCGCAGGCGATCGACAACAAGCGCGCTTGCGACTCCGCGATCGATCTTCGTGCAAACAGACAAAAATGTGATTGTCACTTCTGCGGCGGCCATCACATGGTGCAGGTCATGCAAGATTCAAATCCCGCAAGATCAATGCGTTCCGGGGCCCACTCTATGACACAAGTCGCGATCCAGCCAGCCATCCTCCGCCGCCGCCAGCCCTGGTACAAGATCCTCTACGTCCAGGTGCTGATCGCGATCGCGCTCGGGGTGCTGATCGGCTATTCCTATCCCGATCTCGGCAAGGCCTTGAAGCCGCTCGGCGACGGCTTCATCGCGCTGATCAAGATGATGATTGCGCCGGTGATCTTCTGCACCGTCGTGCACGGCATCTCCTCGATGGGTGACCTCAAGCGCGTCGGCCGGGTCGGGCTGAAGTCGCTGATCTATTTCGAGACCGTCTCGACCGTCGCGCTTGCGGTTGGCCTCTTGGTCGGCGAGATCCTCCAGCCCGGGCACGGCTTCAACATCGACCCCGCCACGATCGATCCCAAATCGGTGGCGACCTACGTCACCAAGGCCAATGAGGAAGGCATCGTCGCCCATCTGATGGCGATCATTCCCGACAGCTATCTGGGCGCGATCGCGCGCGGTGACCTCTTGCAGGTGCTCTTGATCTCGATCCTCTCGGGCTTCGCCATCGCCTTCCTCGGCAAGGCCGGCGAGCCCATTGCGGACGCGATCGACAAGGCCGCGAAGATGTTCTTCGGCATCATCCGCATCATCGTGCGCGTCGCGCCGATCGGCGCCTTCGGGGCGATGGCGTTCACGGTCGGTGCCTACGGCCTCGGCTCGCTGCTCAACCTCGCGGCGCTGATCGGCACGTTCTATCTCACCAGCATCCTGTTCGTGCTGATCGTGCTCGGCGCGATCGCGCGGCTCGCCGGCTTCTCGATCCTTCGCTTCATCGCCTATATCAAGGACGAACTTCTGATCGTGCTCGGCACCTCTTCTTCCGAGACGGTGCTGCCGCAGATGATCCAGAAGATGGAGCATCTCGGCGCCTCGCGCTCGGTGGTCGGCCTCGTCATTCCGACGGGGTACAGCTTCAATCTCGATGGGACCAACATCTACATGACGCTGGCGACGCTGTTTCTGGCGCAGGCGACCAACACCCATCTGACCATCTGGCAGGAGCTCGGCATCCTCGGCATCGCCATGATCACCTCGAAGGGCGCCTCTGGCGTCACCGGCGCGGGCTTCATCACGCTCGCCGCGACGCTCTCGATCGTGCCTGACATCCCGATCCAGTCGATTGCGATCCTGGTCGGCATCGACAAGTTCATGAGCGAATGCCGCGCGCTGACCAATCTGATCGGCAACGGCGTTGCCTGCGTCGTCATCAGCATTTCCGAAGGCGAGCTCGATCGCAAGGCGCTGCACGAGACCATGGCCCATCCGCTGGAGATCGGCGAAGCACTGGAGCCGGGTGGAAGCGCGGGCTCATAGGCCCACGCAGGAGAAACGAGGCCCGGTTCCAACGCGGTAGTTTCCCGGAGTAGAAAATCGGTGCGGCACAGGTCACAACAATGGCGTTGGGATCACCGATTGATACTCATTTTTTCCACCCGACGCGCTGGGGGCAGGGCGTCGGGTTTTTGAAAATCACTGCAAGATCCGAACGGTCAAGCGGGATCAGACGATCCCGCCATGAACGCGCAGCTTGGCGGCGACATCGATCCGCCGCCTGATCCCGATTGCAAGCAGGCCAGCGTGACTCGTGCTGACGCCTGTCGCGATCAGCCTTTCAGCGCAGTGACCACGACCTCGATCAGCGCGCCGCCGCCGAGATCGGCAACGCCGACCGTGGCGCGGGTCGGCAGATTATCGCCGAAGAACTCGGTCCAGGCCGCGTCCATCTCCTTCTTCTTGGCAAGATCGGTGACGAAGATCGAGGCGCTGACGACGCGGCTCTTGTCGGTTCCTGCTTCCTTCAGATAGCCGGCGATCTTGCCGAGGATGTTGCGGGTCTGCTCGCCCATCGAGACCGAGGTGTCGTCGGCGATGGTGCCGCCGAGGAAGACGAAGCCGCCTGCCTCGACGGCGCGGTGCATGATGGGCGTGCGGATGCTGCGGGTGATGCTCATGTTGTCCTCTTCTTAGAGCGTGGAAGGATGGAAGCGGTCGATGCCGAGATCGCTGATTCGAGTCTGGGTGCCGCCGTTGACGATCAGCTCGGCCATCACGGCGCCGGCGCCGGGGCCGAGCTGGAAGCCGTGCAGCGAGAAGCCGAACTGATGATAGAGGCCTTTGTGACGGCTGCTCGGGCCGAACACCGGAATATCGTCCTTCATCTTCGCCTCGATCCCGGCCCAGGCGCGGACGATGGAGGCGCTCCGCATCACCGGAAACAGCTCGAACACGGTGCGGGCGCTGGTCGCGAGGCTCTTCCAATCCAGCACGGTCTCGTTGCGATCCTGATAGGGCGTCGCCAGGTGGCCACCGCCGATCAGCACCGTGCCGTTGCTGAATTGCTTGAAGGAGAGCTTTCGCCCGCGCAGGATCACGACGGGATCGATGAAGTGCGGCACGCGCGAGGTGATCATCAGCATCGGCGCCACGGTCTCGACCGGAACCGGCTCCCCAAGTGCGGCGGCGATCTTGCCGGCCCAGGCGCCGGCGGCATTGACCAGCACCGGCGCGGCAAAGGTTTCAGAGCCAACATCGACATGCCAGAGACCGGCACCGTAGCGGACGTTGGAGGCGGCGATGCCCTCACGCACGGTCGCACCAAGCTGCTCGGCCTTGCGGCGGAATGCCGTCGTCGTCTGCGCCGGATTGGCGGCCCCATCACGGCGCGAGACCACGCCGCCCGGACAGGTCTCGGCCACGGCCGGCACGAGGCGCCGCAGCTCAGTCGCATCGATCAGCTCTTCATGGGTGAAACCGAGCGCGTTGAGCTCGGCGACACGCGCGCGGCAGACCGCCAGCTCCTCCTCGTTCTCCGCGACCAGCACCTGGCCGTGGCTCTCGAAGCTGCAATCGTCGTCGACGAGATCTGCAATCTTCTCCCAGATTCCCATCGAGCGGATCGAGAGCGGAATCTCGGGGATGTGGCGCGCGAGCTGACGCACGCCGCCGGCATTGACGCCCGAGGCGTGGCGGCCGGCATAGTCCTTCTCGATCAGCACCGGCTTCAGGCCGGCGAGGCACAGATGCAGCGCGGTCGAGCATCCGTGGATGCCGCCGCCGACGACGATCGCATCCACGTTCTTGGTCATCCGCGAACCACCGCCTTGACGTCCGCCTCGCTCTTGGGAACAGCGGCGAGCTCGGCGAGCGTGATCGGCTTCACCGGCGCGCGCAGCCGGTAATAGCCGATCTCCTGCGGCGTCTTTCCGCGTGCCTGCGCCATCAGCTCGGTGACGGTGAGGCCGCAGAGCCGGCCCTGGCACGGTCCCATGCCGGTGCGGCGATAGGCCTTGAGCTGGTTCGGACCGGTCGCGCCGATCGCGACGGCATCGAGAACGTCCTTTGCCGTGACTTCTTCGCAGCGGCAGACGATGGTGTCGCCCGAGGGAATCCGGAACTGCGTTGCGGGGCGGAACAGCGTGTCGAGGAAGACGCGGCCGCGCTCGGCCTTGGCGAGATCGGAACGGAGCGTTGCCATCGGTGGGAGCTTCGCCGCAGCTGCGGGCGATAGCGCTTCCACGGCCGCGCGCGCCGCGATACGGCCGCGCACCACGGCGGCGCTCGCACCGCCGATGCCGGCGCCGTCGCCGGCGATCGCAATGCCGGGAATGGTCGAATTGCCGCTCGCATCGAGCACCGGCGACCAGCAGACTTGCAGGTCGTCCCAGCGATGCTCGACACCGGCGGACATCGCCAGATTGACGTTGGGCACGACGCCTTGATGCAGCAGGAGCAGATCGGCGGGAATGATCTCGCGCTTGCCGCCCGCGACATAACTCACGCTCGCGAGTTGGCCGTCACCGGATGCCGAGAGTTCGGTGACGCCGGAGACGACCTGCACCTTCGCTTTGACCTCGCGCATCATCGACAGGCCCTTGGCGAAATAGGGCGAGGTCAGGAAGGCGAAGGCGTGGGGCAGCGCGGCGAAATAATTGCCGCGCTCGGTGGTGTCGAGAATGCGATCGATGCGGCCGCCGAGGCGCAGGATCTGTGCGGCCAGCAGCCAGAGCAGCGGGCCCTGCCCTGCGATCACCGTGCGGCCGTCGGGCACGAGCGCCGAGGATTTCAGCATGGTCTGCGCCGCGCCCGCGGTCATCACGCCCGGCAGCGTCCAGCCGGGAATCGGGAACGGCCGCTCCAGCGCGCCGGTCGCGAGGATCACGCGCTCGGCCTTGACGAAGGCGGACGCGCCGCCGATCGAGACGGCGATCTCGAGATTGCGGTCGAGGCTCCAGACGGTCGCACGATGAATCACCTCGGCGCTGCTCGCGCGCAGCGACTGCACGAGATCGGCTCCAGCCCAATAATCGGCGCCGAGCTGGTTGCGGTCGGTCACGGGCGTCGAGGCGATGGCGCGGAACACCTGGCCGCCGGGGCCGATATTCTCGTCGAGCAGCAGCGTCGACAGGCCGGCTTCGGCCGATGTCGCGGCAGCAGCAAGACCCGCAGGCCCGGCGCCGATCACCACGACGTCATAGTCTTCGCGCTTGGGAGCCACAGTCATTTCCCGATCTCCCGCTTGCCCTTCTGGATCTCGATTTGCATGCCTTCGGCCACTGGCACGAGGCAGCCCTGCCGGTTGCCGACGCCGTCGATGGTGACGAGGCAGTCGAAGCACACGCCCATCATGCAATAGGGCAGACGCGGCGCGCCGCTCACCGCAGTCGAACGACGTGCGTCGCAGCCGGAGGCCAGCAACGCGGCGGAGACCGTGTCGCCCTGGCGCGCCGCGACCGCAACGCCGTCGACGAAGATCTGCACCGGTGGACGCTTGTCCTGTTCGGATCTCTTGAACATGGGGATGCCTCTTGGCTCCTTCCTCGGTATCTCTAATAGCCGCTGTTGTTCGCCGCGCCCGCGCCGAAGCGGCTGGCCGAGAACGCGCCGACCAGCTCGGGCTCGAGCGCGCCCTGCACCACCATGCGCGCGATCTCGAAAGCGTGGTTGGAGGCGAGCGTCACGCCGGAGTGGCAGCAGGCGACGAAGGCGCCGGGATGCGTCTCCGACTGGTCGTAGATCGGAAAGCCGTCCTGCGGCATGACGCGGATGCCCGCCCAGCTCCTGACCACGTTGAGGCGCGACAGATGCGGGAACATGCGCTGGGCGCGATCGGTCATGACCGCGCTGATCGAATGCTTCAGCGTACGATCGTCGAGCTCGTCCTCCTTGCTGTCGCCGATCATCACCGTGCCCTCGTCGGTCTGGCGGATCGTCGTCAGCGGGTGCGGCAGGAACGGCATGGTGCGCTCGGTCACCACGATCTGGCCGCGGGTCGGACCCATCGGCGCATAGAGGCCGACCATCGGCGCCAGCGTCTGGTTGGCGTTGCCCGCGGCCAGCACCACCTTGGCGGCGCGGAGCTCGCCCTTCGGCGTGGTGAGGCGGAATTCGCCGCCGCTCTTGCCGATCGCGGAGACCGGCCGCTCCGGGAAATAGTCGATGCCGAATGCCTTGAAGCCGGTGTGGAACGCACGGAACGTCCGCAACGAATTGACGTGGCCGTCGAGCGGGCAATAGCTGCCGCCGGAGACCTCGGGGCCGATCAGCGGCAGCGACTTCTTCACGTCGGATGCGGAGAGCATCTCCATCTTGTAGTCGGCCGCGCCCGTCTGGTTGTGCATGCGCTTGACCAGCTCGGTGCGCTGGCCGAATTCGTCCTCGCCAAGGGTGAGGTGAAAGCCGCCATTCTGCTGGAGGCAGACGTCGAGCCCGGTCTGCTGCTTCAGCTCGGACGCCAGCCGGCTCCAGGCCTGCGACGCCTGCACGGTCCACACCGTATAGGCGGGCATGCCGAGGCCTTTGCTCTGCACCCAGACCAGCGCGAAGTTCGCGCGCGAGGCGCGCTTGGTGATGTCGCCTTCGTCGAGCACGGCGACCGTCTTGCCGAGCCGGCCGAGGCCCCAGGCAATGGCGGAGCCGAGCAGCCCGCCGCCGACGACGGCGACGTCATATTCTCCTGACATGGGTTCTCCTATCGCCCCGTATCGCCCTTGCCGGCGAGCACGCGGTCGAGCCCGTAGAAGCGGTCGAGCAGAACGAGGGCGGTCATGGTGATCGCGATCACGCAGGCCGAGACCGACGTCACCAGCGGATCGATGTTGTCCTGGATATAAAGGAACATGCGCACCGGCAATGTCTCGGTGCCGGGCGCGGCGAGGAAGACGGTCATGGTGAGATCGTCGAAGGACTGGATGAAGGCGAGCGCCCAGCCACTGATGACGCCGGGCAGGATCAGCGGCAGGGTCACGCGGCGGAACAGGGTCCAGCCGCCGGCACCGAGCGAGACGGCGGCCATCTCGACCGTGCGATCCATGCCGGTCGCTGCTGCCAGCGTCAGCCGCAGCGCGAACGGAAACACGATGATGACATGGGCGATGATCAGCGCGGCAAAGCTGCCGCCGAGGCCGGCCGAGGTGAAGAAGCGCAGGAAGGCGATGCCGAGCACGACATGCGGGATCATCAGCGGCGACAGGAACAGCGCGGCGAGCGCATCACGTCCAGCGAAACGATAGCGCGCGATCGCGAGCGCCGCCGGCACCGCGAACAGCAGCGCGACGAACGACGAGAGCGCCCCCAACCCAAGGCTGACCCAGAAGGCGTGAATGAATTCGGGATAGTTCGCGATGGTCCTGAACCAGCGAAGCGAGAAGCCATTGGTCGGCAGCGACAGGAAACCCTCGGGCGTGAAGGCGACCAGGCACACCACCAGGATCGGCGCCACCATCACGATGACGAAGATGGCGTGGAAGATCAGCGCGAGGGGGCCGTTCCGCCTCATCGGAACACCTCGGCATAGCGCCGCTCGATCAGCGCGTTGCTGCCGACGACGATCAGGACCAGCGCGACCAGCAGGAGCGTCGCGACCGCGGCCCCGAGCGGCCAGTTCAGGGTGTTGAGGAATTCGTCATAGGCCAGCGTCGCGGCGACCTTGAGCCTGCGGCCGCCGATGATCGCGGGCGTCGCAAAGGCGCTGGCCGAGAGCGAGAACACGATAATGGCCCCCGACAGCACGCCCGGCATGATCTGCGGCATGATGATGCGGCGGATGATGGTGACGGGACCGGCGCCCAGCGACATCGCCGCGTTCTCGATCTGCGGATCGAGCCGCTGCAGCGCCGCCCACACCGACAGCACCATGAACGGCATCATGACATGCGCGAGCGCGATCACCATGCCGGTTTCGGTGAACATGAAGGGAATGGGGGAGCGCATCACCCCGAGCGACATCAAGAGCTTGTTGACGAGGCCGTTGTTGCCGCCGAACAGCAGCGCCCAGCCGAGCGTGCGCGCCACCACGGAGATCAAAAGCGGCCCGAGAATGACCAGCAGGAAAAAGCTTTTCCACCGGCCGCTCATGCGGTTGAGGATGTAGGCTTCAGGTGCCCCGAGCAGCGCCGTGAGCACCGTGGTCAGGATCGCGATGCGGAACGTCCGCCAGAACATCTCGGCGTAATAGGGATCGGTCGCGATCTCGTGCCAGTTCTTGAGGATGAAGACCGGCTCGATGCCCTTGTACTGACCCCAATCGTGGAACGACAGCATCACGGTCATCACCAGCGGGATCAAGAGCACGCCGACGAACAGCATCAGGGCTGGTGCGGTCAGCGCCCACGGCGCGCGTACGCTGCGCTCCTCGGCGGCCATGCTCATGCGACAGTCCTCGCGCGCACGCTCATGTCCTCGGGCCGCCAAATGAGGCGAACGGTCTCGCCTTCGCCCGGTTGCGCCTTGCCGTCATTCTGGCGGATCACGATCGCCGGACCGCACTCGCTGTCGCACTGGAACAGCCAGTGATTGCCCTGGAAAATTCGCGTGATGATCTTTGCAGAGAGGCCGGCATCGCCGAAGCCGATCCTTTCAGGACGAATGCTGACCGTCACGGGGCCGCTCAAGCCCACCGACGCCGGCGCGCTCCAGGAGCCCGCCACCAGCTGCGCGGGCGTCGCGGTCCGGTCGATCGTCCCGGCAAAGTCGTTGGTCTTGCCGAGAAACTGCGAGACGAAGGCGGAGGCCGGCTTCTCATACGTCTCCTGCGGCGTGCCGATCTGCTCGATCTTGCCCTGGCTCATCACCACGATGCGATCGGACAGCGACATCGCCTCGTTCTGGTCATGCGTGACCAGAATCGTCGTGGTGCCGACGGTACGCTGGATCTGGCGCAGCTCGATCTGCATTTCCTCGCGCAGCTTGGCGTCGAGGTTCGACAGCGGCTCGTCGAGCAGGAGCACGCTCGGCTTGATCACCAGCGCACGCGCCAGCGCCACGCGCTGCTGCTGGCCGCCGGACATGCGGCGGGGATGGCGGTCCTCGTAGCCGGCGAGGCCGACCATCGCGAGCGCGGAGCGAACGCGCTCGACCCGCTCGTTGCGCGGCACATTGCGCATCTCGAGGCCAAAGGCGACGTTCTCCGCCGCCGTCATGTGCGGAAACAGCGCGTAGCTCTGGAACACGATGCCGAGGCCACGCTTGGCCGGATGGATCGCGGTCAGATCCTTGCCCTCCAGCCGGATCGCGCCGCGTGTGGGATCGAGGAAGCCCGCGATCATCTGCAACGTCGTGGTCTTGCCGCAGCCGGAGGGGCCGAGGAAGGAGATGAACTCCCCCTTCCCCACCGACAGGCTGAAGTCGTCGACCACAGTCTGCGCGCCAAACTGCTTTGCGACCCGGTCAAGCTCGAGATAGGCCATGCGCTGTCTCCGCGAACGATCAGATCAGCGCTCGACCTCGCGATTCCAGCGCTTGGTCCACTCCTCGCGCTTCTCGTTGATGACGGTCCAGTCCGGATTATAGAGCTTCGCCGCACGCTCGCCGATCGGCGCCATCTTGCCGAGCTCGGGCGGGATCACCAGCGACTTCAGCACCGGGCCGTAGCCGTAATCCTTCAGCATCACGAGCTGGATTTTCGGGTCGAGCAGCATCTTGACGAAGCTCGCCGCGAGCGGCGAAGCATTGGGCTTGTTGATCGGACACGCCGTGGTCAGCAGCGTCGCTGCGCCTTCCTTGGGATAGACGAAGTCGACGGGGAAGCCGGTATTGGCGAAGCTCTGCACGCGGCCGGTGCCCCACACCGCGATCACGGCCTGGCCGGACTGGAACAGCTCGGTCATCTTGCCCGGCGACGGCTCATAGGCGAGCACGTTCGGATTGATCTGTTCCTTGAAGATCTTGAAGCCCGAATCGACGTTGGTCTCGCCGCCGCCGTTCATCTTCGACAACATCACCAGCGCTTCGAGACCGTAAGTGTTGTTGATCGGCGGGATCACGAGCTGCTTGGCGTATTTGGTGTCCTTCAGATCGTTCCAGGAGGTCGGCGGCGCCCAGCCTTTCTCCTTGAACACCTTGGTGTTGTACATCAGGCCGGTCGCGACGATGCCGATGGCGACGGCACGATCGTCCTTGAAGCGCGCGGTGTCGTAGAGGTCGGCGGGCAGGCCGTCGAGCTTGCCGCAGAAGCCGAGCTGGATCGCCTGGTACATCGGGCCGTCGTCGACGATGGCGACGTCGATCTGCTGGTTGCCCTTCTGCGCCTGGAGCTTGGCCAGCGTATCGGTGGAATTGCCGGCGACGTATTCCACCTTGACGCCGTTCTCCTTTTCGAACGCCGGGATCACCTCGTCGCGAATCGTTTTCTCGAACGAGCCGCCGTAGCCGGCGACATAGAGCGTCTTTTGCTGGGCCGAGGCGGCCGACGGGGCGGCAATGAGTGCTGCGATGCTGACCGCGGTCAGAAGGCGAAAAGTCTTCATGTGGACCGATCTCCATACCGGAATGAGGTGACGTGCCGACAAATCTCCGGCTGGGGCGCCTTCCGCATTTTCTTCCGCGCAAATCCCTCTCAGATCAGGGCTCCGGCCCCTGCTCGGCGGGTTTTGGCGCGATTTGGAGGTTTGAACGCCTCCAATCTGCCGAAAAAGCGAGCTGGCTCCAGCTCTGATGAAAAAGATCGCAGACCTATACTTCCATCGTCCAATGAATAATGGCACCCTCTGCATGCCGAAATGTTATGATTGGACGATGGGATGGCGCGGATTAATTCGCGGCAGGTAGAGGCCTTCCGCGCGATGATGCTGACCGGCAGCGTCACGGAGGCTGCGAAGCTGATGGTGGTGACGCAGCCTGCGGTCAGCCGGTTGCTGCGCGACTTCCAGGCGCTGTTGAAGATGGAGCTGTTCGAGCGGCGCGGCACCGGCCTGGTGCCGACCGCGGCGGCGATGGCGCTTTATACCGAGGTCGAGCGCTCGTTCGTCGGCCTCGAGCGCATCACGGCGGCAGCCGAGGAAATCCGCGGCCGCCGCACCGGCTCGCTGCGCATCGCCGCGCTCCCGGCGCTTGCGAACGGCTTTTTGCCGCGCCTGGCCGGGCACTTTCTGCAGGAGCGGCCGAACCTCAATCTCGCTTTCTTCGGCGTGATCTCTCCGATCGTGGTCGATTGGGTTCTGAACAATCAATGCGACATCGGCTTTGCCGAGGTGCCGATCGCCCATTCCGGCCTGCCGAGCCTGCGGCTGCCGGCGCCGGCGCGCGTCGCGGTGCTGCCGACCGGTCATCGCCTCGCGGAGAAGGAAGTCCTGGAGCCGCGCGATTTCGAAGGCGAGACGTTCATCTCGCTGTCGGCGGGATCATCGAGCCGGCATCTCGTCGACCAGGTCTTCAATCGTCACGAGGTCCGCCGCGTGCTCAGGGTCGAGACCACGTTGTCGGAGATCATGTGCGGCATGGTGTCGTCAGGGCTTGGCGTCGCGATCTGCGACCCTTTCACCGCGCGGGAATTCGCCACCCGCGGCGTGGTCGCGCGTCGCTTCCTGCCACGCATCGACTTCGAATTCTCCGCCGTCTTTCCGGCACAGCGCAGTCCGTCGCCGGTGGCGCTCGATCTGGTCGAAACCATGCGCAAGGCGTTGGTCGAATTCGAGGACGCTGCCGAAACGCATTGAGTTGAATCACGCTCGCCCCGGGCTCGCTGCAACCTCTCCCGCTTGCGGGGAGGTCGGCGCGGAGCGCCGGGTGGGGGCTCTCTCCTCATTGGGAGTGCCCCTGTGCTGAGAGAACCCTCTCCCCTACCCTCTCCCGCAAACGGGAGAGGGAGCGCACCTTCTTTAGCCGTTGAACGCGGCCTGCGCTTCCGGCAGGTCCCAGATCTTGCCGATCGCGGCGGTGCCGGCCGCGGTGATCGCAGCTTCGTCGGCTCCGAGATAGCGGCCGGCATCGATCAGCACACGACCGTCGACCATGACCTGATCGATATTGGCGCGGTTGGCGAGCGCGATCAGCGCGCGGCGGGGATCGAACAGCGGCTGAAGATGCGGATGGGTGAGATCGACAACGGTGAGATCGGCGGTGGCGCCCGGCTCGATGCGCCCGAGATCCGGGCGCTTGATGACATCGGCGGCGACAGCCGTGTTCGCTTCGATCAGCTCCGGCGAGTTCGCGACGTCGGGACGCGCCGAGGTGATCTTTGAGATCAGTGAGGCGGCATTGAGTTCGCCGAGCAGGTCCATGTTGTAGCCATCGGTGCCGACCACGGTGCGCACACCGTGGCCGGCGAAGCGGCTGAAGGCAGCGGTGATGCCGGCGCGCGCGAAGACGCGCGGGCAGTTCAGCACGGTCATGCCACGCGCGGCCATCAGCTTGAGGTCGTCGTCGCTGCTGAACATGCAATGTGCCGCCATGAGGTCGGGCGCGAGCAGGCCGAGCCAGTCCAGATATTGCGCCGGCGTGCGGCCGCCATAGCGCTTGCCGATGGTCTCGACCTCGGCGCGGCTCTGCGCCATGTGCGTCGTGATGGGCACCCCGAGCTCGCGCGCCCGGGTGGCGCATGCTTTCAGCAGATCAGGACCGCAGGTGTCTGTGGCGTGCGGGCTCATCGCAAGGCTGATGCGGCCGTCGCCGCGATTGTGCCAGCGCTGGTAGAGTGCATCCCAGATCGCCATGTCCTTGGCGCCGTCATCGCCGGAATAGTGCACGATACCGTCCGGGCCCGCTTTGGCGTCGGATGTGGAGAACAGATAGGGCGCGCCGTAGAAGCGGATGCCCATCTCCTCCGCCGCGTCGAACATTTCCGGAATCGAATTGCGGAACGGCTCCATCACCGTGGTGGCGCCGCCCTTCAGGAGTTGGAGAATGCCGAGCCGTGCCACCGCGAGCCGCTCTTCCGCCGACAAGATGTCGGCCCCGCGTTTCGTCAGCGGCAGCAGCACCGTATAGACGATGCTCTGGTTATTGCGGCGGCCATTGCCGTCTTCGGTGTGGCTGCGCGCGACCGCCTCGGAGAAGCAGTGATTGTGCAGGTTCAAGAGGCCCGGCAGCACGAACCGGCCCGGACGATCATGGACCTGGTCCGCGCTGGGCCTGTCGCGTGTGATTGCCGCGATCCTTTTGTCCTCGACCAGGACCCAATGGTCGCGCAGCACATCCTGCGCGCCGTCCTTCCGTGACAGCACATAGCTGCCGAAAATTGCTGTGGTGCTCATGCGGGGCGCACGTTCCAGAAGACGGCGGTGCCGTCGAGAATGCCGGTGATGGCCTTGCGATAGGCGGTCGGCTGTTTGTACAGGCCGATCGGAATATAGGGGATTTCCTCGAACGCGACCGCCTGGATCTCGCGGCAGATGCGTTGCTGCTCCGCGAGCTCGGAGGCCGCAAGCCACTGGCTGCGCAACGGCCCCATCTTCTCGCTCGCGTACCAGCCGGCGACCTTGCCTTCGCCGCGGATGTTGGTGTTGCCGGCCGGGTTGAGCCAGTCGATGCCCTGCCAATTGCCGACCGCCGCGCTCCAGCCGCCCTGTCCGATCGGGTCCTTCTTGAGCTGGCGCTGCAATACGACGGCGAAATCGAGTCCGGCATATTCGACGTTCATGCCGGCCTTACGCAAGCTATCAACCGCGATCTCGCCAAGCGGCTTCTGCGCCAGCGAGTTGGTTGGGACCAGCACCACGATCTTCTCGCCGTTGTAACCGGCGGCTTTCAGATCGGCCTTCACCTTGGCGTAGTCACGCGGGCCACGGAACACATCGAGGCCAACGTCGGTCGCCATCGGCGTGCCGGGCGCGAAGAAGCCGATCGGCGAGACCTGAAAGGCCGGATCGGTGCCGGCGACCGCGGTCATGAACGCGGACTGGTCGATCGCACCCAGCAGGGCACGCCGGATGGCGGGATTGTCAAACGGCGGCTGCAGGTGATTGAGGCGCAGCATGCAGGCGTAGCCGCGGCGATCGAGGATACGCGTCTCGATGTCGCCGGCAGCCTTGATCACCGGCAACAGATCATGCGGCGTGGTCTCCTGCCAATCTTGCTCGCCGGTCTGGAGCGCGGCGACGCCGGTGCCGGCATCAGGCGTGGTGGTCCAGACCACGCGGTCGTAGTGCACGATCTTCGGACCCGCCGTCCAATCCGGTCTGCCGTCCGTGCGCGGCTGGTAGCGCTCGAATTTGGCATAGGCGTTGCGGGCGCCCTGCACGCGCTCGTCGGCGAGATAGCGGAACGGGCCGCTGCCGATCACTTCGGTCAGCGGCTTGAACGGATCCTGGCTTGCCAGCCGCTCCGGCATCATGAAGCAGGCATTGATCGCGGCCTTGCCGAGCGCCTGCGGCAGCAGCGGGAACGGGCGCTTGAGGCGAAAACGGATGGTGCGATCGTCGGCAGCCAGCAGTTCGGCCGTCGCCTCCAACAACTCGCCGCCAAAGCCGTCGCGGGCCGCCCAGCGGCGGATGCTGGCGACGCAGTCGCGCGCGAGCACGCGCTCGCCGTCGTGCCAGAACAGGCCGTCGCGCAATGTGAGATCCCATTGCAGCCCGTCAGCGGAGACGACATGGCCCGACAGCATCTGCGGCGACACCTGGAGCGACGAGCTCATGCCATAGAGAGTGTCGTAAACCATGAAGCCGTGGTTTCGCGACACCTGCGCGGTGGAGTAGATGGGATCGACGAAGGCGAGATCGATGACGGGAATGAAGCGCAAGGTGCTCTGCGCTTCGGCGCGTACGACACCCGGCAACGACAGCGCCGGCATGGTTGCGGCCGCCTTGAGGAGCGAGCGGCGGGAGATGGGCATTGCGAGGAGCTCCTAAAGGGACAGATGCATTCGTTCAGTGGTTCAACAGCACCGCACCCAACGCGGCCGCGACGGCCTGCTGCGCCGGTTCGATCACGGGCACGCCGATCGCTTCCGCAATCGCCGCACGGTGCGAGGCCATGCCGGCGCAGCCCATCACAACGACGTCGGCGCGGCATTGCGTGACCAGGGCATGGCCGGCTTCGATCAGGCGACCACGGATATCCGCACCGGCCGTCTCCGCCGCGCTCGCGCCGACCGACCAGCTCCCGGCATAGCGGCTGTCAACGCCCATGACCCGCACCATGCGCTGCTGGCGGCGGATGCTCGACGGCGACAGCGCGATGACGCCAAAACGTTCGCCCAGCATCAGCGCGCGAAAGATGCCGCATTCGGCGATACCCAGCACCGGGCGCCCGCCGGCCGCCTCGCGCACCGCATGCAGGCCGGGATCGCTGAAGCAGGCGAGCACGAAGGCATTGGCATCGTCGCGCGTGACGCGGGTCACCAGCGGCATGACGACGCTGTCGGCATCTCGCTGCGAGCTGATGCCCGGCGGCCCCTCGGCAAGGCCAACCACCTCGATCTCAGGCCCGCCGGTTATACGCAACGGCGCGACCGCGTCGTCGATCGCCGCCGTCACCGACGCGGAGGAGTTCGGGTTGATGACGAGGATGCGGGTCAACGGTTGCCGGCCTCGTGGCGCAGGAAGTTTTCCGCGATCTTCTCGCCGGTCGTGATCCAGACATCCGGGCACGACCTAGCGTAGGTCAGGAACTCGCGCAGCAGACGCAGCCGCATCGGGCGGCCACTGCATTGCGGATGCAGCACCGTCGTGACCATCGCGCCCCAGTCGCGGACCTCGTCGAGCTCGTCCCTCCACATCGAGAGCACATGCTCTTTCGGGAAGATCGAACGCGGGCTGAAACGGGCGGACAGGCCGTGCATCCAGTCGTCATAGCTCGCCGTCACCGGCAGCTCGATCGTGCCGGGCTTGCCGTCGGCGAGACGATGGCGATAGGGCCTGACGTCGTCGCGGAACGAGGACGTGTAGACGATGCCGTGGCGCACCAGTGCCACGCGCAGCTCCTCGGTGAACTCGCCGTAGGGCGCGCGATAGCCGGTCGGCCTGACGCCGAGCCGGCGCTTCAGCGCCTCGAAGCCGCGCTCCAGCTCCTCCTCGATCCAGGGATCGCCGGGATCCGGCAGCAGATGGTGATAGCCGTGATGGCCGATCTCATGGCCGGCCTTCAAGATCGATTCCGCCATCGCCGGATGCGCATCGACCGACCAGCCCGTGACGAAGAACGTCGCCTTGAGATCGAGCTGGTCGAGCAGCTCCAAAAGCTTCGGCGTGCCGACCCGCGCCTCATAGCCGCCATAGCTCATGGTGATCAGCCGCTGCGCATGCAACGCGTCCTTGCTGGTCCAGGCACTCTCGGCGTCCACGTCGAACGACAGGAACATCGCGGATGTGTACGGCTTCGGCCAGGGATAGTCGGGCGCGGGATCCGCGGTGTTGGCCGGAACGAGCGGGATGCTCCGGAGTGCCTTACTGTCCAGCATTGATGGTCGCCTTCTCGATTGCGTTGTCGCTCAATTTCCACTTCGCCAGCAGCGCCTTGTAGGTGCCGTCCGCAATCAGCGCGTCGACCGCCTCCAGCATTGCTTGCTGCAATGCCTTCTCCTTCACCGGTAGGGCAATGCCGGTGAATTGCTGCGCGATGGGCTCGCCCACGGTCGCATAGGTATTGGGCTCGAGGTCCATGATGTAGGGCAGCGTCTCGTTGCCCTGGGCGGCGGCATCGATGCGGCCTTGCCTCAGCTGAGTGCGCGCATCGGCCGAGCCGTCGGTGCCGACGACCTGGATCGGATTGCTGCCGCAGTTCTTCTCGCTCCACGCCGCGATCTGCGCCGGGAACATGGTACGGCGGCTGGAGCCGACCTTCTTGCCGCACAGCGACATCGCATCCTTGAATTCCGCCTTGCGCGAGTGTTGCACGAAGAACTGCGGGCCGCTGCGCAAATAATCGACGAAGGTCGCGACCTCGTGCCGGCTCGCATAGTCGGTGAAGCCGGACAGGATGGCATCCACCCGCCCCGTCGAGATCGAAGGCATGAACTCGGCAAAGCTGGTCTCGGTCCATTCGATCTTGACGCCGAGCTTGCGGCCGATGGCTTCGCCGAGATCGACGTCGAAACCGGAGAGCGCGTTGGTGGCGGGATCGCGGAATTCCATCGGCGGGTAGTTCGGCACGATCGCCACTTTGAGGCTGCCGCGCTTGGCGATCTCAGGCGGCAATTCGGCCGCCATCGCCGACGCGCTCATGACGCCCAGGAACACCGCCGCAAGCAAGAATCTCTTCATCATCATACCCCCAATGTCAGATCACTGCCGAAAGAAATGCCTTGGTGCGCTCCTCGCGTGGCGCGCCCAACACGTCGGAGGCGCGACCCTGCTCGACGATCGCGCCCTGATCCATGTAGACGACGCGGTCGGCGACCTCCCGGGCGAAGCCGAGCTCGTGCGTCACCACCATCATGGTCATGCCGCTCTTCGCCAATTCCCTCATGACCGCGAGCACCTCGCCGACGAGCTCGGGATCGAGCGCGCTGGTGGGCTCGTCAAACAGCATCAGCATCGGCTTCATGGCGAGGGCCCGCGCGATCGCGACGCGCTGCTGCTGGCCGCCGGAGAGTTGCGCTGGATAGGAATCCGCCTTGGCCGCCAGCCCGACGCGACGAAGCAGTTCGATCGCCTCGGCGCGCACCTCGTCCAACTTGCGTCCCTGCACCTGGGTTGGACCTTCCGTGATGTTCTCCAGCGCGGTCTTGTGCGGAAACAGGTTGAAGCGCTGGAACACCATGCCGGTCTTGAGCCGCTGCCGCCCGATCTCGCGCTCGCTCAGGCGATGGAGTTTTCCGCCCTGCTCGCGCACCCCGAGCAGCTCGCCGTCGAGCCAGATGCCGCCGGCATCGATCGTGGCAAGCTGGTTGATGCAGCGGAGCAGCGTCGTCTTGCCGGACCCGGAGGCGCCGATCAGGCACATCACCTCGCCGGGCCAGACGTCGAGCGAGACGTTCTTGAGAGCCTGAAACTCTCCAAAGTTCTTGGCTACGGAGCGGATCGCGACGAGCGGTTTTGTCATCGCGCCAGCCGCAATGTGCCGCGTGCAAAGCGGCGTTCGAGCAACATCTGGAGCGGGGTCAGGATCGAGACCACGAGCAGGTACCAGAGCCCGGCGACGATCAGGAGCTCGATCACGCGGGAGTTGGCGTAATAGATGTTCTCGGCATTGTGCAGCAGCTCCGGATACTGGATCACGCTCGCGAGCGAGGTCGCCTTCACCATTCCGATGAACTCGTTGCCGAGCGGCGGAATCACCACGCGCATCGCCTGCGGCAGCACGATCCGGCGCAGCGCGCGCAGCCGCCCCATGCCGATCGCCTGCGCCGCCTCATATTGCCCGATGTCAACCGACAGCATGCCGGCGCGCATCACTTCGGAGGTGTAGGCACCCTGGTTAATGCCGAGCCCAAGCAAGGCGGCAAGGAACGGCGTCATGACGTCGACGGCGCGTGCGGACCACAGGCCGGGGATGCCGATGGTCGGGAACACCAGCGCGAGATTGAACCACAACAGCAGCTGCAGGATCAGCGGCGTGCCGCGGAACAGCCAAGTGTAGCCGGCCGCCACCGTCTTCAGCACCGGATTGGGCGACAGCCGCATGATCGCGACGACGATGCCGAGAAAGATGCCGAGCATCATCGCCAGCACCGCCATCACCATGGTGTTGACGATGCCTTCGAGGATGACCTTTGCGGTCAGGAAGCGGTTCACATAGGACCATTCGATCTGGCCATTCGCAAAGGCGCGCGCGATCGCCGCCAGCACGAGCACGATCAGGGCCGCGCTGATCCAGCGAAACCAATGCGGCTCGCGCGCGATCCGCAGGCCCGACAGATCGGGAAATCCTTCCGCGAGTGCCGGCGCCGGCTTCATTGCGGCGCCGCGTTCAGCATGGGCTGGGCGACTGCATTGGTCCCCAAGCCCCATTTGTCGAGAATGGCCTTGTACGAGCCGTCAGCGATCATCGCCGCGAGCTTCTCCGTCACGACCTCGCGCAAGGCCGCATCGTCCTTGCGGAACATGATGCCCTGATAGCCCCTGGCAAAGGGCTCGCCGACGACGCGGTATTTGCCGGGCTCCTGCGTCTGGGCGTAAGGCAGCGTCTCGCTGCCCTGCACGGCGGCGTCGATGCGGCCCTGCTTGAGCTGGTTGCGGACGTCGATCGAGTTCTCGCCCGGAACATACTGGATCGCCGGCTTGCCGGCCGGCTCGCAATTCTGCTTGCTCCACTTCTCGATCTCGACCGGAAAGCTGGTGCTGCGGGTGGTACCGACCTTCTTGCCGCAGAGATCGGTCGCATCCTTGGCCCCGCTCTCCGCCATCACGAAGAACTGCGGGCCGGTTGCGAGGTAGTCGACGAAATCGGCGGTCTCGCGCCGCGAGGCGCGATCGGAGATGCCGGAGATGATGAAGTCGGCGCGCTTGGTCTGGAGCGAGGGGATCAGCTCGGCGAACGGCGTCTCGCTCCAGGCGATCTTCAGCCCGCCGAGCCGCTTGGCAAGTTCTTTAGCGAGATCGATGTCGAGCCCGACCAGCTCGTTGGTCGCGGGATCGCGATATTCCATCGGCGCGTAGGTGGAATTGACCGTGAGCTTCAGCATGCCGGCCTGCTTGATCTCCGCCGGAAGCTCGGCCGCCTGCGCCGACGTCACGGCAGCCAACGCTGCGAAGGCAAGCAAATGCGAGAGGCGTGTCATGTCAGCTCCTTTGCCAACGGTGCGATCGGCCGTTTGAAATCAATCTGCGTCGAGAACGGCCGGCTCGATGACGCCGGCGCGCTCGATGATCACCCTGTACTGCTCGGGCCGCCGATGGGCGGCGAAATTGAACATCTTGTCCTTGCCCTGGCGGCAGAGGTCGAGATCGATGTCGGCCACGATCACTTCGTCGGCCAGCGTCTGCGCCTGCGCGACGATGCGGCCGTTGGGATCGACGATGCAGGAGCCGCCGATCAGCCCGGAGCCGTCCTCCTCGCCCGCCTTCGCCACCGAGATCGCCCAGGTCGCGTTCATGTAGGCGTTGGCCTGCGTCACCAGCGTCGAGTGGAAGGTGCGCAAGGCTCCGTCTTCGGTCGTGCCGCCGTTGGGGTCGTAGGCCGCCGAATTGTAGCCGATGCAGACGAGCTCGACGCCTTGCAGGCCGAGCACGCGCCAGGATTCCGGCCAGCGCCGATCGTTGCAGATCATCATGCCCATGATGGCATGGGCCCAGGACGAGCCGGCGCGGAAGGCGGGAAAGCCGAGATCGCCATATTCGAAATAGCGCTTCTCGAGCTGCTGGTAGCGCGCGCCCGGACGCGGCTCGACCGACCCGGGAAGATGCACCTTGCGGTAGCGGCCGAGAATCTCGCCGTCGCGATCGACCAGGATAGAGCAGTTGTAGCGCCGACCGTCCGGCGTCAGCTCGGCATAGCCGACATAGAAGCCCACGCGCAGCGCACGCGCCCGCTCGAACAGCCTTGCCACCGCCGGGTTCGGCATGCTGCGCTCGAAATACCGGTCGAGCGCCTCGCCTTCGAGCAGCCAGCGCGGGAAGAAGGTGGTGAACGCGAGTTCTGGAAACACCACAAGGCTCGCACCCCGACCAGCCGCCTCCTCCAGCATGTCGAGCATCCGCGACAGCGTATGCTCGCGCGTATCGGCTTTTTGCGTCGGCCCCATCTGAGCGGCGGCGGCGCGAAGGACACGAACCAAGTTTGCCTCCAATCTGTGCGCAGTGCTGCCTCAATGGGCGAATGAACCCTTTGATGCGACGCGCAAATCCGCTGCCATTACGGGCGAGCGGGGCTGCAAAATCAATTCGCTTTGCTATGATGTTTTGGCCCTGAGTATAATCGGCAGTGATATGAACCTGCGTCAGCTCGAGATTCTGCGTGCGGTCATCCGCCACCGCACCACGGTTGCGGCGGCGGACGAGCTGGCGCTGTCGCAGCCCGCGGTGAGCAACGCGCTGAAGACGATGGAGGCGCAAGCCGGCTTCGCGCTGTTCGAGCGCGTCAACAACCGGCTGTTTCCGACCGCCGAAGCAATGGCGCTCTACAAGGAGAGCGAAGCGATCTTCGCCTTGCACGCAAAGCTCGAGAACCGCGTGCGCGATCTGCGCGAGAACCGCTCCGGGCATCTCGCCATCGTGGCGACCCCGCCGCTCGCCTACAGCATCATCCCTTCCGCGCTGTCAGGCTTCCTGCGCCGTCGCCCTGAGACGCGCGTGTTCTTCGACGTGCGTCGCTACGAGGGTATCATCGAAGGCGTGCTCAGCCGCGTCGCCGAGCTCGGCTTCGCCCTCGGGCTGACGCATCATCCCGGCATCGCGCATGAGGTGGTGCATACCGGCGAGATGGTGTGCGTGGTGCCGCCGCAGCATCCGCTCGCCGACAGGCCGATGATATCCGCGTCCGATCTTTCCGGCCTGCCCTTCATCGGGCTCGAGCGCGGCACGCGGCTTGGCGAAGCCGTGCGCGACAGCTTTGCCCGTGCCGGTGCGCCGTTCCGGCCGACTGTCGAGGTGCGCTACTGCAACACGGCCTGCGTGCTCGCGGCCGCCGGCGTCGGCGCTGCGGTGGTCGATCCGTTCTCGCCGCGGCAGAACGGCGGCAGCGGCCTCGTCGTCCGTCCGTTCACGCCGACGACGCAGGCGGTCGCCTATATGCTGTGGTCGGAAGCCGAGCCGCTGTCGCGTCTGGCCAAGGCCTTTCTCAACGAGGTCCGCAAGGAGAGCGCGCTGCTCGAGCGCACAGCGCCGCACCAGCAACATGGGGCAGAAAGCGACTGAGCTTGGGATCACACGCGCAACCTTCTACCCGAGGCGCACATGGCACGCATCACGATCATCGAGACTGGGCTCGTTCCTCCAGAGCATCGCGAACGCCACGGTTCATTTCCCGAGATGTTCGAGCGCATGGTCCGCGCCGAGGATCCGGCCGCCACGGTCGAGGTCATCAGCATCCCGAATGGCGATGCGCTTCCCGATCCGGGCAAGCTCGAGGCCGTCCTGATCACCGGCGCGGCCGCCGGCGTCTATGACGGGCTCGACTGGATCGCGCCGCTGGAAGATTTCGTGCGCACGGCGTACGTCAACAAGACGCCGATGGTCGGCGTCTGCTTCGGCCACCAGCTAATCGCTCAGGCGCTCGGCGGCACCGTGCGCAAGTCGGAGAAAGGCTGGGGCATCGGCCGTCAGGTCTATCAGGTGCTGCCGGAGAACGGCGTCATTGAAGGCGAAGCGGTCGCGATCGCCGCCTCGCATCAGGACCAGGTGATCGAGCCCCCGAGCGATGCGCTGACGATCCTGTCGTCGGAGTTCACCCCGCACGCCGGCCTGCTCTATGCCAACGGCACGACGCTGACCGTGCAGCCGCACCCCGAGTTCGACGTCGCGTTCGCACAAGTGTGCTGCGATCTTCGCGACGGCAAGGCGCCGGACGATGTCGTCGCGACGGCAAGGGCATCGCTGGCGGAGCCGATGGACAACGCGAAGCTCGGTGGCGCGATTGCGAGGTTTCTGGCGCGCAAACCCATCGCCTCATCCTGAGGAGCCCGCCAAAGGCGGGCGTCTCGAAGGATAGCGGCCCCGCTGCAGCAGCGAGGCCTGCATGGTTCGAGACGCCGCTTCGCGGCTCCTCACCATGAGGGTTGAGACCTCAGAACGGGCTCTCTCCCAAGCCCGCCACATCCGCCGGCCGCGACCCCGGCGCCGGCCAGTGAAACCGGCGATCCTTCTCGGCGATCATGATGTCGTTGATCGACGCCTCGCGCCGCTTCATCAGGCCGTGCTCGTCGAACTCCCACTGCTCGTTGCCGTAGGAACGATACCACTGGCCTTTGCCATCGTGCCACTCGTACTGGAAGCGCACCGCGATGCGGTTGCCGTCGAAGGCCCAGAGGTCCTTGATCAGGCGATAATCCTGCTCCTTCTCCCATTTGCGGGTGAGGAAGGCGACGATCGCTTCGCGGCCCTGAAACACCTCGGAGCGATTGCGCCAGCGGCTGTCCTCGGTGTAGGCGAGCGAGACCCGCACCGGATCGCGTGAATTCCAGGCGTCCTCGGCCATGCGCGCTTTCTGCGCGGCGGTCTCACGGGTGAAGGGCGGAAGCGGCGGGCGCGACATGGTAGCCTCATCGGTTGATCGGGGCCGCAATCTATCGCCGCATTTGGCGGAGTCGATAGGCCGTCACAAATCAGGCGATCACTTATCGGGCGATCACGAAATCAAATCGGCCTTCATCAGCGTGCGGATCGATTTCGGGATCGGCTGGGCGCGGCCGCCGCTGATGAAGGCGACGCGGACCTCGGCCTTCACCAGCACGTCTTCACCGCGCCGCACCTCCTGCGCCAGCATGATCGAGGCGCCCTTCACCGCGACGGGCCAGGTCACGACGTCGAGCACGTCGTCCATCCGCGCGGGTTTCAGGAAATCCAGATGCATCGAGCGCACCACGAAGGCGAAGCCTGCGCCTTCCGTCTCCACCTGCTCGAACAGCGCCTGCTGTTCGGCGCCCATCAGTCGCAGATGATTGGTGCGTCCACGCTCCATGTAGCGCAGGTAATTGGCGTGATAGACGATGCCGGAAAACTCTGGTTTGACGATATCGCAACAGAAGTCGAGCACCTTGATTTCATTGGGTCGCTGGAAGACCATAGCATGAACGTGGGGAAGATTTATCCAGGCCCTTCCATGGCAAGCCTCAGCGACTTCGGTATCCGCTGCGCCTTTCCGCCTGAGATAAACGCCACGCGTACATGCGCCTTGACTAGGAGATCGTCTCCCCGCCTGCATTCCTGCAGCAAGGCGATCGACGCGCCCCTCACCTCTTGCGGGACGGTCACGACGTCGAGCAGGTCGTCCAAGACCGCCGGTCTTAGAAAATCGATTGTCATTGAACGGACAACGAAGGCAAAGCCGGGCGCGTCGTTCTGCGCTTCCTCGAGCAGCGCTTGCTGGTTGGTTCCGAGTAGGCGCAAGTAATTCGTTCTGCCGCGTTCCATGAAGCGCAAAAAATTCGCGTGATAAACAATCTGGCCGGCGTCAGTATCTTCGAAATAAACGCGGACCTGCATATGATGGCGGCCATCGCGGATTTCGCCATCAAGAGAGACTGTCACAGAACGGTTCCCATTAATGCCTTCTGGGGCCAGTTGTCTTGCACAGAGGCGCCCTCCTCAGCAAGGAGCTATGCGGGAAACTGGGTGATGACGGACTGAGATAGGCGGCGTATCGAGGCGGGTGTCAAGCCTGCCAGAACCTCTCAAGGAGAGCGATACGCCATGAACGAGACTAGCAATATTGTTGCCCTTCGTCAGCCCGACGATATCGACGATCCACTGACCAATATTCTGCGAGCTGGTGCTCGGCAGCTTCTGGCGCAGGCCTTGGAGGTCGAAGTCGTGACGTTTCTCGCCACGGTGAAGGATTTGAAGCTGGCCGACGGGCGCGCCCGTGTCGTGCGACATGGTTACGGCCCGGCGCGGACGATCCAGACCGGCATCGGCCCCGACGATTGCGACCGGCATCGGACCGGTCGAGGTCGCGCGGGCGAAGATTCGGGACCGCGGGGCGGCCGGTGGCGGCGAGCGGATCCGCTTCAGCTCGGCGATCCTGCCACTGTGGGCGCGGCGCACCAGGAGCCTGGATGCGCTGTTGCCGGTGCTGTACCTGCGCGGCATCTCGACCGGTGATTTCCAGGAGGCGCTGACGGCCCTGCTGGACAAGGACGCGCCGAACCTGTCGCGGCGGTCATCTCCCGGCTGACGGCCGAGTGGCAGGGCGAGTATGAGCGCTGGCAAAAGCGCGATCTGTCGGCGCGACGCTACGTGTATGTGTGGGCCGATGGCGTCTTCCTGCAGGCGCGCATGGAAGACCACGGCGAATGCATGCTGGTGCTGATCGGCGCGACGCCGGAAGGCAAGAAGGAGCTGATCGGCTTTCCGGTCGGCGTCCGCGAGAGCGCGCAGAGCTGGCGTGAGCCTGATCGACGTGAAGCAGCGCGGGTTGCAAATCGCCCCGGAAATTGCCGTTGGCGACGGCGCGCTCGGCTTCTGGAAGGCGCTTGACGAGGTCTTTCCCGGCACGCGGCACCAGCGCTGCTGGGTGCACAAGACCGTCAACGTCCTGGACAAGGTCCCGCTCTCGGTGCAGGCCAACATGAAGAAGGACCTGCGCGAGGTCTATTGGGCGCCGAGCCGGGCGGCCGCCGAAGCGGCGATCGACGTCTTCGCCGAGAAATATCGCGCCAAGTACGGCCGGGCGGTCGAATGCCTCGCCAAGGACCGCGACGCGCTGCTGGCCTTCTACGACTTCCCTGCCGAGCATTGGGATCACTTGCGCACGACGGATGAGATGGACAAGCAATTTCTTCATGGCCGAGACGACGATTGCGGAGATTGCTGTAAGTCCATTCTTTTGTTCGGCTGCGCTGCGGGCCATTCTTCCGTCCCGGCCACCGATCTCGCAGCCGCCGCGCGCAGGGGCGGTCAAGGCTGGCCGCATTTGCGGCCACCGGAAGGCTTGGCCTTGACCGGCCCGAGCACGGCGGCACGCTGGCGTGGAATGGGACTGCATTCCTGCTAGAACTTGCCGTCAGGCGCGACTATGGTTGTTGGGCGCGGGTGACCTCGTGGCGAAGCGTGATGCGTCGGCTGCAAGCGTCACCGGACTGCCTATCCCGGCCGCCTGCAGACTGGCGAGCGTGCCGGCATCGATCTTGTCGGTCTTGACGTGAGCCTGGGCGATCGCCTTCA
>NZ_QZMV01000068.1:0-3022 GCF_003957705.1 Bradyrhizobium sp. LVM 105 | reverse complement strand
CGCGGGTCAATCTTGCCCGCCGTCAGGCAGAAACTCCACTTATCGCGCTGTTCAGATTTGCGGGACCAGCTCAGTCGTGCGACTGGCGTTGAGTCCCGGCGAGGCGCACGACGTACGACTTGCCGGACGACTGCTCTCTCGCTTGAAGCCCGGGGTCAATGCTGCTTGCCGACCGGGGCTATGACGCCGACAGGATCAAGGAGCTTGCCATGAGGAAGGGAGCGTGAGCCAACCCGCAGAAAGGCAAGCGCAGCGATCCGATCTGCTTTAGCCCGCACCTCTACCGCGCTCGCAACCACGTCGAACGGTTCTTCAACGGGATCAAGCAATGCCGTCTGGTGGCGACGCGCTACGACAGCTTGCAGGAAGCTACCTTGCCTTCGTCCAACTCGCATCTATCCGCCGCGCGTTATGAACGCGCGCCCTAGTTCGGCTTGTGCGGTCTGCTCACGTATTTCCAGGCGCCATTGAGGTGCCCTCAGGCAGTCCGCCGGTACTAGGTGTGATTGCGACCTTAGTGGGCTGGGGGAGACTTGAGACGTTTGGGCTTAGGCTGAGATTTTTTGTGCGCCAGCCAACGCGCAAGCTGGTGGCAGGTTTAGTGGGGCAGTGCCAGCGCTCGCATGAAAGGTGGCCGATGTCACGAGGCCTAAATGCCGCAGCGGGATCTCTCCTGGGCGATCGTGACCGGGTCAAGGCCCAACATCACGTCGCGATTGATACCGAAATGGAGGCGATAGAGCCACCAGATTGCGCAGCAGCGGTCAAAATCGGAGAGTGCCCGAACGCGCTTTATTGCGGCTGCGACGCGCGCTATTGGGTTCATGACACGTCTCATCTGGAAACCCGTCCGTCTCGGGACCAGTGCTCTAAATTTTGTGAGTTCTTGTCGGTGACGGTCCGCTGTCGCGCGCCTGCGTCGGCAAAGGATTGGGAGCTGAGGTTCATGTTTGCCATGGACTCGACTCTTGATGAAAACACATATGTGTCCGACCTGTCCGTAACCTTACGATGCAAGTACTGCTTCCCCAAACACCCAGATTTGGTAGTGCCAATTGACAGCACTCTTATGCGATAGTTACGCGGTGGCGCGCGTTAGTTCGCAGACCCGATGCTTGTGCCTCGAACCGATCGGAGTCGATGGCGTTGGCTGCACCTCGGGAAACGGGGCAGCGCGGGTCCGGAGCCATGTGATATCGCCTCGACTTGTCGATGGCCGGTGGCCCATCCTGAGCTTTATTTGCGCCTGATGAACCCGCTCCTCGCGACTGGCCGTTAATTGGAGACGGTGCTCCACTGCGACTTCCTGCCGCTGTGGGGATGCGGTCAACGAATGTGTATTCGTCGATTGAACGACTCGCCGGCCGACCACCTAGCCGATTGGACACGCGATATAGCCAGGGCAGCAAAGCGGCCCGCCCACAACACGGGCCCGGGACGGTCGACAGCGCGTTGCGCAGCCTGTTGCGGCCTTCACGAATATTGAGACCAAGCGAATACGAATTTGGCGCGCACCGCCCACTCTCTGGGGAGCATCCTTCAACTGAGCAGACAATGCATTATCATGCTGTGCACGCACGCATGCTCTAAGCCCAATTTCCTGGTCGCGATGACCGGGTTCGAGGAAGTCTGTACTTGCCACGCCTATACCGCAGAGAAGATCCTTTGTGCCAGCCTTGGGAGTGATCGGTTTCATTTTGGGTGCGCGCGCTGTTCGGGCGGTCAGCGGCCGCCAGTGAGCATGGTCCGCAATCGGCAACGACAGCTGCTGTTCTTTTGTGAATTGCCGCACAGGTTTCGTCAGCTTTTGGAAAGCTAGCGTGAGTACAGAGCCGCTAGGGTTAGCGAGGCGTGGTAGAGACAGCGCTATTACCAGAATGGGACAGCGCCGAGTCACGTTCCTGCTAACCTCAATCTGCAGCGCAGGCGCGGCAGGGACAGCCCCCGATCCCGTCCCAACGGACCGGCGCCGAGTCGCGCCCGCGCTGCTTCCGGTGTCGGAGAAACGAGCCGCACTGTCGTGCTTTTTCAGGCGCGGACACCCGTCGCTTGTGCCGAGGAAGATCGACGACGTTAAATTTAGCGGCGCGCGTGGACTTTCAAGCGATCGCTTCCACACCTCCCGTCTTATCCCGCCAACATTTCCCGGGCTCTGACATGAGCGGCAGCGTGTAAGCCTTTTTCACGCAGCGGAGCGCTTTAGTATGCTGGGCATCTCCAATCTCTCCGTGAGGTGGCGGATCAGCGTAGAAAATAGCGGACGATCCAACCAATTCAGGTAGGTGATTGGCAGTCGTTCTCAGTCTACAACTTGGCAGCACCCTACAGGGCGGCAAAGTGTCAGGCTGGATACCGAAACGGGCAGGGCCGGCACTAAAGTTAGCGGCGCGTGGCAGGGACAGCGCTTTGCAGGGATTGAGCGCCGAGTCACGTCGCCGTTAACCTTTTTCGTCCCTGGCACCCTAGGGACAGCGTCGTCTTCGCAGGGTTGCCCACTAGTCCAGCTAGGCGCCCTGCGGTACTTCTCAAAAATACCACTTGGTAGCGCCGTAAGGGGCCTGCCCCTCACGGGAGCAAAGGTGGCCAGCTTTGGCTGACCACCGAGGCTTGCGGCATCTGTCAGGCACAGCGCTTTCACCGTTTCACTACCCGATGGCCGAGCCACCGGCTAGTTCTCGCTAGCATGCCGGCTATCAAGAGCTAGCATCGGATTTTTTATGGCGCCAGTCGCATCTGCGCTGCTCTCTCTGCAACAACTCTTTCCTGACACCCTCGTCGCTCTTGGCACCGCTCGGCAAATCGAAGTCTCTCAGCTGAGTGACCTTGTGGGATATGCCGGCCCGCGGCGTTCGAATGGTCCGGACAACGCCCAAGCCGAAACCTGTCAGCTAGCCTCAACCGCGCGCCGACTCCCAATTGGTTCGGGCTCAGACATCATGGGCAATGTGAGCTGGTCCCGCAAATCTGAACAGCGCGATAAGTGGAGTTTCTGCCTGACGGCGGGCAAGATTGACCCGCGAAT
>NZ_QZMV01000067.1:0-3371 GCF_003957705.1 Bradyrhizobium sp. LVM 105 | reverse complement strand
GCGTCGTCGTCAACGACGGAAATCAAAGGCGTGGACAAGACGAGCCCTCCTGGAGCGGAAATAGCGGCTGCAAGCATTAGCCACCTTGCGCGAAAAGTGGGCTCGACTGATGAAATTGTAAAATCATACTTGGGTTTGTTCAGGACGATTAGTGCGAACTCCCAGCGTCTCAGTCATTCTGATCAAGTCGGCCAGCGAGCGTGCACGCATCTTTTTCATTACGTGTCCCCGGTAGATCTTGACCGTAATCTCGGCGAGCCCAAGCTCGGCGGCGACCTGCTTGTTCATCAGGCCGGCAGCGACCAGTTTCATCACCGCCTGCTCGCGCGGGCTTAAGGTCTCAAATAAAGACTGCAGGTTCGCGACCGTCTGCTGAGCCTCCCGTCTTTTGCGATCGCGTTCGGTCGCCGCAACCACGGCATCAAGCAGTTCCTGATCGCGAAACGGTTTGCTGAGAAAATCGACCGCTCCTTCCTTCATGGCCCTGACAGTCATTGGAATGTCGCCATGGCCGGTAATGAAAATGATCGGAGTATGTATGTTCAACCTCGCTAGCTCGGTCTGGTAGTCAAGGCCGCTCAAGCCTGGCAGCCGGACGTCAAGAACCAGACAGCTAATAACGTCCGGGATTGGGCTCTGCAGCATTTCGCGCGCCGATCCGAATGCAATGACGCCTAACCCTACCGATTGAAAAAGATTCGTAAGCGAGCGACGCATGGAGATGTCATCGTCCACGACGAAGACGGTCGCCTTTGTCGAGGCCTCGGCATTGCTGCCTTGATCTGGCGCGTCAAATCGTGCAGTCACGAGACGGCCTCCTTATGCAGCGGTAAGGCAAACTGGAACGTCGCGCCCGGTCCATTTTTGTGGACCATCGACAGTCGTCCTCCATGAGATTCCACGATCGACCGGCAGATCGCAAGACCCATTCCAAGGCCAGTCGATTTGGTGGTGAAGAAGGGATCCAAGACGCGGTCCGCGTCGTTCTCGGCGATGCCGACGCCACAATCGGTCACGGCAAGGTGGACGTGCCCCACATCGTCCTTCGATGATTGAATCAGCAGTTCGCGCGTCCTGTCTGTAACTGCATCCATGGCTTCAATTCCGTTCATCACCAGATTGATCATCACCTGTTGTAGCTGAATCCGATCGCCGAGGATCCTAGGCAGCCCTGCCGTCAACTCGGTTCGTAATGTCACTCGGTGGCTCACCAGCTCTCGTGTTACCAGCGCAACGACGTCCTTAACGACCTCATTGATATCGAGCGGCACCATCTCAATCTCGCCTTTCTTCGCGAGCGCGCGAATACGACGGATCACCTCGCTTGCCCGGATTGCGTCTTCGATGATCCACTCCACCGAAGAGCGCGCGGCGGAAAGATTAGGCGCTTCCCGGCCCATCCAACCGAGGCACGCATCCGCGTTGCTGATAATAGCGGCGAGTGGCTGGTTTATTTCGTGGGCGATGGAGGTTGTCAGCTCTCCTAAAGTCGTTACACGCGTCACATGCGCAAGCTCCGACTGTGCCTTTCGTAGTTCTTGTTCGGCTTGATCGGCGCGAATGGTAGCGGTGATGTCAGTGCTGACGCCACGGTAGCCGAGAAACTTGCCCTTTCCATCGAAAAAAGGCTTGCCACTCGTGCGGACGTAGATCGGAGAACCTGTCCGATTCACGGTGCGATAGACGAGATCCCGAAACGGAAGATGGGCCTCCAACGTCGCCCGATGCTGCCGCCACTTCTCGGGTTCCTCTTCGACGTCGCACGCAAAGTCCCAGCGAAGCAGGCCGATCAATCCTGTCGCCAAAATTCCCGCAGCGCTGGTGTGCTCGGATAAGCGAGTGACCTGATGATCCGGCCCGGTCTCCCAGAGCCAGTCGGAAGCTGTTTCGGCGTAGTCGCGAAAGCGCTGTTCGCTTTCGCGTAGCGCGGCAAGTGTGTTTTCCAGGCGTTCCCTAGCTGCGTGTTGCTCGGTCACATCCATATGTGTTCCGATCAGCTCGCTGACGTTGCCATCGCTGCCGACCACCACATGCGCAACGGAGTGTATGCGTCTTATCCCGCCATCCGGTAGAAGGATACGAAAATCATATTCGAACCGCCCCTCCTTGTGTTCAATCGCCTGGCGCTGCACCTCCTCCAGCCGCGGCAAGTCCTCCGGATGGATGCGCGATCGAATGGTCTCGATCGACACCGGCTCTTGTGGGCTAAAGCCGAACAGACGATCGACCTCGGCGGAGCGATACACGAAATCTAGACCGTAGACGTCCCAGGACCAGCTGCCCGTGTGACTGAGATGCTGGGCTTCGGCCAGATAGGCCTCGCTGCGGCGCAGCTGCTGTTCTGCTCGCCTCGCCGCCGTGATATCCGTAGCTGCCCCAACAAACTCGATGTCACCAGAGGCTGCTCTCGTCGCTCGTGCCTGCGCATGGATGTGCTTTACCGAGCCGTCCGGTAGCAGAAGCCGGTATTCGTGCTCGAAATCGCTCGGGTCTCGCATCGCGCGATCGATAATTTCTTTAACGGAAGCCCTATCATCTGGATGAGTGCGCTCAACGACGAGCTGCGGCCCCGGCTGCACTGTGTCAGGATCTAATTGGAAAATGCGAAATGTTTCCTTTGACCAGAAGGCCTCGCCCGTAGTGGGGTTCCAGCTGAAGCTGCCTGTGTGACTCAACTCCTGCGCCTGGGCCAAATGTGCTTCGCTCCGCTGCAGGGCAAGTTCGGTCCGCCTTCGCTCCGTGATATCTTCGCAGGCGATAAGGACAATGGGCTGCTCATCGCCCCAGAGCATGGCTTTGGCGTTTTCACGTACCCACAACACCGAGCCGTCCTTCCTGACTTTCCGGACGTCCCACGTGCGCGTTTGTCCCACATCCTCAAGGCACGTCCGAACGCATTCGCGAACGAAAGCGCGATCCTCCTCGAGAAATACGTCCAGCACTGATCGAGCGATCAGTTCAGCACGAGCATAGCTGAGTTGTGTCGCGCCGAGCGTATTGACGTTGAGGATAGTGCCGGCTTTATCGACCATGAAGTACATGGCCGGATTGTGCTCGAAGATGGCGCGCCATCGCTTTTCGCGATCCTCCAAATCGGCCGCACTCCGCTGAAGCTTGGCCGCAACGACACGCGCAGCCTCTCTTTCCTGGCGGAGCTTTCCGATCAGGTGCGCTCCCACAATCGAGGCAATAAAGAATGCAACAACCACCGGCAGATCTTGGGGGTCATCGATACGCAGGCTGAACGCCGGCGGCGCAAAGTAGTAAGCGAGAGCAGCGATGGCTATGATGCAAAGCGCGGACGACGCGATGAAGCTGCCCATCAACGAAAACAGCAAGACCACCAACAAATAGGCGAACGCCGTCGCGGC
>NZ_QZMV01000066.1:0-4020 GCF_003957705.1 Bradyrhizobium sp. LVM 105 | reverse complement strand
AAAGGTGGACTTCTCTTGCTTCGGGGATCATCCATATCTTGAATCACGACTCACGATCCAAGGATAGTGGGTACTAGACTGACGCACGTAGACGATTGCGCATCGGCGTAGGTGCTCAGCGGTGATCTTGCTCAGTTCGTTCATCGTTGTAATCTCCGGCAGTGGCGATTGCTCGGGCGATTAGTCGGGCGAGTCGCAGCAGGAGATGTGCGCGCTGCTCTTTATCGAGGGTCTCCCATACGGGTACGGCACCGTGCTGAGGTGGTGGGTCGAGAAAGCTTAGCTGCTGCATGGCTGTCCTCCGATTCCGATGGCAGGACAGTATGCGCGGCATCCAATTGCCGCAGCAAAGCGTCGACGATCGTCCGGGCGTGTAGCAGCTCGGCGTGGGAAGCCAGGAATGCCGCTCGAGCGCATTGCGGGCTTGCACGCGATAAATGTTGTGCGATAGGCAGATCTGTCCAGGCCGGTACAAGGGCACGGGTACCATCGGGCAGTACAAGCGTCAGATGAAGTTCGCCGCGTCGATGACACCAGCCAAGCACAACAAGCGCAGATCCCTCAAAGGGATGGCGCGACCGAACGATGGTTACCTGATCGGGATAGTCGTCGAGATGATGAGCGCGGTGGTGGGTAGTCTGTCGAGTAGTCTTTCGGCTCGGTCGACCACGCGTGGCTGTTGCGGATGGTGGCGCACAGGATCGCCGATTCACGCATATTGCGGCTCATCGGGCTGTGGTCGCGGGCTGGGTTCTTGAGAGCGGTGAGAAGCAGGAGACGGACAGGGGCACGCCGCAAGGGGCGGGCGTGGCTCCCTGAACGCAAAAGATAACTTTGCGGTGGAGGAGCGGTCACGGAACTATGGGCGGCGCCGGGCTCCTTTCCACCCGGAGGGGTGGGTGGGAGGGGGATGGAGTGGCGGATGACGATCTTGTCGTCGCCAACGAGGACTTCCTTCACGAGAAGGCGCAGCACGCGTCGGCGTTCGATTATATCGAGCTCGCCGAGGGATGAGCGCAGGCGATCGAGGAAGCTCGTCACGGATTCGGCGAGACGCAGACAAACTTCCCGCTCCTTCGATTGGTCTTCGATCGCTTGCAACTCCAATAGGCAAGCCTGTTCGCGGCTGCGCAAATCAGGCATGCGGCTGCGCAGCTCTTCAAGTGAGAGAAGGCTCTCCTGATAGGCCGTGAGGAGACGCTCGATGCGTTTCCGGGAGCGCGCAAGATCGCGGCGAAGCGTTTCCTCCCGGCGCTGTGTGGGATCGGCGTTGCGCGCCGCCTTGAGCCGGCGCTCAAGTTCGTCTTCGATGAGGT
Source organism: Bradyrhizobium sp. LVM 105 (assembly GCF_003957705.1). Classification (NCBI taxonomy): domain Bacteria; kingdom Pseudomonadati; phylum Pseudomonadota; class Alphaproteobacteria; order Hyphomicrobiales; family Nitrobacteraceae; genus Bradyrhizobium; species Bradyrhizobium sp. LVM 105. Next base: position 2,704 of record NZ_QZMV01000066.1, on the reverse strand, counting down.
TTCGGTCTTCAAGTAAACGCGCGATCTCTTTCCATACCACCTCGTCCAGCAAATCCTGGCGCACCGGGCGATTGTCGCAGACCGGCCCGCCGAGCCGGCGCCAGCCATCCGAGCCCAAGCAGCGGTAGTAATGGATAGTTCGAGCGCTCGACCTTGTGGAGGTGCGATAGAGCCCATAGCCGCATTTGGCGCAGCTCAACAATCCTTGCAGGGCGCTCGGCGTGATCGTGCTCCGCGGGGCATGCTTCTTGTTGGCTTCCAAAAGCTCATTCGCCAGTGCGAAGGTCTCTTCGCTGATGATGGTCGGCACAGGGATTTCGATCCACTCTGTGCGAGGAAGCTCATGATTGGCGCTGTTGCGAGGCGCGACACCGCCGCGCAGTCGCAACGGCCGCGTCACACGCATGCGCGGCGCGATCCGAGTCTTGCCAAAGCAGGCCGTTCCTTTATACGCGGGATTGCGCAGCATCGCCCAAACCGTCGAGCGCTCCCAGTGGCCTGTTTCTTTGGCTGTCGGAATCTGGCGCTCATTGAGCAGGCGCGTGATGGCGCCGATGCTGTGGTTTCTTGCGGTGTAAAGCTCGTAGACCCAGCGCACGACACCGGCCTGTCGCTCGTCGATCTCATAATAGGCGGCAGAGTGATCGGTCTTGCGCTTGTAGCGATAGCCAAACGGAGCGCCGGAAAGCACGCTCACTTGGCCTTGAAGGGCGCGATGGCGCTTCCCTCGCCGCGACCGCTCCAGGATTTGCGCGCGTTCATATTCGGCGATCATGCCCTGAAACTGCAGCAGCAGCTCGTCTTCCGGCGTCGCCGCCCGTCTCGAGCGAATGAACAACACCTCGACGCCGGCGCGCGCGAACTCTTCGATAAGAAGGATTTGATGCGCATAGCGCCGGCTCAGCCGATCGGGAGCGTAGACGAGCACGGCTTGGATCCGCCCTTCTGCGGCGAGATCGCGCAGTCGTTCAAGCCCAGGGCGCAACAAGCTCGCGCCGCTATAGCCGTCGTCTTCGATCACCCATTCCGCCGGCACGTCGCAGTTCTGCTCGCGCGCGAAAGCGATCAGCGCGCTCGTCTGACTGGCAATCGTGTTCTCCTCCTTCTGTTTGTCCGACGACACTCTGGCGTAAATCGCGGCGGTTTTCATCTTCGCCTCCCGTCACATCGGCGCCGGCGCGCGCGAAGCGCACCTGATCTGGAACGAGAATTTCGTAAACCTGTTCAAGTTTGGCGGCGACGAGCCGATCGAACGCAAATTCGAGTTGAACGTCGCGCTTTTTTCGCCGCTCAGCCATCTTCGCGGACAGACGCGAGATAGGCGGCCACCGCCCGGCGCATCACCTCGCTTGCCGAAAGCCTGGAAGCCGCCGCATGCGCCTGGAGTTTTTGGGCGAGATCGGCCGGCATCTTCAGGGAGAGCGTCACAGACGGCTGCGGCGCGGAAAGGAGCGGCTCCTTCCTTTTGGCCACTTCGAGATAGCGATAGGCTTGCCGCAGCGACAAGCCGCTTTCGCGCGACAGCGCCAAGGCCGCCTCCGCCATGCCGATTTTCTTCGCGAGCAAGCGTCGCGCCGCCCTCAGCCGTTCGGCCTTCTGCGCCTGCGTCGATCGAATCATATGACATAATGGTATTACCTTTTGCGTCTCAAATCAACAATAGCTCCATCGCGCCAGCCGGTGATGACGCGTTCAAAGCGGAAATTATCTTTTGCGTTCAGGGAGCCATCAGCCCGCTGTTGGCGAATCTCTTTCTTCATTATGCGTTCGATGTGTGGATGAGCCGAGAATATCCGGGTGTCCCATTTGAACGATATGCTGATGATGCCATCGGCCATTGCCGAAGCGAAGCGGAGGCGCGTGACTTGTGTCGGGCGCTCGAAACGAGGTTTGCGGAATGCGGGCTACGGCTGCATCCGGAAAAGACCAAGATCGTGTATTGCAAAGATGCCAATCGCTCCGGCGCTTATCCGGAGCAGTCGTTTGACTTCCTCGGCTATAGCTTTCGGCCGAGGATGGCGAACAATCGACACGGTGAGCGGTTCGTCTCATTCAGCCCGGCCGTCAGCAAGAAGGCCGGGAAACGGATGCGGCATACCGTGCGCAGGTGGCGGCTGCATCGGCGCAGCGATCTTGAGCTGGTGGAAATCGCCAAATGGGTCCGTCCAGTCCTGACGGGCTGGGTGCGCTACTACGGGCGGTTTTATCCCTCGAAGCTTCAAGAGGAGTTGCGCACGATCGATGCCTACATCGTTCGATGGGCAACACGAAAATACAAACGGTTCCGAGGACACACGTTGGCGGTATGGGAATGTGAAGCGACGCAATCCAGGCCTGTTCGCTCACTGGGTTGCCGGATCAACGGTTGGATGACGGGAGCCGGATGAATCGCGAGGTTCACGTCCGGTTCTGAGAGAGCGCGGGGCTGCAATGCCCCGCGCCACTCACCTATCTCAAGGGCTATGCCGACGGTCGCGAGGCCAAGGCAGGAATCGCAAACTGGATCGCCTTCTATAACGGTCGTCGCCTTCATCAGGCACTCGGCTATCGCGCGCCGATGGCGATCTGGCGCGAACGGATGCAGGCTGCGAAGGCTGTGGACATGATGGACAACGCTGACGCGTTGACCACATGCCCATCTGTGGACGCCCCGGTGGATGCAAGAAGAATCTTTCGATCAGGTGTTGCGCGTAGTCGGGTGCTG
>NZ_QZMV01000065.1:0-4033 GCF_003957705.1 Bradyrhizobium sp. LVM 105 | reverse complement strand
GCACGGCAGCCTAACCCCGGCAGAGGCTCCACTTATCGACGCGGATATTCTGTTCAGACAACCGGGGCCAGCTCACTTTAAGCACTTGCTTTAATCGCTCCTGATTCAACTCGCGCAGTAATCCTGCGGACTAGCTATGAAAGCGCAGCATTTAGCTGAAATGCCGGACGAATTGTCTCAATCACGATAGAGAAATCCACTATCTTGAGGAAATTCTCGGCGAAGCATTCTGCGGAAAGTACTGCTTCGCGAGTAGCCGCACATCAGAGTCAAGGCTCTTTGATGGCTGTGAGACCAGGGAGACGGACCGCCGGGCGGCCGCACCGTTGGTGCGTGCGAGGTGCTGCCGTGAGGGGCAGCGGGGCTTCCCAAGTAGATGTTTGACAGGAGGCGAGAAATGCACGTTTGCTTCCGGAATTCCCTCGACGATTCAGCCGCATGCTGCGCGATATGCGGTGGAAAGTTTGGGCTGATCCGCCATTACTGGTGGCGAACGGCCCTTTGCTCCAAGAAATGCGTCAATCGCTTCAAGGCGCGACGGGAGGCCGATCAGAAATGGCTTCGATGGTTGCGAGCGGCTTAGGACTCGGCCGAGCTGTGCCGGTACCGCCCCGGTCAGACTTGTTGCGAATTCGAGTGGCCCTAGAGCGCGTGGAAATCAAGTGACAGAAGCATCGGCACAAATAATCGACTTCAGGGCCTACAGGGCCGGCAGGCTGGCTCGGTCTGAGCGCCTTCGCGACGACGTCTACTCGACCGCGGCTCTCGCTGCGTTCACAGCGGCCTGTCAGCTTTGGACGTTCCTGGCCTGCCATCCGTTCGCTTTGCTCGGCGCGCTAGCGCCGAAGCAGGAGCCTCACGAGTACCCCTAGGGGCAGGCACGGAGGTGGGCCCCCAAGACGGAGTCCCCACTGCGCGCATCTCCAGCTCGGTCCGGTCGAGCCGTCACCGTTTGGAGAGACTGCAATCAGCCCAGAAACGCGTGCAGATGGTGGCTCGTCGCGAGCGCCGCTCCTCGATCGCGGCTCCGGCCGGCATAGTCGCTGAAACTGTAGGGGAAGACGAGCCATCGGGTGGTGAAATCGCGATGAGGAAGGTCTTGGCTCATGGTTGCGCGACCATTGGACTGTTTTTGCGCTGTTCTCCAGTTTTAGAGAACTGGGATCTCCATCCTCAATGCCATTGACAGGCTTCTCCCGCCTTCTCTAGGAAGCGCCGACGGTGTGTGGGGAGCGGATTCAATATGAGCCACAGTTCAGAGCAGCCTCTAGAACGTGTCACGATTCCGGCACTGCAGCAGTGGAAGGATGAAGGACGTCGTGTCGTGATGACCACCGCCTACGATGCGGTTGCGGCGCGCATCGCGGATCCCATTGTCGATATCATCCTGGTCGGCGATAGCGTTGGAAACGTCTGTCTGGGATTCGACAACACGCTGCCCGTCAGCGTGGCCATGATGAATCATCACCTGGAGGCTGTTGCGCGCACGAGGCCTCATGCCCTGCTTGTGGCCGACATGCCCTTTCTGAGCTTTCATGTCGGTTCTGAGGATACCATTCGCAATGCAGGAGGTTTTCTGCAGCGTGGCGCCGATGCTGTGAAACTCGAGGGTGGTGCCAAACGCGTCGAGATGGTACGCGCCTTGGTCGATTGCGAAATTCCTGTGATGGGACATCTCGGTCTGACCCCGCAGAGCGTCAACGTCATGGGTGGATTCAGGGTGCAGGGAAGGACAACGGATACCGCCTTGCGGCTGCTCGATGACGCGCACCGTCTGCAGGAAGCCGGCTGTTTCGCTTTGGTCCTGGAGGGAATCCCTGCCGAGCTCGCGGCGCGAGCGGCCCAATTTCTCACGATACCCACCATCGGGATCGGAGCAGGACCCGATTGCTCGGGCCAAGTGCTCGTGTTCCATGATGTTTTGGGGCTAACCGAAGGCCACCGCCCCAAATTCGTTCGTGCCTATACAAATGGATTCCAGCTGTTCCAGGAGGCGCTATCGCGCTGGGCTGCCGATATTCGCAAAGGTGCATTCCCGGGCTCAGAGGAGTGCTATCGGCTTCCTGATCAGCTTCGCGATGCCATCGCCAATTGGGTGCCCTCCAATTCAACCTGAAGCAAGGTAAGAAATGCAAGTAATTACGAAGCTCGCTGAGCTGCGTCGGGCCCTTGCAGACGTCCGCAACGCCGGTAAGCGCATTGGGTTCGTTCCGACGATGGGATACCTGCACGATGGCCACCTGTCCCTGATCTCGGCTAGCCGTGGACACTGCGACGTCACTGTCGTTAGCATCTTCGTCAACCCCACTCAGTTCGGCCCAAATGAGGATCTCGGCAGGTACCCTCGCGACTTCGCGCGCGATGAAGCCTTGTGCCGTAATGCCGGCGTCTCCATCATCTTCGCGCCAGGTGCAGAGGAGATCTATCCGGCTCAGTTCGAGACCTTAGTCGAGCCGGGCGAACTCGCAAAACCGCTCTGCGGAGGTTTCAGGCCGGGACATTTTCGTGGTGTTGCGACTGTCGTCTGCAAGCTATTGAACATGGTGCAGCCGGACGTCGCGTACTTTGGACAGAAGGATTTTCAGCAATGCGCTGTGATACGCCGCATGACGGTTGATCTGAATCTTCCGGTCGAGATTGTCACCGTGAAAACCGTGCGGGAGCCGGACGGGCTGGCAATGAGCAGTCGCAACCGTTATCTCAGCCCGGAAGAGCGCGGTCGGAGCCTTGCGATCAGCCGTGGCTTGTTCGCCGCAGCGCAAGAGTTTGCCTCAGGGGAGCGCGACGCGGCAACGCTGATTGCGCTTGCAACAAAGCATTTGGAATTGGTCGATCGATTACAGTACCTTGAGCTTGTCGACGCTGGGACCCTCAGGATTGCCGAGAGCCCGCTGCGCTATCCGGCGGTGCTCTGTGTCGCAGCGTACGTCGGCTCGACTCGGTTGATCGACAATGTAGTCCTGAGCTAGCCCGTAGCCAGATCCGCAAGCGACTGCGCTCAGAAGCAGTCGAACCCGATCAGCTGGCCCTGAAATCCTCAACATCCTGAATAGAGCTCTCGAACACGATCCGAAACTGCTCCTTTGCGTCCTGAACGACTGCCCCACGCTCGAGCACCTGATGTCGGTTGATTGGCTCTGCCGCTGACAAGTGGAGCGTGACGGGGCCGCTCACACTGCCGAGAGCAGCCAAGCGCGGGGTCGCTTTTCGTACTATGACTTCGGCGGCTCAACCAGACGTTCGGGGCCATTCTGACCGCTTTGCGCGCTTTCTACGACGTGGCGCAAAGCAATTTCAGAAAGTCGTACAACCAGCTGTTTGAGGCGCGCAATCTCCTGCCTGCAGCGCTCCAGCTCGCACTGTTCGGCCGTCATCACAGATGTTGTGCGACGTTGGCTGCTGCCAAGATGATTCATGTAGCTCCCTTTCCGATTCGACAAACTCAGCAGAAAGTCTGAACAGCCCAGTCGCTTCTCTTCGCTGAACGAGGCGCCTCGCCGTCAGATCGAAGTTTTCACTTGTAGCCCGCGGCGGGCTGGTTTGCTAGCTCACTCCCCTGCAAAGGGCTCGCGCCCAGATCGCTGATGCGACCGCACTTTCGGCGACGCCATCTCGCTGGCTCATGCTCAGTTGCAGTAATGGCTCAAAATGTGGCCGTGGAATGTGCCGCCCTTCGGCTGCGTGCGATCGCTCTGGGCGGAACTGTAACAAAATCGCAATATCAAATAGTGCAAGGAGCCGCGCTCTCGCGATCAAATCCTGCATTACGGCGACGCCCCCGATGAATTGTCACACAACGTTCGCGTGCTCGTGCTGGAGTACTTCGGCTACACCAATGCGACTGCAAACGGGCATTGCCAAGGAGGCTCGCTCAAAATCGTGTGCTGCCACTACGTGCGATTAATCAATAGCCACACGCCCATGACCATGAGATTGCTGCACGATCGCGAACCGACCTCTGAGCTGGTCCCGCAAATCTGAACAGCGCGATAAGTGGAGTTTCTGCCTGACGGCGGGCAAGATTGACCCGCGA
>NZ_QZMV01000064.1:0-4226 GCF_003957705.1 Bradyrhizobium sp. LVM 105 | reverse complement strand
TTCTTGATCAGAAGCGGACCCGAGGTCAGGTGTGGCTCAAGATCGTCTGGCAGACCGGCGCAACCAGCGAGCATCACTTGCAACGGCGCGTTCACACCTACCGCGATTGCATCAACATTGATCGGTTGCGGTGATCGTCGAGTTGAATGCTGAACACAAAATGGATGCCGAGATCGCGGCAATACTCAATCAGGAAGGCTTCATCGCGGCCCTAGGCTGCGCGTTCAAAGGCAAGAACGTCTGGGTGTTGCGTACCCGCTGGGGCATTCCCACCGTCAAAATCAACGGCATGGCTGTCCCGCGGCGATCAGGATGGAAGGCAGCGTCAATCAAGGTGAGAGAGTTTCGCTGGGCTCGTGACGTAGGGAGGGCGTAGCCCGACCGGAGTTACGAGCCCAGCGTCGGCGCGATCCCGAGGAGGACCGCGCCGACTGGTGATCGCGGCCGGCGGGGTTATGCAAGTGGTTCTTCCGCCAAGAGGAATCACTCGCGTGCCCGGCCGACACATCACAGATCACCAGATGAGGCTCTACATGAAGTACCGTCAGACCGATAGCCCGCCAGTGGCGGCGGCCAAGGCATCATTCAGTGCGTCGACCGCCTATCGGATCGAGAGAGACCCCCGATTTCCATCGCAAAGGAAGGCGCCCCGCGGCCGGCGACGGCCGGACCCGTTGGGCGACGTGTTCGAGACCGAGATCGTCCCGATCCTGAAGGCGGCACCTGGCTTACGCCCGGTGGCGGTATTCGAGGAGATGCTACGGCGTCATCCGGATCTCGGCAGCGGTATCCGTCGTACCCTGGAACGTCGGATCCGTGCATGGCGGGCGATCCACGGCGAGGAGCAGGAGGTGATCTTCCGCCAAACCCACGAGCCTGGCCAACTCGGCCTCTCCGACTTCACAGACATGGACGAGTTGGGTGTTACGATTGGGGGTGCACCGTTGGATCGCCGATGACTTCGTGCCAGGTGTCGACCGGGAGCTGGCTGGTCACGATGGTGGAGGCTCGGCCGTGGCGGTCGTCGAGGATCTCGAGCAGATCGCGGCGCTCGGTAGCGGTGAGCACCGACAATCCCCAATCGTCCAGGATCAACAATTGGACGCGGCCAAGGGTTTTGAGCAAGCGCGCATGACGTCCATCGCCGCGTGCGAGCGCCAGTGCTTCGAACAATCTTGGGACGCGATGATAGAGGACCGAGCGATTGTCGCGGCAGGCCTTGTGGCCGAGAGCGCAGGCCAGCCAGCTTTTGCCGAGGCCGGTCGGCCCGGTAATGAGGAGATTCTCGTGGCGATTGATCCAGTCGCCGCTGACGAGCTTGGCGAAGACGGCCCGGTCGATGCCCCGCGGCGTGCGCCAATCGACGTCCTCCACGCAGGCATTCTGACGTAGCGCGGCGAGCTTGAGGCGCGTGGTGAAGCGCCTGGTGTCGCGTTCAGCGGCTTCGCGGTCGACCAGCAGACCGATGCGATCTTCGAACGGCAAAGCTTCGAGATCGGGCGATCGTCGCTGCTCCTCGAAGGCCTTGGTGCGCCACGACGGCGCGAAGGAGGAGGTAGATCAATTGACCTAAAACCTTCAAGCAGCCTTGCTGTGCAAGAGATGAGGGTAGGCCCCTCGGGCTCGGATTGCAGGATCAGAGTCCAAACCACCACAAGCTGCTTCGACACAACGGTCGAGGTGGTGAGCGTTGTTGGAAAAGGCGGGCGCAAGCCCGTCAGGTAACGCAGCTCTGGTCGGGCTACGCCCTCCTGACGCCGCGGTAAGATTGCCCCGCGCAAACACAACCCGGCATGAATCCACTTAGAATCCGCGGGGATCTGTCCAAATAACCCGAGCCACTTCTCAAATCAGTTGCCGAAGGTCATCGCAGGTGTCAGCGTCAACGACGGCAACGAGGTCGTCCAAGTGCCGGCAAACCACGCCGCCTGATCACCTCATCAACCAAAATCCCGCATAGCTCACTTTTGAGTCAGAGCCAGCGATTGGACGCCGATCGCCTCGGAAACGAGGTCAACGCCGAAACACACACACACACAAAAGAACTTTTTCTGATTCACGCCTCGACGGGAAGAATCCGGGATAGCTCATTCCCGCTGTTCGTCTCTCCTCCTCGGCAACATTGCTGCGAAGGCCCGAGCCCGATCCGCGGGCATGGCAAGGCTGTCGGCAAGGTCAGCTAGGCGCTGCTGGAGCGCGGGGGCAACCCCCGCCACGCCTGCGCCGAGGCCCTCCAGCGCCGCGAGGCGGTACGCGGGCTCTTCAAGCTTCTCGGTGATGTCGAGGAGGCGCTCCTGAAGCGCGGGGGCAACCCCCGCCACGCCCGCGCCGAAGCCCGCCAGAGCCCAGGCGCGGTGCGCGGGCTGTTCCAGCTTCTCGGTGATGTTGACGAGGCGCTGCTGGAGCGCGGGGGCAACCCCCGCCACGCCCGCGCCGAGGCCCGCCAGAGCTTGGGCGCGGTGCGCGGGCTGTTCCAGCTTCTCGGTGATGTCGACGAGGCGCTGCTGGAGCGCGGGGGCAACCCCCGCCACGCCCGCGCCAAAGCCCGCCAGCGCCGAGAGGCGGTGCGCGGGCTGTTCCAGCTTCTCGGTGATGTCGACGAGGCGCTGCTGGAGCGTGGGGGCAAGCACCGCCATGCCCGCGCCGAGGCCCGACAGAGCCCGGGCGCGGTGCGCGGGCTGTTCCAGCTTCTCGGTGATGTTGACGAGGCGCTGCTGGAGCGCGGGGACAAGCCCCGCTATGCCCGCGCCGAGGCCCGCGAGAGCCCAGGCGCGGTCCAAGGGATCGGCAAGCCCCTCGGCGATGTCGACGAGGCGCTGCTGGAGAGGGGGCGCAAGCCCTGCCACGCCCGGGCCGAGACCGCGCAGAGCCGCGTCGCGGTCCAAGGGATCGGCAAGCTGCTCGGTGAGGACAATAAGGCGCTGCTGGAGCGGGGGCGCAAGCCCTGCCACGCCCGGGCCGAGACCGCGCAAAGCCCAGGCGCGGTCAGTGGGCTCGGCAAGCTGCACGGCGATGTCGACGAGACGCTGCTGGAGCGGGGGCGCAAGCCTTCCCACGCCCGCGCCGAGGCCTACCAGAGCCCAGGCGCGGTGCGAGGGCGCTTCGAACTGATCGGCCAGGGAGACGAGGCGCTGGTGGAGTGCGGGCGCAAGCCCCGTCATGCCGGCGCGGAGGCCCCCGAGAGCCAGGAGCCGCTCCGCGGGGTCGTCCACACCCTCAACCAGACCGACGACATCCTCCTGCTGCGCCCCCGTAAGGCAATCGATGTTCGGCGCGAGTGATTGGAGCACGCCAGGCGCTAGCAGCGCAGCAAAGCGATCCGCGATGCCTGGTCGGCGCGCCGTCAACGCATTCCAGACGAACTGAACCTGGATAGCTCTCTGGCGCCGTTCGTGAACCTCCGCAGATAACCGGGTGGCGTCACGCAATTGGCGACTTGTTTGCGACATACTCACCAGGTCGATCGGCCTGAGCTTCTCGGCGACCATTTCGAACACGCCCGACGGTAAATGGAGTGAGTCGGGCGCTAGTCTGGTGAAGTTAGGCCGACCAAGGTCACCGATGAAGCGCGGGTTGTTGCTAGAGGAGGGAGCGCTGTCTCCTTGAGGTTCGCCGCGCGCCTGCTCGCCGACAAAGCAGGATGATTGGCCGGCTTGTTGAAAGCGAACAGCCGATCCCGGATCGTCCGGGCTACCAGCTTCGTGGGTGGGAAATCCCGAGATGGTGGCCTTGCCAGGCCCATCAATGCCTCTCATCATCCACCTCCTACAGACATCGAAGCGGTCGCGACTGCCGCATTGGGCGTATTCCTCTACTCCGTGCGGGAAGATAGAAGTCCACGACGTTCAAAACAAATTGCCGTTCATTATGAAGTCATATTTCATGACTATGCTAAAGACGTCGGAGATTTGTCGGATAAGGCATTTCCCTCGGCAGTTGAAACTGCGCCACCGGAGCTATACTTGGATCTGGGTGACGGGTCCGATCAGGCGGCGCGGACTTCAGCGGTCGGAATGACTTCGATTTCGTGCGCAAACTTTACCCCGGTATCACCTTAGGCAACTGATTTGTGCCCTTCAACCGTCGCCAGGTTTTAGATGCGGCGCCGACGAGCTTGAAGACCATCAACTTTGCTGTGTGGCGATAACGCGTCGGTTGTGAAGAACACGCAAGCCGTTGAGAGAGAATCGATTTTTGGCGAACAGACATGGTTCTGTTCGCAGGAT
>NZ_QZMV01000063.1:0-4397 GCF_003957705.1 Bradyrhizobium sp. LVM 105 | reverse complement strand
CCTGGTGGCTACGATGAACCAGAAATCCTCCTTCCGGAAAACCCTTCAATCTGTCTCAAGAGTGCTGACGGCGAACAGTCCAGGCCATCCTGGCGAGCTTGTTGGCAAGCGCGATGGCCGGTGGGCCGCCGGGCCAACAATCGCGTGAGCCATGGCCGATGATCGGTGCCATGGAACTTGGCGTAGCGGATTACAGCGAGCGCGCCAGCCGTGTACAGGCTACGCAAATAGCGATCGCCCTGCTTGCTGATGCTGCCAAGCTTGTCTTTGCTCCCGCTCGAGCTCTGCTTTGGCGCGAGACCAACACAGGCCGAGAAGTGCCGCCCGATCCCTAGCCGAGTTCGCACAAATAGGCCTACGAAATAAGGTAGTTGAAGGATTGCTGTTTGCACGGCACCTTCCAGCTTGGATCCAGCGCTCAGTCAGTGGTGAGCTGAACCGGGGACACGAGCTCGCCCCCGGGGGACCCAGAGTGCGACTCCGAACAGACCACACTCCTCAACCAATCTGCGCCAGTAACTAACGGAGGATTACCCAATGGCTTATGAAACTCTTGTGGATCTATCTCAGGACTTGCTGGTCATCACGGCGAGATTCCAGGAGCAGCTCGAAGATGTGGCAGACCAGCTCGACCTCGCGACGCGCTCTGGCGCACGAGTGTCGAGATCGCGGGCGAGGCGCGCATTGCGCGACGAGAACCTGTCCCGTGCACGTCTCGATCGTGCAGCGCGTTCAGGGTTGCGGGCCGATCGTGCGGCGCGCTCCCTGCGCGACGAAGAGCTGCGGGCCGAGCTCGCCGATCGTGCGGCGCGCTCGTTGCGAGATGAGGAACTGCGGGCCGATCGTGCAGCGCGCTCCCTGCGCGACGAAGAGCTGCGGGCCGAGCTCGTCGATCGTGCGGCGCGCTCGTTGCGAGATGAGGAACTGCGGGCCGATCGTGCAGCGCGCTCCCTGCGCGATGAAGAGCTGCGGGCCGAGCTCGCCGATCGTGCGGCGCGCTCGTTGCGAGATGAGGAACTGCGGGCCGATCGTGCAGCGCGCTCCCTGCGCGACGAAGAGCTGCGGGCCGAGCTCGCCGATCGTGCGGCGCGCTCGTTGCGAGATGAGGAACTGCGGGCCGATCGTGCAGCGCGCTCCCTGCGCGACGAAGAGCTGCGGGCCGAGCTCGCCGATCGTGCGGCGCGCTCGTGACGCGACGAAGGGAGTGAAATGGCCGCGCGATCGGCGCGTGAGCTGGGAACGGTGGCCGCCCGATGGTGGCGCGACTTCCAGGCGGTCTAGAATTGTGAAGTAGTGCAGTGCTCACTCCATCCGAGAAGCGAGTCGGATTCCTCCTGAATTTGGAGATCCGACCGCATATCTCGATAAGGAATACTTCGTCCGCCATCGCATCGAGACGACTAAGCGAATCCTTCTCACCGCCAGAATCGATGTGCCGGCCGTTGCTTCGCATGATCGAGGAGGACCACGATAGTAATCGTTTCTAGAGGTCACTACACCACGGAAGAGTTGAACCAGGATATCCTTTATAGGCGGGACCTTAAGCAGCACAGCTAAAGTCAGACGAAACTCCTCCGCTCGATGCGACGGAGTTCAAATTTAGGAGTTATCATGAATCCGTCGGTGGTTAACAGAGCGTGGCTGGAGACCGCGCAATCGATCGATAGCATCGCTACTCCGAGTGCAGAGGAATTTCATCGGCGATTTGTGCGTCCGGCGCTTCCGGTCGTCATCAAAGGCGCGGCATTGACCCTGGGGGCTATCGAACGTTGGACCTCCGGCTACTTAAAGGCAGCAGCAGGCCATAGGCGTGTGCCCATCGAATTCTCTCCGGATAAAGAGTTCGCTGTGCCAGAGCGAATTGGTAAAGATCAAACCCACTCGACGTTTGGCCGCTTCGTCGATTATCTGCTCTATGGCGACGCGGCAAGTCAAACGACCTATTACCTCGCCCAGATTGATGCGTTGCGGTATCTCCCTGAACTTGTGGGTGATGTCGTTCGTCCGCCGTTCGCCCCACTCGCGAAGATCATGAGGCCTCCATACTTATGGATGGGCATTGGCCGTAACGCCTCGAAGCTGCATTACGATTCCTACGATAACCTGTATGCAATGATAAACGGTCGTAAGCATATTACCTTGTTCCCGCCGGCGGATCGCAGGAACCTCTACCCATATAACGACCATCCTAAGTATCGTCACTTTAGTCGTTTAAATCTTCGCCTTCCAGATCTCGATCGGTTTCCGAGATTGTTGAACGCGCGGCCTTTCGAATGCGTATTGTGTCGTGGCGATATTCTTTACATTCCGGAGGGGTGGTGGCACTATCTTCGATCGCACGGCCTGAACGTTGCGGTGAACTGGTGGTGGATAGAAGGGCATGCCTGAGGGCGCTGGCGCAAGCCTTGTTGGCCGCATAGTTGCGGCTGAAGCTCGCATCAGATCACTCGTGAGGGAGACTTTCGTCGACCATTCCCCTATTCTTTCGGCTTTGTCCGGGGGAGGGGAGGTATGGCTCAAGTACGAGAACCTTCAGCACACGGGATCTTTCAAGGTCCGCGGCGCTCTCAACAAAATCCTGTCCCTCTCCAAAGACGATCTCGCCCGCGGCGTCATCGCCTCGTCAACGGGGAACCATGGACTAGGCGTCGCCTACAGCCTTTCCGCGCTAAAGGCACGCGGGACCATATTTCTGCCCACGACTGCCTCGAAATCCAAGATCATCGCTCTTGAGCAGTACAAATCCGTCAAGCTGCAGTTTTTCGGCGCGGATGCGGTTACCTCCGAAGCACACGCGCGCGAAGTCGCGGTCGTCCAACATCGGGCATACATCTCACCCTATAATGACTTAGACGTTATCGTGGGTCAGGGCACTATTGGCATTGAACTTGAGCGGCAATGCCCTAAGCTAGACGCAGTGTTCGTATCGGTCGGTGGCGGCGGCCTTATCAGCGGCATCGCTAGTTATCTCAAGCCCCGCCATCCTGACCTCCGGATCGTCGGCTGCTGGCCTGAGAATTCCCCGGCATTGTATCTTGCGTTAAAGGCTGGAAAAATAGTCGATGTGTCCGAGAACCCTACATTGTCGGACGGCACTGCGGGCGGCATCGAAAGTGAGGCCATCACTTTCAGTTACGCCAGAGATCTCATAGACGAGTGCGTCCTGGTTCAGGAAAACGAAATCGCGGACGCTATTCGGCTCGTGCTCGCTGGCCACAGGATGGCAATCGAAGGAGCCGCAGGAGTAGCGGTAGCCGGCTATCTGAAGACGGCAGAGCGATACGCTGGCCAGAACGTTGCCGTCGTGGTATGCGGCGGTAACATTTCCTATGAGACGCTATGCTCAATCCTCTGCTAACAGAGTGTAGCGAGACCGAACTTTGGACCACCCAGAACTAGAGTTTTGCGCCTTGGTCACGTTGGCGGGCTGGTGGCGCCGGCGTGATTTTGCAGCAAAATCGGCGGCCGATTGCCGATGGCTCCATGGGGCCGCTCCTCGTTGTACAACAAGGCTTGAGAACGCCCAAGGGACCGTATGCCGTGAGGTTCTGTACCGGCATCACCCTTGGGTAGGCCGCGAGGTTTTCGTCCATGGTGTGATCGACAAGGCGGACGGCGTTGTTTTCCGCTGCACGCTGGATGGATCGGAGACGCAGCGTTTTCTGGAGATCCCATCCTGGATGTTCGACCGCGCGGCATGTGCTCGCGGTGGCAGCCTAACGGCAGAGCCGTTTGTCAGCCTGAAGGGCTCAACGCGTTGTCGTCGCTTGTCGATTCGGCGGTCAAGAGCGCGACATCATCATTGAATGAACCGCTTTCCGGTGCATGCGGAGTCTCTCACGATCAGAATCGGGGAGAGGCTCATGGCAAGCAGGACGGCGATATCGGCGAACCCGGTTCGGCGCAACCGGCGGTTCGGCGTGCATCAGATGGACCTGTTCACGGGTGGCATAGCGCACGGCGCCGTCGGTGTACCGGAATGGCGGGAGCTGCCGAAGGAGGCGCAGGATGCGCTGGTGAACTTGATGACGCAGCTGGTGCTGGACCATGCACGAGTAAGCGCAATGCTCGCGAAGAGGGAAGACGGTCATGATCAGTGACAAGGTCCGCCCTCACCATCTCGAGCGCAAGGCGATCCTCTATGTGCGCCAGTCCTCCGCCCATCAGGTTCTGCACAATCGTGAGAGCAGCGCGTTGCAATACGCGATGCGCGACCGATTGACGGCGCTGGGGTGGTCCAAGATCGAGGTGATCGACGATGATCTTGGGCGTTCCGCTGCCGGCGGCGTCCAGCGCGCGGGCTTCGAGCGGATGGTGGCCGAGTGAGCTGGTCCCGCAAATCTGAACAGCGCGATAAGTGGAGTTTCTGCCTGACGGCGGGCAAGATTGACCCGCGA
>NZ_QZMV01000062.1:0-4438 GCF_003957705.1 Bradyrhizobium sp. LVM 105 | reverse complement strand
TCCTGCGAACAGAACCATGTCTGTTCGCCAAAAATCGATTCTCTCTCAACGGCTTGCGTGTTCTTCACAACCGACTCCCTCTGGTCCCCTGTCGCATTCGAGCGGGTTCGGGTCGCGGAGCCCTCCACATCATAGCCGCTGAAAACAGCCGCCCACCATCAAAGGCGGCTGTGATCGTCTTGCGCCTGACCGCTGGAAACAGGAAGGGCAGAATCGTATCGTCGACCATGGCCGGTGTGGTTGCCTCGATGATGTCAGCGCAGAATTGGTCTCAGCAACCGAATCCCACGTCCCATCAGCGGCTTACACCACACTCGCTAGCCACCCACAGGCCCTTCATGAATAAAGACGGGCTAGATACGGCCGAAAGCCGCCCACACCCCGTTTTCGCCGTCCCAGCTGCCGCGGCTCGCCGCCTTGGAGTACTCCGTGGCGCGCTGCTCGAAGAAATTGGCGTGCTCGACGCCATTGAGAATCTCGACGAGCCACGGCAGCGGATGCGCCTTGAGCTGTGTGAACCCGCCCTCCTTCGCCTCGAAGAAGCCGAAGACCGGGGCAATCCGGAGCTGGGTCAGTCGCCAGTCGGCGACGTAGCGGACGTAGGCGTGGATGTGCTCAGGCAGCATGCCCTCGATCTTGCCAAGGCCGAAGGCGAGCTCGACGAAGTTCTCCTCCAGGTTCACCATGGTCTTGGCGACGTCGACAATGTCGTCGCGGACGGAGCGCGTCACCGCGCCGGTTTCGCGGTGCCATTCGTGAAATAACTTGATGATGCCCTCGCAGTGGAGACTCTCGTCGCGCACTGACCAGCTTACGATCTGTCCCATGCCGTTCATCTTGTTGTGGCGCGGGAAGTTGAGCAGCATGGCGAAGCTCGCGAACAAGGCCATGCCTTCGGTGAAGGCTCCGAACATCGCCAGGGTGCGGGCGACATCGGCCACGGTGTCGACGCCGAATTCGTGCATGTAGTCCGCCTTGGCGCGCATCTGCGCATAGCCGCGGAATGCCTCAAACTCGGTCTTGGGCATACCAAGCGTCTTGAGCAGCAGCGCATAGGCGTCGATATGAACCGTCTCCATATTGGTGAAAGCGGCCATCATCATCTGGACGGTGAGCGGCTGGAAGATCGGGATGTAGCGCTTGAGATAGTTGTCGCCGACCTCGATGTCCGACTGAGTGAAAAAACGGAAGATCTGGGTAAGCAGCGCACGCTCGTTGGCGGTGACGCGGTCCGACGCCCAGTCCTTGAGGTCGGTGCCGAGCGGTACCTCTTCGCCCATCCAGTGGGTCTGCTGCTGGCGCTTCCAGAACTCGTAAGCCCAGGCGTAGCGATCGACGTCATAGCTGCCGGTCGAATCAAGGAGGCCGACGCGCCCCTTGCCGATCAGCGTGCGCGGATCGACGGACGACAGATCGATCATTGACATGCGAGGCACTCCTCATAGTCGGTGCGCTGCGGCGCCGGCGTTGCCGTGTCATCCTCGGCAATCTTGCCGGCGAACGCCGCGCGCGAGATCGATTTTGAACGGCAGTAGTAGAGGCTCTTCACCCCACGCTTCCATGCCGTCCAGTGCAGCATGTGGAGGTCCCACTTATCGACGTCGGCCGGCAGATAGAGGTTGATCGACTGGCTCTGGCAAATGAATGGGGCGCGATCGGCGGCAAGCTCGACGATCCAGCGCTGGTCGACCTCAAAGGCGGTGCGAAGGATCGCTTTCTCGTGCTCCGACAGGATGTCGAGATGGGCGACCGACCCCTCGTGCGCGATGATCGACTGCCAGGTCGCCGAGGTGTCGGCGCCCTTGGCGGCCAGCACCTTGGCGAGATGCGGATTACGCACCGAGATGGCGCCGGATAGCGTCTTGTGGGTGTAGATGTTGGCCGGGATTGGCTCGGTGCAGGCGCTGGTGCCGCCGCAGATGATGCTTATCGAGGCGGTCGGCGCGATCGCTATCTTGTGGCTGAAGCGCGCCATCACGCCGCGTTCCAGGGCATCCGGGCACGGGCCACGCTCGCGAGCGAGCGCCACGGATGCCGCGTCGGCATCGCGACGGATTTTTCGGAACATGTTCAGATTGAACGACTTGGCCAGGACACTCTCCATCGGAATGCCCTTGGCCTGGAGAAACGAGTGGAAGCCCATGACGCCGAGGCCAACGGAGCGTTCGCGCAGGGCGGCGTAGCGGGCACGCTTCATGCCGTCCGGCGCCACTGTGATGAAGTGGGTGAGCACGTTGTCGAGGAGGCGCATGACGTCCTCGATGAAGCCGGGCTCCTTATTCCACTGGTCCCAGGTCTCGAGGTTGAGCGACGACAGGCAGCACACCGCGGTGCGCTCCTCGTCGCGATGATCGATGCCGGTCGGCAGCGTAATCTCGCTGCACAGGTTGGAGGTCGAGACCTTGAGGCCGAGCTCGCGCTGGTGCTTGGGGAGCGCGCGGTTCACGGTGTCGATGAACAAGAGATAAGGCTCGCCCGTCTGCAGCCGGTTCTCAAGGATACGTTGCCACAGCTGGCGGGCATCGATCTCGCGGACGACCTCGTTAGTCTTCGGGCTGCGCAGAGCGAACGTGGTGCCGGCACCCACGGCACGCATGAACTCGTCGGTGACGTTGATGCCGTGATGTAGGTTGAGGCTCTTGCGGTTGAAGTCGCCGGACGCCTTGCGGATCTCGAGGAACTCCTCGATCTCGGGATGGTGGATATCGAGATAGACCGCCGCCGAGCCGCGCCGCAACGAGCCCTGGCTGATCGCCAGCGTCAGGCCGTCCATGACGTGGATGAACGGGATGATGCCCGAGGTGACGCCGCCCCTCACTTTCTCGCCGATCGAGCGAACATTCCCCCAGTAGGTGCCGATGCCGCCGCCGTTGGAGGCAAGCCAGACGTTCTCGTTCCAGGTGCCGACGATGCCTTCGAGCGAGTCCGACACCGAGTTAAGGAAGCACGAGATCGGCAGGCCGCGCGGGGTGCCGCCGTTGGAGAGCACCGGTGTGGCCGGCATGAACCACAGTCGAGACATCCCATCATACAGACGTTGGGCATGCGCAACATCGTCCGCGAAGGCGCAAGACACCCGGGCGAACATGTCCTGGAGGCTTTCGCCGGCGAGCAGATAACGGTCGGTCAGCGTCAGCTTGCCGAACGACGTCAGCAGGTTGTCGCGCGACCGATCGAGCGTGAGGTCAGACGGCCTTGGCGATGGCGCGAGGGGCCTTGGCAGCGGAGCCGGCGATGGCGGCGGCTGCACAAGACACAGCTCAGGCGTGGTAGGCTTGGCCTGCGCTGGGAGCGGCCGCACACTCGGCATCTCGATGAGATGACCATGCTGATCGAAATCGTAAGACGGCGACATCGGCAACCCCGCGATGTTTGAGGCTGGGGGGCCGTGCGGACGACTTGCGAGGAGACCGGGCAAATATCACCAGTTGCAAGCAACCCACCGGGGCACCCCGCCCGAGGACGTTCGTTCTGTCGCGGCAGGTCTCCTGGCTCGCGGGTCGCTGCGGCTGTCGGCCTTCCCAGCGCTGTCGCGCCAGTGACCATGATGACAACCGCTCGCCGCTTACAGTTGCGGGGGCAGCCTCGGAATAGCCGTTGCCGGCGCACCGGGTTCCCTCTTAGCTTCCATCCTACGAGATGCGGGAATGGAAGACCGTGACGGGCTACATATAGGCGCCGCTCGCGGAGATTCGTCAAGGCGGCACCGTCAAGTTAACGAATTGGAGCAGCCCCAAGGTCGAGGTTCGGCGAGCGCTTGTCGTGGAGATCTCGCGCCAAGTCGCAAAGGCTCGCTCGCGCGAACCACGACGGAAGTCGGCAGTGACGGCTCCGAGAGAGAGGATGTGGAAAAGGTTCGCGACCTGATCATGAACTGACAGAAAAGTTGAGCCTGACGGGACGATTTGAAACGCTTCATGATCCGATCGCGTCGCC
The DNA here is from genome assembly GCF_003957705.1 of Bradyrhizobium sp. LVM 105. Lineage (NCBI taxonomy): Bacteria > Pseudomonadati > Pseudomonadota > Alphaproteobacteria > Hyphomicrobiales > Nitrobacteraceae > Bradyrhizobium > Bradyrhizobium sp. LVM 105. The sequence continues at coordinate 502 of NZ_QZMV01000062.1, read as the reverse complement.
TGTCACCCTTCCGGCGTTCGTGGTCTGGACTATCCCTTCACCCGGCGATGTCCGCTGTAGGTGCTTCCCGTCGAGTCTCTACTCCTCCCCCCTGGCAGGGGCTTGGCTCGGGATTGGCAATGAAGGTTTCCGCGACTTTGAGCAGTTCTGCTCCTCTTTCCCCAAGGGCCCCGCATCGGCCCATCTATACGGCGCATACGACCTCGGGGCAAAAGGACTAGAGTCTGTTCCGCTCACGGATTGAGCAGCCGAGCGTCAGGGCGTGTACTGTTGCCCGCCAGCATTTGATGCTAGTGAACAGCGGTTAATAAATCACTGAAAGTGCATTGCATGCCTTGGCGAGCAATGGAGTGCGAAGATCTTCCATCTGTGAACGCGATCGTAGATCGCGTTCACCTCAATTACCCTGAGGATGAGGCCGTATTCTCTGAGCTGGTCCCGCAAATCTGAACAGCGCGATAAGTGGAGTTTCTGCCTGACGGCGGGCAAGATTGACCCGCGA
>NZ_QZMV01000061.1:0-5118 GCF_003957705.1 Bradyrhizobium sp. LVM 105 | reverse complement strand
TCCTGCGAACAGAACCATGTCTGTTCGCCAAAAATCGATTCTCTCTCAACGGCTTGCGTGTTCTTCACAACCGACTAAACAGCAGTACTACAACTACATGATCTTGTAGGCTTACTCCGGCTGTTGGACGCGATTACTATTCTTTCTGTGTCACAAACGGTGGTCTGTGAAGTGGGCGAACTTGGTCGCAGGACAAGGATATCTCGACAGCGTCGGAGGCCGATCGATTTTATTGCGGTATCTATCCGGCGGTCCGCAAACTTCGAGCGGACGTTGCACCATCTTCAAACGCTCGGGCTTGGCGGTGGGATGCCCGCGATTTGTGCATTGTATGGACCGGCTGGCCTTGGGCGAGGTATCACGCGGTATATCGTTAGTGGGTGGGCTTGATTTGGCTGTGAGTTCCACGCCGCTGTTGATGCGATTCACGATGGGAAATGGTAGGTTACCGATTGGTAAGCTAATTGTTTTCGACGAATCGTGCGTTTCATGTCGTTGTTGTCTGGACGCGTAGGCAATGTACGTCCTTGCTCTGGTCACCCAAAAAGGCGGAAGCGGCAAGAGCACGCTGGCGGTCGGAATTGCAGTCGCAGCGGTGGGGAACGGGGAGCGCGTCGCAATTGTCGACGCGGATCTACAAGGCACGATTTCAAAATGGATAGAGCGGCGCGGCCATCCTCATCCGCGGGTCGTTCGGGTCGCCGATCCCGCCGAAATAGAAGGGGCGCTCGTCAGCCTTGAAGCTGAGGGGATCTCGCTTACGGTCATCGATACCGCCGCCACAAACAATGCACTGGCCATGCGCGCCATCGCGAGGGCCGATCTTTGCCTGATCCCGGTGCGTCCGAGTCCGGCCGACATCGAAGCTGCGATACCGACGCTGATTGCTATTCGTAGGCTCAACCGCCGATTTGCTTTCGTCCTCAATCAGACGCCAGCGCGGGGCTGTCGCCTGAGTGAAGCTGCAACGTCGCTCAATTCGCTCGGGGTGCTTGCGCTTCCCTATGTCGGACAGCGCAATGACCACCAGGACGCGCTTGGGGCAGGATTAGGCGTGACCGAGTTTGCACAAGAGGGAAGAGCCTCGGAGGAAGTTCGTGAGCTGTGGCGCTGGGTCTTGAAAAAGCTTGTCGAGAGGTCATCAGATCATGAGCCACACGCAAGCGAAAAAGCGGCGTACTAGGCAGATGCGTGCGCGACGCTCGCTGGTGGATCTTACCGCGGCGGCGAGCCGAGCCGTTGACGATGGCCTGTTTGTGTTGTCCGGCGAGATTGCTCCTTCCAATCCGCGCTCGGAGCACATAGGCGCGAATACGTCTGATCAAACAATCCTTGCAAGGCAAGCGACCCCTCCGATTCACGTTGCGGTGCTTGAATCTCGGAATGCGGCGGCGCCGCGTAAGGACGAACTCATAGATTGCGACAGTACCACCGAGATGATGGTAAAGGTTGTCGAGGACTCTCAAGACAGGGCTTCTGAAAACCTCAAAGCCAGCCTGAATGAAGCGGCGTCGAAAGACGTCGGCGGTTCCTGCCTTGAAAGCAAGTTTTTGCCCGTTCTCAAAGAAGCCGCAACAGAGTTCCACGCCGATGCGGTCGAATTGTTCGTGCAGGAGGAACCAAATGACGGCGCAAAGCAGCCGCAACCGCGATATATGCGGCGGCTCACTGACGAGGCGGTCAGATTACTGGACGATCTTCGCTGCGGAAAGCTGGAGAATCAGGCGAACTTCATCCTGAGCGAATGCTTCAGAGAAGCCGCCAGCGCGTTCTCCATCATCAATCAGCAGCTCAAGCGGGACGGCTATGCCGCGAGCATTGATCCATCAATTTTCATCTGGCTTGCTAATATCACCGAACCGGAGACGCGTGACGCCGCGACCATGCGGCTTGAGATTGTACCCAACCACCGAGGTCGTCCGAGCACATACGCACGCCAGGTCGCTCAATTCATCTGGCATCTTGTCGAGGGGCAGGGCTGCCGGCGACAGGCCGCATATCGGGGCGCGCTCACGAAGTTCACCGTAACCGAGAGTTTCGTCGAGAACGCCTATGCCTTTTGGGAGCCGATCTTCAAACGGGCGGGACCGCACGTGAGGATGCTGACCCGCATTTCAGATGCAGAAATGTAAAGCTAAGCAGCGTGGGCATTTGGCGTCCGCTTCGACCGAGGCCCAAGCACTTCGCCTCCTGGCTGTGCCTGCACCAGGCTACCAAGTCTCTAGCTGCAAGGTGTTCTCGTGGCGCACACGGAGATCGTCCAGTCGGGCAGTCGCACTGTTGCGGCTGGCAGTAACAACCGTCGGGCGGAGCGATACGGCGCTCGGTGCATTCTATCGCCGACTGTCCTCACGTATGGGTAAGTTAAAGGCGTTGAGCGACCGCCCGCAAGATCGCAGTTTAAGACCTTCCGGCACGGCATGCCCTGCAGAGATCCTGGTGCGGATCACTATGAGCAGCAACATCGCGGCCGTGTCCTCGCTACCCTTCAGCGCCGAACCAAAACTCGCGGCTTCGAGTTACAGGCAGTTCCAGGCGACTCCGATCCGGCTGTTTCTTAGGAAGTCGATCGCGATCTTTTCCGGAACCCGGACATGAGCTTCCGCTTCATCGAGACCAGCGCGACAGCTACCGCGCCCAGCCTTGGATAGCGGAGCTGTATGATCGCCAGACAGCCGCCACGCGCCGATCCTCGACCTGCAATCCAATCGTTACAGCATTAGCTTGTCCGGAGGAGCGTGAACGGCTGACTGTGACTGAGACGACAGCAAAGTTGCGCGATTGTCTGAATTAACTGCCAGCTTTCGTCCCGCCCCCCATCTGGTGTGGCACTATGCGCGTGCGGCTCATGCTGCTCGCCTCATTCGCAGCCAGAACATCGCTCGTCAACTCGACTTTCTTCGTGCCTCACGTCACGGTACGGCACCCGTATCCGTGAGAGGCGAAACAATCCATTGCTACGCCAGCGTATTCCAACATCTTCGGAACCTTCGGTTTCGCCGCCCGCGCTGCCTTGAGGATTCCGCGGGGGGATATCTTTTTTCTATCCCTACATCGCATGACCATTACTCAGGCGCCTCGTTTGTTTCGCCCGCTGTTCCCCACGATTGGGTGCGGCTCGCGCAGACGGCTAGGTGTCGGCCGCCGCGCGAAAGTTCGCCGCATTCTCTGCAGCCACAGCAAGGGCCCGAGACAACTCAAGCCTGATCCGCCGTCACTTGGAAATGAACGCCGACAATGCTCGCAATGGCGAGCGTGATTTCGTCGTCCACCTGCTCAATTATGATAGCAGCCGACTCGTCGAGTTCGATCTCGGCAATCCGTCCGATGAAATCATCCGGTTCATTTTCCATTACTGCACCCCATCCATCCGGCCACAATCTAAGGCAGAACTAACCGGTGCCTCGATGAGGCGACCTGAGCGGAACAATCGGAACGCCGCTACTTGGAATAACCTTCAAGCCAATGCGCTTGCTGGCGGCGCTCCAACTTCTTACAGCCTCGTTTGTTAGACAAGTCGCAGTCAATTCGTTCCAGGATCTTACAACACGTTCCCAACTCTCTTTCCGAGCGGGGAGAAGCGCGAGCATCCTTTGCGCCTTGCGCGAAGCCGCGAACTTCCCGCCGCGCTTCGCTTCTTTAAGAATTTTGCAAACCAGCTCTTCAGTTCGCTTGCACCCGGCGTCCGTCATTCTATCATCGACAAAGCAACCGAAGCATATTCGAAAGGATAAGGCACGGTCTGCAGCGACGTATGATGGTAAGCCCGGCTCGTTCAACCACTGATGAAGAGCTTCGAGCTGCTCTGATCCACCTAGCGTGAGAACATCGTCCCGCTCAAACATTAAAAATGCCGCGAAACCAGCGACCTCAAGCTGCATGTCCAAGTCTAGCGTTTCCAACCAACTGGTGATTGCTTTTAGTGGAGACATTGCCCTGCTCTCCTTTCTTGCAGTCGTGATTGGGGCTCGCAACTGACAGAGGGATCCGCTCGATAGCGATTCGAGCCCGGAGAACACGCACTGGTCAACTACAAGAATTTGTAGGTAAGGCTGCGCGTCACCAGGTCAGTCGCCCTGAACCACGTGCCGCGCGATCTCCGCGCCTTCGCCATCAAAGACCAGCACGACAGTTTCGCTAACGCGATCGTAGTCAGGATCGCCGCCGATATCCCGAGCAACGCTGGCGCCATACTGACTCGCGAGATCTGCCGAGCCGAACATCTCACCCTCGCCGTCCGGCTGAAGGCGACCGTTGTGGATCATCGGAAAATAATAGCGCTGCATATGAAGGCCCTCCACCGCGGCGATCATGCGCTCATATTAGAGCGGGACGCACCTGTCCAAAATGACAGGATCGTTGTGCAGCGACACCGGCAGCACCGCCCCACTCAACCATAGCGATATACCTCGCGCACTTTAGCTAACCACCGGACAATTACGGAGAGCGAAGCTGCTTTCTTTCCGGTGGACAGCCCTTGGTTGCGATAGTAACTTAGTCGTTTTTCAGGACGTGAGATTTTCTTATGCGCGACTGGCAACTGCCGTTTTCTCGCGTGTGCTTGGACTGCACCTCAAAGCGCGAACGAGTATCCTACCGCCGCTACACGGAGTGTTGGGCAGATTTGCAACGCGCTGCGATTTTGAGCGGTGCGTGATGCTGCTCTACATTTTCACGGTCATAATGATCGAGTCGTGGCTCGATTTCTGGCTAGCCCAACGTCTCGCCCCGGCATGCTGCCCGCGCTGGGGCACCTCACTCGGGGACACGATGGGAGAGTAATCTTGGAGTCCGCGGTCAGCCTGTCGGTCGTGATTGAAGCAGGACAGTCCGTCAGCCTTTCGTCAGCTATCGCGAGCGCACCCCGTGCCTTTTATGACTAACCCGCACACCGTAAGCAGCGCGGGCGCGACTCGGCGCCGGAAATGCGCAACGACGCTATCCCTGCCACACCCGCGCCGCCGGCGAAGTTAGCGGCAACGTGACTCGGCACCGCCATACCGATGAAGCGCTGTCCCTGCCACGTGCCGCCAACTTCGGGGCCAGCCTCAGCGGCGAAAGAATCTGACGATGGGATACATCTATCGGAAATGGGCGTGGCACAACTACCAGGACTGG
>NZ_QZMV01000060.1:0-5964 GCF_003957705.1 Bradyrhizobium sp. LVM 105 | reverse complement strand
AGCGGCAGATCGTGTTCACGGTCGATCATCGCTTTGCGCTCAGCAATCCCGCCTTGGTGAGCGCTCCTTCTAAAAAACTATGCGCGGCGCTGCGCTCCCCCTGTGGGATAGAAACGGACCGGCGCTAGATTGCCGACCGGGAGGGAGCGGCCGATACGATTTTGGTGGCACGTGACCCCGTTAAAAAACCTGGTCCATGGGTTGTCGCGCACTTGAGAGTGGTGACGCCATCCGGCGATCCCGTTTAGGAATCTGACGAATAGCGCAGCCCAGCCCTTCCGCCGCCGTCAGCAGGAGGATTAGAGATGAACCCCAAAAGATCGAAGTCGAGGAACGGAGGTAAGATGCAGATGGTGCCCCCGGACGCGGCTGCCATCGACGTCGGAGCGACTATGCACATGGCTGCCGTGAGGGCAGATCGCGCACCGGAGCCAGTCCGCAGCTTCGGTACCTTCACGGCTGATCTGCATCGGCTAGTCGACTGGTTTACTGAATGCGGCGTCGAGACTGTCGTCATGGAATCGACCAGCGTCTACTGGATTCCGATCTTCGAGCTTCTCGATGCCCGGGGATTTAACGTGTTTCTTGTCAACGCGCGCGATGCCAAGCCCGTGCCGGGGCGCAAGACCGATGTCAGTGATGCGCAATGGCTGCAGCGGCTCCATTCATTCGGGTTGCTGCGGGCCAGCTTTCGGCCCAAAGGGCAGATTGCCGAGCTGCGAGCCTACGTGCGTCAGCGCGAGCGTCTGCTGGAGTACGCGGCCTCACACATCCAGCATATGCAGAAGGCCTTGACGGAGATGAATCTTCAGCTGCACCACGTCGTCACCGACATCACCGACATCACCGGCGCGACCGGCCTGCGTATCATACGGGCGATCCTTGCCGGCGAGCGCGATCCTGAGGCGCTGGCGTGCTTGCGCCATTATAGTTGCCACTCCAGCGCCGAGACGATCGCGAAGGCGCTCACCGGAAGCTACCGCGCCGAGCATCTGTTTGCGCTCGAGCAGGCACTTGCGCTTTACGACGCCTACCACGAGAAGGCATCTGCCTGCGACGCCCGAATTGAAGCCGTGTTGAAGGAACTGAGCTTCCATCGCGGTCATCGCCACGGATCAGCGCCGCGGGTCTCGCGGCGTCGGAATAGAACCGATCAGGCGAACGCTCCAGCTTTCGACGTCCGCGAGGCGCTGTTCGCGTTGCTCGGAAAGGACCTCACCGCGATCGACGGCCTCGGTCCTTACCTCTCGCTGAAGCTGATCGCTGAATGCGGCGACGAGCTCTCCTCGTGGCCAAGTGCAAAGCATTTTACCTCCTGGCTGGGACTGGCGCTGAGCAACAAGGTCTCCGGCGGCAAAATGCTCTCGTCCCGAACGCGCCGATCCGACGGCCGAGCGGCGGCACTTCTGCGCCTTGCTGCCGTGACCGTGGGTCGTACAGACACCGCGCTCGGCGCCTTTTATAGACGGCTCTCAGCGCGCATCGGCAAGGCCAAGGCCGTGACCGCCACGGCCCCGAAGATCGCAGTTCTGTTCTACAATGCTCTGCGATACGGAATGGACTATGTCGATCCCGGGGCCTCGTCCTACGAGACGCGTTACCGGACGCGAGTGGTCAACAATTTGCATCGGCGTGCCAAGGCATTCGGCTTTGTTCTCCAGCCCTTGGAGCCGAAAGTAGATGCTGCCGTTTCTTAGGAATCGTTCTCCAGCGTCAACTCGCCGATCTTGGCGTGCAGCGACTTTACGTCGACGGTGGGTTCGGCGATCCGACTCCCGCCGCCCGGACCGAAAACATCGGCAGCGCTGCCTTCGAGCTGGCCTTCCACGATGTGATCTGATTGGGGTGAACGTCGAACTGCTCCGCCAGTTGCGCCAGCGTGCGGTCACCCTTGACGGCGGCAAGTGCCACCTTCGCCTTGAAAGCCGGAGTGTGGTTCCGCCGTGCTCGTCTGCTCATCGTCTCTCCTGATTAGCGGGTCAATCTTGCCCGCCGTCAGGCAGAAACTCCACTTATCGCTGTTCAGATTTGCGGGACCAGCTCACTACGACGTTGACAAAACCTTGGTGCGCCCAGGAATGTTGCCGCCGATCATCATCACGACGCCGAATGTGCCGATCGTATGAGAAAAGCCAACCACAGCGGCTTTAACAAACTCCAATCGCGCCCTGATGGTAATGAAGGCGTAGAGCGACGAAACGCGCCCCGTAGTTTCCGACTGGCGATCTCCTATCCCAACAAAGGCGTTACGGATCGGCTGCACCACCAACGGCAGCGCCGAGAGGACCGATCCGATCACGATTCCCGCGAAAGTAAAAGCGAGCGTGCGCTCGCCCCACAAAGAGGCGAGAACCCACCCGGTCCGTCTGGGCCGAGGCGCAACAGATTGCGCAATCTCTGCCGAAAAGACATCCATGTGCGTCAGCCCAAGCTGAAAGCAGGTCGTTTTACGGGTTCAGTGATCGCCTGCACGTCCGGCTCGCCCAGCTATGTGGCGCGGATCGCCTTTTAGTCGCGTCGCACTTCATGGCGGCCGCCACATTCACGCGCGTCGTTTCCACGAGCAAGAGCAGCGTCGCAAGTCTCATCGGCAACTCCAGTGAGAGGGCCGCTTCCATCCATCTGACGGCGGCACCTCCTCGTTTAAAATCAGCAATTCCTGTGCCGCGTGCGAACTGCGGGGCGCGCCATGCGCAACGTGGCAGAAATTCGCATAGACGTCGAGGTCCCGGTGGCGTGGACCTAACGCTATGTCAGATTTCTGGCATCTCTGTTGCCGAGCAGACAGCGACGGCCGCGCAACGAAACGGCAGAATTTGACGCTGCCAGAGATGCCTATGTGGTTTGTTGCTGGCTCAAACGCCACACTCGCTGGGCCGGTAATGGAACGGATCCATGAAGCCTGCCCTTTGGCAGCAACGCGAATAATCTGGCGAGTAATCATCGTGACCCTGCTTCGCGACGCGGCAAAAGGCGCTGAGGGGCCGAGAGCGAAGGCAGCCTATCGACCAATCTGCCTAATGCGCATCTTCGCACATGCCTGGAGACAAATGCCCCGTGCACGAACGAGCTTTGCCGCTAGCGACGAGCAGTCCATCGTTTCAAGATTATTGTCCCGCGCAATCGAGCTCGCAAACCAGACTTCCATCGCGTGGATGAGTACAATCCAAACTATCAATTTTACCAATGTCATCCACTGTTACAATCCATCAGCAGTTAGCGTATATCGATCACGCTCGGGCTTCCATCCCGAGACGGAACTCCACTAATGCGCTCAGCCGATCAAGTTACACGTCTCGCCGCAACTTTTTGTTCGACTTTGCGAACGCGGGCGAAGCACTCAAACGGATGCGACCCGGAGACAGACGGCTTGCCCGAGACTGCTCAATGGGGCGCACTTTGAGCAATTGGTGCATATTTTGCTTAACGAGAAAGGATAACGCAACTAAACGCCTGCCTTTTGGAACGACGCACCGGCTCTCGGAACCGTCTTCAATCGGACACGGCTAAAATTATGAGCCTCGTATGACGCTGTCGCCTCTCAATGACGCGGCGGCTCGCATTCGAGATATTTGGGAAGGAAGCGTCATGACCACCATGGCAACTGCGGCGCCCGCACGCGCGTCGCAAGCTTGGTATAAGATTCTCTACGTGCAGGTGCTGATCGCGATCTTGATTGGCGCCATGGTCGGCTGTCTATGGCCGTCTGTCGCGACAAACGACTGGGTCAAGGCGCTCGGTGACGGGTTTATCAAGCTCATCAAGATGGTCATCGCGCCGATTATTTTCTGCACCGTCACATCTGGTATTGCGCATATTCAGGATGCGAAGAAAGTCGGGCGCGTCGGCATCAAGGCGCTTGTCTATTTCGAGATCGTCTCCAGCTTTGCCTTGGTGTTGGGCCTTCTTATGGGCAATCTGGTACAAATCGGTCGTGGCCTTGCGGTCAAGCCGGATGCCAGTGCGGTCGCCAATTACGTCAAGCAGGCGGAAGCCTCGAAGACCGTCGATTTCTTTCTCAACATCATTCCGGATACCGTTTTCGGCGCCTTCGCCCGGGGCGATGTTCTGCAGGTTCTCCTGTTCGCGATCCTATTCGGCTTTTCACTGATGGCGTTAGGAAACCGTGGGGAGCGACTGCGAGGCATGATTGACGACGTCGCGAACGCGGTGTTCGGCGTCATCGCTATTATCATGAAAGCGGCTCCGATCGGCGCCTTCGCGGCCATGGCCTTCACGATCGGCAAGTTCGGGCCGGCAGCACTCGGCAATTTGATCGGTCTGATCGCCCTGTTTTACGCGACGGCGGCGTTATTTGTCGTGGTGGTGCTCGGTTTGATCGCGCGCCTCGTCGGCTTTTCAATCTTCAAGTTCATTGTGTATATCAAGGACGAGATTCTGATCGTGCTCGGCACATCGTCCTCTGAAAGCGCGCTGCCGCAATTGATGGAGAAGCTCGAACGGTTGGGCTGCTCCAAGCCCGTGGTCGGCCTGGTGGTGCCAACTGGCTACTCCTTCAACCTCGACGGCACCAATATCTATATGACACTTGCGACATTGTTCATTGCCCAGGCACTCGGGGTCGATCTCACCTTTGGCCAGCAGCTCACGATCCTGCTCGTGGCAATGCTAACGTCGAAGGGAGCAAGCGGCGTCACCGGCGCGGGCTTCATCACGCTCGCTGCGACGTTGTCGGTGGTCAACCCAGCGCTGGTGCCGGGCATGGCAATCGTATTTTCGATCGACAAGTTCATGAGCGAGGTGCGCGCCCTTACTAACATCACTGGCAATGGCATCGCCGCCGTGTTCGTATCCTGGTGGGAGGACGAGCTCGAGCACGCGACGCTGCAAGCTCGGCTCAACCAGCCCAACGTTTCCACCACTACCGACACACGATGAGATAGGTCCCGGATCCTAATCGCCGCCATTCAAAGACGCGTTGAATGCAAGCGCAGCGACATTTCTCGTAATTCGAATCGAGACAGCCGACTTGACGAGCCGGAACTTTCACGCGCGATCGCCGGTGCGCAGCCCGCCTCGCCCCCCGGGCAGCCGCCCTGAAAAGATGCCCGCCGAGCAAAAGAGTCGGTACCAATCATTTTCAAGCGCGTCTTTCACCGTCAAGCTTCCGGCCATCTGCACGCTTCTGCGACATTTGCCTTGCCAGATAACAGGGCTGCGACAGATCGTGTCCGGCCTGACAAACTAGTTGTTGCTCCGCCTACAATCGCGCTCGATTCCGGCCAACGCCCCGGAGACAAGCCTCCGCACCGAGGCGTGATGGCCCTAAAACATACAAAGCAGTCGTAACTTCGCCTTCGTATCTCGGCACATGACCATTGCGCTTTCTTCCGCATGACCGATCGTACCGGCGAGATGAGTGGTTCGGCAGCTTGTCTTTGTTCTTTCCGAGTTCGGCGAGGCGCCCCTGATTGTTCCGGCTCAGCGTCTTAACTGAACTGCAGCCGCTGTCCTCCTGCGGCTGGCGTGAGGGAGTTATCCTCGGCTGCAGCCTCGAGCGCCTGCCCGGATTATCGGCAACGGAGGAAAGCAGGCACCTGAGCATCGATTGCAGGCGTGTCACCGCGCCATATTGAAAGGTTTAGGACAACTATACGTACGTCTGTGATGCAATTTTTCTCTGCGCGTGCTCAGTTCATTACCAAGCAATCGAGCGGAACCGCTCACCAGCGGGGGCTGGTGCCGGTGCTGAGCACTGCCCTATTTTCGCCTAAAATGTTATAGCTTCCCCGCCGGAGAAAAGGCCGGACGGTATCAAAATGCGTAGCCCGATCAGCAGTTTAGAACGTTCAGCCCCTCAGTTTACCTTCGGCAGCATAACACTGACCGTGGTAACACTGCTTGCTTGTACCTTCACGCCCATTTGGCCGCGACGGCGTTCGCCTATTTGTTGGTGGTCTTGCTGTTTTCGTTGATGGGCAGCTTCATCGCGTCGTCCGCGCT